>JACQFF010000154.1 GCA_016200205.1 Planctomycetia bacterium
CTACAGCCTCCCGCCTTTCCTAGGTGAACCAAAATCGCTTTCCCTTTTGAAAGGCCTCGACCCCGCGGCGAGTGCTTTCACTCTGCATCACCGGGGCCATGTTAGCGGCCTCGAGTTCCAGCGCCGAGTCCAGCGGCAGGTGCGATCCGTGGAGGGCGGAATACAAATCGGCCAGCATGGCGTCGCGCGGCTGTTGGCAGATTTGTCGCGCCATGGACATTGCCCGGTCGAGCCCGCCCCCCTTCGGCGCCAGTTCCCACACCAGGGAGACCTGATGGGCCCGTTCGGCCGAGATTCGCTGGCCGGTGATGATCAAGGGGAGCGCCGCTCCCCAGCCGACGAGGCGCGGCAAGTAGACGGTTCCCCCATCGACCAAAGGGACTCCCCAGCGTCGGCAGGCGACGGAAAAAGTGGCTTGCGGTTCGGCGAGGCGAATGTGGCCGTGGCAAAATAACTCCAAGCCACCGGCGTAGGTGTAGCCCTGCGAGACGGTAATCACCGCCACGGTCAGCGCGTCGTCGTCACGAAACAGCCGCCATGCTTCGAGCAATAGCCGGGCCGCCGCTCCGTTGATCGCGTTGTGGACCTCGGGCCGGTTAATGGTGATCTCCAATATGGTCCCCCCTTCAACGACGTGCGGGGCGACCAAAATGGGTTCGGAGTCCGCGGCTTTGGTGCTCATGGTTCTCTCTCCAAATGAGGCTCTCGACAGCGGGTGAGCAAGAACGGGGTGATTGATTTTAAGCGATAATCTGACACGATGAAGCGGCCTGACAGGTGGATTTCCGACTTTCGGAAAGCCTCGCACCATTCATTTCCGCCGGCCGCGACAGATGATTGACCCCTTTCGCATGATCGACTTGAGCGTCCCGCTGGAACATCAGGCGCCGAGCGAGCCGATGCCGGCGGACATTCACTATGTCACGCATGAAGCCGAGGGCCGCGAACAAATCGAGCGCTTTCTGGGCGTGCGCTCCGAAGACCTGGTGTATTCGGGCGGACTGGGCTGGGCCGTCGAGGAGATCCATGCGATCACGCACACCGGCACCCACGTCGATGCCCCCTATCACTACTCCCCGCGGTCCGAGGGCCAACCGGCGCGCACGATCGACGAGGTGCCACTCGAATGGTGCTTTGCGCCCGGCGTGGTGCTCGATATGCGACACAAAGAGCCCGGCGAATTCATCACCGTCGACGATTTGACCGCCGCTCTGGCAGGGATTGAATACCAATTGCGGCCGCGCGACATCGTGCTGATCCAAACGGGAGCCGACAAGCGACTCGGCTCGGCCGACTATTTCGCGCAACCGGGGCTGGGGCGGGAAGGTACCCTGTGGCTCGTCGAGCGAGGCGTAAAAGTGATCGGCATCGACGCCTACACGCTCGACCGTCCGTTTGCCAACATGATCGCCGATTACCGGCGCACCGGCGATGGCCGCTTCATCTGGCCGGCCCATTTCGCGGGCATCACGCGCGAATATTGCCAGATCGAAAAGTTGGCTAATCTCGATGCGCTGCCGCGGCCGCACGGATTTTACGTCTCGTGCCTGCCGGTCAAGATCCACCGTGCCAGTGCCGCCTGGTGCCGGGCCATTGCTCTGGTTCCCGATCGGTAATGCACGTCGTAGCCGACTCCCGAGTTAACGTCAGCGCTGCGCCGCAGCCTCGAGTTCGCCCACGACGATCGAGTGCACGTCGAGACGGGGCACGATCACGGCCGTGCCGTTTGCAGTCTTTTTGGGCTCGAGATCTCTGCCTTCGGGCTCCAAATGGATGCGCGAGAGATGGTAGCGCGGGTCAAAGGTGACGCGGAGGTCATGGAGCGGCACGACTTCCTCCCGCAGTGGCACGTCGTCATTGGGCAGGGCATGATGAGCGGTCGTGTTGAGATCGTTGAAAAGGTGGACGAGCAGTCGCTGAGAGCCGTCTTTGGCCTGCCGCATCAGGGTGGAGTGGACGCACATCGGGGCGTCGACGCGCAGCGGGGCAACGTCGGAGGCGGCCCAATGGATGGCGTGGCTCAGGACAAGGCGCTGGTAGGGGTAAGCGTAGAGGTAGTAAGCTGCGTCAAATCCCGCCGCGAAATAGGCGACACGCCCTTTGCCGTGAGTGTTGGTGACGACGCCGGGGAATTCGGACGCGCCGGCGACGGACTTGACTCGCAGCGTGCCAAGGATCTTGGCCGCCGCGCTCTTCGGAACTACCCGCACGGCGGGGCCCTTGAATGTCACCGTCTCGTCGCCAACGTAAGTCTTCATTCGTCCCTGGTTGAGCAACGAGGAGGCGTCCTGTTTGAAATCGAAGACATTTTTGCGCTTCTCCCAATAGTCGGGCCCGATGGCCTTGGCGAAGTTGACGTCAATATCCTCGTTGTCGCCCGAGGGCTCGGGGAGGCCCCGGTAATCGACTCCAAGCACTGCGGCAAGGGCATAATTTCCGCGCGGCGTTCCGTACTCGTCGAACAGCGAAGTATCCAGGCTTGCGACCAGTCCGCCGCCCCCACGGACGAACTGTTCCACGGCGGCCACTTGCGCGTCGTCCAGGCAGGCGGTGTTGGGCAGGATCAGCACTTTGTAGCGGGCGAGATCGGCGGGATTCAGATTCCAGTCGTTGATCACCGCTACGGGAAGGTGCTCCTCGACCGTGGCCCGAAATGCGCCGAATACCGACGCCATGTAGCGCTCCTCGACGAGGCCCGCGGAGCGTCCGTAGAAGTTGCGGGTGTTGTCACTCATGACCAGTGCCGCCCACGGCTCGGGGTTCTTGTGGGTCAGCCAAGGCTTGCGGCATTTTACCGCGTCGAGACACTCGTAGAGCTCTTGCTGAAGATTCGCCGGCTGCGCCACCGCGATGCTGGGCGCAGCACCGTAAGTCAGCGCGAGCATCATGCGGAGGAGGATCTCCTGGGGAGGGAAACTGTCCTTTCCGTAGGGGTTCCCATGACTGAGGATATAGGGCTCGCTGAAAGCGACGCGATGGTTGGTGGTGGCCCAAATATATGCGTTCGCAAAGGCCGGAACGATGGTCGTGCCGCGGTTGGTTTCGTCAAGCCAGAACTCCTGGTCGGGCGCGTCGAGCAGTAGATTCATCCGCGCGGGCATGTTTCGCGGGATGCTGAGGAAATGGCCGAACCGGCCGGCGTTGGTAGTCCAGGTGACGAGGGCGACGTCGGGCTTGATGCCCTTGAGACGCGCCTGCATGCGCCGCACGAGATCTTCCATCCGACGATCGGCCCAGTGCTGATAGCGGCGAAAGGCAGCGTCGTTCATATCGGCATTGGGAATTTCCGCGTTGGCGTCACGGCGATAGTTCTCACGGCAGTGCCGACAGTAACAGACGCCCCCGTAGTGCAGCCCATCGAAGCTGAACGCGTCGACGTCCGGAAATTTCGCGAGGATCTCGCCAAGCACGTCGATGAAGAAGTCGCCGTAAGGGCCCAACAGGCAAAGCATCCCGCCGTGCGGGAACTGCTTCATGTCAATCTGAGGGATGTCGGTCGTATTGGTGGCGATTCTACGCCAGTCCGGATGACTCTCATAGACTTCGCCCTGGAGGCACGGTGGATAGACGCCGAGGATCCGAATGCCGAGCCGTTTGTACTGGGCGATGTCCTTCTCCAACCGCTCGAGCGGCACGTGGGGGCTGCGCCGCTTCAGAAGCTTGCTGTCATAATAGGCGTAGAAGGGGTCAACGAAACCCATCTCGCTGATCGACACCCCGTGCGCTGCGGCGCGGGAGCGCGCGGCGCCATCCATCACCGAAAGCGTGTAGCCGCAGCCGATTGTCTCCTGCACCCAGGAAGGAATCTTGATTTGCCGGAAGATTCCGGTGTCGAAGGGCTGTGCCATGATCGCCTCGCCCCAAATCTCGGATTCTTGGGACTGGGCAAAGCACGTGAAGGGGATCAGCGAAAACGACAGAGCTGCCAAAAAGGCTGCGCGAAAAAACGGTTCCATTCAACGAACCTCCACGAGTGTCAGAGAAGTTCCCAGGTGAGGGTGTTCGCAATCGGACTTTCGGTCACCCTGGCAATGCCCTGATTGAATCGTATCACACTGTAAAATACCTGTGGAGGCTCTCCGCTCCGGCGGAGCAATGGTCAAACTTTCGTTGGGCTTCCGTTGTGTGCCTGCTGATACGATAATGGAGAGCGGTAATCGGTACGATTGACCACAAAACATGAACCGGTCAGATGATGCAGGATGAAAACGAGCGGCCATTCCACTTTCACGAATACCGCGGCCGTCCGACGATACGGTGCCGCCCTCGTCAGCACGGCGCTGGCGTTGTGGATTAGTGGTTTAATGACGCCTGCTGTCGATGCGAGATTTTCGTTTGCCACGTTACTCTTCGCGGTCATGTTTTCCGCATGGTATGGCGGCTATGGCCCGGCTGTGACAGCAGTTTTGTTGGCGGCATTCTGGTCGGCCGTTCTGTTGGTGCGGTCGCCGGAATTACGGTTAGTTGGCAGCGACGATCCAGTGGGCCTGATTCTTTTCGTACTCGTTGGAGCAGGGATCGTGCTGCTTGGCGGCATGATGCATACCGCCAAGCTCCAGGCCCGCGGCACTGCGCCGACCAGCTTCGACCAACTAGAGGTCATGCAATCCGACCGGACAGAGATCGCCAGGGATGAGAACCACGCCGACAAGACGGCGATGTTGGAGTCGGCGCTCGACTGCATCATTACCATGGACCACCGCGGAAGAATTGTCGAGTTCAACCCCGCCGCCGAACGAACCTTTGGCTACAGCCGCCCGCAGGCGATTGGACAACTCGTCGGCGAACTACTCGTGCCGCCGCATCTGCGTGACAGCCACTATCGGGGCTTGGCGCACTATCTGAAAACTGGCGAAGGACCGGTTCTCCAGAGACGGATTGAAATTGAGGCAATGCGGGCGGACACCTCGCAGTTTCCAGTGGAATTAGCGATCACTCGGATTGCAAAAGCAGGCCCGCCGCTGTTCACCGCCTACCTGCGGGACATCAGCAAAGTAAAGGCAGCTGAGCGTCGTCGCAATGCCCGCCTGAACATTAGTCAGATTCTTGCTCGAACGACCACCGTTGGTGATGCGGCCCCTGCCGTTCTGGAGGCCATCTGCAACAGTCTCGATTGGGAAATGGGCGCTCTATGGACGGTAGACCGAGAAGCAAACGTACTGCGGTGCGTCGAGGCGTGGCATCGGAAAACGCCCGACCTGAATAGATTTGACAGCGTGTCGAGACAGACGACGATGGCTCCGGGAATTGGCCTTCCTGGTCGGATTTGGACGAGCAAAGCTTCAGCGTGGATTAGCGATGTCACGGTGGACCGCAACTTCCCTCGCGCCTCGTCAGCAGCCGAGGCAGGCTTACATGGCGCCTTCGGGTTCCCGCTCATGTCCGAGGGCAATGTGATTGGCGTCATCGAGTTCTTCAGCAAGGAACTGCGGGAACCTGACGAACATCTGCTGGAGATGATGGTTTCCGTCGGATCGCAGATCGGGCACGTGATCGAGCGCCGCAGGGCCGAGGAACTGTTGCACGAGGCTGAGGAACGCACGGCTGCCGTGGTCAATCATGTCATCGACGGGATCATTATCATTGATGAACGGGGCACCGTTGAAATGATTAATCCTGCCGTGCATAAACTATTTGGCTACGCGCCGGAGGAGGTCGTCGGACACAATGTAAAACTATTGATGCCGGAGCCCTATCATAGCGAACACGACGAATATATCGCTCGTTATTTGCAAACCGGAGTTGGCAAAGTGATCGGCATAGGTCGAGACGTGCAGGGACGTCGAAAAGACGGTACGACCTTCCCGCTGGAATTGGCCATTAGTGAATTTCGCCACGATGCGCGCCGATTCTTCACGGGAATTGTGCGCGATATCAGCCAAAGAAAGAAGGCAGAAGACTCGCTCCGGTTTTTGGTTGACGCCAGCGGAACGCTGGCTTCCCTGATGGACGAAACCAGTACCCTGCAAAAACTGGCCCGTCTTTCCGTCCCGTTTCTAGCCGATTGCTGCATGGTTTTCCTGGTTCAAGAAGACCACAAGATCGAACGAGTGGCCGCCGCTCATGTTGACCCGTCGAAGGAAGGGCTTTTGAATGAGCTTCTTGGCAGGTACGCGTTGACTTGGGATTCTCCTACTCGAACAGGGAACGTTTTGAGGACGGGCAAGCCAGTGCTTATTCCGGTTGTGGATGAGGCTCTCCTCCAATCCATCTCCAGAGACGAGCGACATCTTGCCTTGCTACACGAACTGAATCCGCGGTCCTATATTTTCGTTCCGCTCATCACTCGCACCAAAGTGATTGGAGCCATTGGACTCGTCAGCGCAGAGTCCGATCGTCGATTCTCGGCGGCTGAATTGGCGGTGGCGGAAGAACTCGGCCGTCGTGCCGCGGTTGCGATCGAAAATGCTCGTTTATACACCGAACTGCGAGAGGCGGATCGTCGGAAGGACGAGTTTCTGGCGATGCTGGCACACGAATTACGGAATCCCTTGGCGCCCATTCGCAACGCGCTCGAACTGTTGAACTCCGATGTCGATCGAGACACCGCTGAATGGGCCAAGGCGCTAATGCAGCGTCAAGTGCGGCACATCGTTCGACTTGTCGATGATCTATTGGACGTGTCTCGAATCATGCGAGGCAAGATTCAACTCAAAAAAGAGCCGGTCGAGTTAAGCTCAGCGATCCACGATGCCCTTGAGGAGGCCCGGCCCGCCATTGCATTGCAAGGACAGGAGTTTACGCTGCTGTTGCCACCGCAGCCGATCTGGGTGCAAGCAGACCCGGTTCGTTTGTCTCAGATCATTTCCAATTTACTGAATAACGCTGCCAAGTACACGGACAAGGGGGGACGCATCAGTCTCGGCGTGACATCAGAAAATGGCCACGTAACGATTGCTGTTCGAGATTCTGGGATCGGCATTGCTCCCAATATGCTTGCTCGGATATTCGTTCCCTTTACACAAGTCGCCCATACGCCGGATCGTTCTCGGGGTGGCTTGGGAATTGGTTTGGCTCTCGTCCGGAGCCTCGTCGAAATGCATGACGGCACCGTGAGTGCTTACAGTGAAGGCTTGGGCAAGGGAAGCGAGTTTGTCGTGCGACTGCCAATAATCGGCCATAGATACACTCACGACCGTGTGGACTGGCAGCCTTCTCCAGTCCCCGCCCGGCGAGTCCTGATTGTCGATGATAACCACAGTGCGGCGGAATCGCTTGGTAGACTGCTGTCCAAACTCTGGAGCCACGAAGTCGCGTTCGCATACGACGGCACGACGGCGATAGAGAAAGTCGAGCAATGGCACCCCGACGTAGTCCTCTTGGACATCGGGCTTCCGGGGCTGAATGGCTACGAGGTTGCCAGACATATTCGGCAAATGCCCCAGGGCAAGTCCGTCTTCCTGGTCGCCTTGACCGGGTATGGTCAAGACGAAGACCGCAGGAAATCGCTCGAAGCTGGGTTCGACGAACATCTCGTCAAACCGGCGCCAGTTGCCGCCCTCCAGGAGATTTTTGTCCATACTAAGTTGTGAGCCCGCCGATTTCCGCGCGAGCCGGTATTCAGGTAGTTCGGAGGTTTTGGTCTTGTCTGTCCGTGACGACGTTCTCCGGCTTATTACCGCGGACTACGGTCGCGCCCGTTCCGCACTCACTCAGGCATTTTACGACTACGTGCTAATGACCTACGCCGCCCCGGACGGCCCCCGACGAGCAGCGGGCGTACTGGCACTTTACGGCGCAATCCTGTGCGATTGTTTCCGTTGGGGCGAGGTGTACGTCACTTCAGACGTAAAAGGCGCCGCCTGCTGGCTGCCTCCCGAAAAGTCCACGGCGACTCTGATTCGACAAATCCGATCGGGTATGCTGCTGTTGCCGTTTCGGTTTGGGATGACCGGTTTCACCCGACTGCTTGCGTACGATGCGATGGCCCGCGAACTTCATCACGAGGATGCGCCCGGGCCACACTGGTATTTGGCTGCGATCGGCGTGGAACCCGAGCACCGAGGACAAGGAATCGGCGGAGCATTGATGCAGCCCATCCTCGCCCGGGCAGATGCACAAGGTCTGCCGTGCTATCTCGAGACTCATCGCGAGGCCAATGTTCGGCTATACGAAAAGCATGGATTCAAGGTCACCCGCAAGTGCGACGTTCCCGGCCATCCCATACCTGTCTGGGCCATGCTCCGAGAACCACAGCGAGCCAGTTCCTGATCAAACGCGCCACGCATAACCACCACGAGAAAGGAAAGCGACGATGACGAACACCAGCGACGAGGGATCCGCGACCGCGGGCCGTTCGCGCAGAGCGTTTTTGGCCGCGACCGGCGGGATGGCTCTCGGCTTTACCATTGTTCCCCGCCACGTGTTGGGTGGCGCTGGATTTCTTGCGCCGAGCGAACGCGTCAACGTGGCGGGTATTGGCGCCGGGGGGATGGGGGGCGGTGACATCGCCACCCACGCCCGCAACGGCGCCAACATCGTCGCGCTGTGCGATGTCGACGATCAGCGCGCCGCCGGCTCGTTCGGCGCGTTCCCCGAAGCGCGGCGCTACAAGGATTTTCGCGTGATGCTCGACAAGGAGGCAAAGAACATCGATGCCGTCACCATCGGCACGCCCGACCACATTCACGCCGTCGCCGCGATGGCGGCGATTCGCGCCGGCAAACACGTCTATTGTCAGAAGCCGCTGACCCACACGCTCCATGAGTGCCGCGAGTTGACGAAAGCCGGCCACGCAGCCGGCGTTGCCACGCAAATGGGAAATCAGGGCCACGCCACCGAGGGCGCGCGGTTGACCAACGAGTGGATCGCCGCCGGCATCATCGGCGAGGTACGTGAAGTCCACGTATGGTCCGATCGAGCGGGCCTGCTCTGGAAGCAAGGCATTGGACGGCCCACGGAAACACCTCCCGTCCCCGCGACACTGGACTGGAATCTCTGGCTGGGACCCATCCAAGAACGGCCTTATCATCCCGCGTACGCGCCCGTCAGTTGGCGTGGCTGGTGGGATTTTGGCACCGGCGCGCTGGGCGACATGGGTTGTCACATCATCGACCATCCTGTCTGGGCGCTCGGATTAGGCGCACCTACCGCTGTTGAGGCCACTTCAACGCTCGATGGGTCTTTGCTCGAAGGCAATAAGCCAAACTTCGAGACTTATCCCATCGCCGCGATCATCACCTACGAGTTTCCCCAGCGTGGCGCACTGCCGCCGGTGCGCATGACGTGGTACGAAGGCGGATTGATGCCGCCAACGCCCGCGGAAATGCCTCCCGGCCAACGGCTGCCCGGCAACGGCGTGTTGTACGTCGGCACCAAAGGGAAGATGCATCATTCGTCCCATGGAGGCCTGCCTGAACTGCTGCCGGCCGCGCTCTACGAGCAGGCAAATCAGGTTCCCAAGACGATGGCTCGATCGGCCGGACATTACGAGGAGTGGATGCAAGCCTGCAAGGGAGGCCCGCGCGCGGTGTCGAATTTCGACTATGCCGGTCCGCTGACGGAAATCGTTCTCCTCGGCGTGCTGGCTCTCAGGGCGCCTGGCAAAAGACTGGAGTGGGACAGCGCGAACCTGAAGGTCAAAAGCGCCCCGGAACTGAATTCATATGTGCATACCGACTACCGCAAGGGGTGGATGCTGTAACTATTGCTTTGCTCGGCCGTGCGCCGCTCGGCTTCAAGCTGAAGCTACGCTCGACGGTTGCGTCGAAAATCAACTTGGAAGGATTTGCCCATCGGCGTGCGAAGCTTTAGAATGCGTCTTTCCTTGATTTCCGTCACTAGCCCTAAAAATCGATTGCATCCCAGGAGCGCAGTAATGAACGGGAAAGAAGCATTGCAAAGCAGCATCGCCTTTGGTGACAAAGTCGCGCAGGCCTATCTTGCCGACCTGACCGACGCAGACTTGTTGGTGCGCCCGGTCCCGGGGGCTAACCACATTGCCTGGCAACTAGGACATCTGGCCTCGGCCGAGCACGACTTGATCGAGATGGTAGCTCCGGGCTCCATGCCCAAGCTGCCCGCGGGTTTTAAAGAAAAGCACAGCAAACAAACCGCCGCCAGCGACGACCCCAAGGCCTTCTGCTCGAAGGCGGAATACTTAACGCTTCTCAAAGAACAACGGGCTGGCACGCTTGCTGCGCTGGCGAAAATGAGCGAACCCGACCTTTCCAAGCCCGCCCCGGAGCCGGTGCGGTCGCACCTGGATACCGTGGGTGACGTATTCTCGATGCAAGGGGGCCATTTGCTGATGCACGCCGGGCAATGGGCCGTGGTGCGCCGCAAGCTCGGACGCAAGCCGCTGTTCTAAGGACCCGCGGTCGCAAGCACGTCAAACGCGTGAAACTGCCACGCGCTCACGTCGAGATACAGGCCGCGGCTGACGAGATCGTTCCCGGCACGCTCGTAACACGCGGTGCTCATGCGATCGCGGAGCGCAACTTGCCGATCTTGAAGGGCCGGCATCGGAAGATGAACGTAGCATTGGCCCTGCGTGGGGCCATAATTGACGGTGATCAATAGCCGCTGGCGGTCCGATGATTCCCACCAGAGGGCCAAGAAGTTCTGCCAGGTCGAATTACCTTCCCACGCAGGGCGGCATTCCAAGAGCCGCCACTCCCCATCGCGGATCGAGGGACTCTTGAGCAAGTCCAATAATCGTCCGTAGAACGCTCGAAGTTCCACATTCTCCGCTTCGACCGGCCGGCGTCCCAAGTGCATCGAAACGCGATGACTGCGTCCCTCAAAATTTCCCTCGTGAAAGAACCGCAAACCCGGCACTAAGTAAGTGATCATCGCCGCGGCCCGGTGCACGTCGAGTGGAAACGCACTAGCCGCTCGCGGCTCGTCGTGATTCTCCAAAAACCGCACGAGCTTGCGCTGAAACTCGAGGTTTGCCAATAGGTGGCCTCGGACCGCCGGGGCGTCGCGCGCAAGAAGTCGATCGTACAGGCGTTTATCGTAGGTATAGTCGAAGCCCTGCTGCTGCAACGCCCATTCCAGATCCCAATAGACCTCGGCCATGAAGGTAAAGTCAGGATGCCTGGCCCGGATTTCGCTGGTCGCCTTCGACCAAAATGAAGCGTCGACCGGAGCAGTGCCGTCGCTGGGCAGCGACTTCGAGCCCCAGGTGCGATGGATGACCTCGGGCAGCAACAGCATGGCCATGTCGCAGCGAACGCCATCGCACATGCCGGCGATCGCCTGTAGCTGGCGAATCATCGCTTGTCGCAACGCGCGCGAGCGATAATTCAGTTGCAGCGTGTCGGGCCAGCCGGAAAAATAAGGATCGCGCCCGTGCGCCAAAATTCGAGTTCCACGGCCGGTTTCGAACCGCCGGTAGTTGTGCGGCTCGCGAGCGAAGTCCGACTCGTCGCCCGCGATATAATACTCGGGATGTTCATAAGCCCAACGATGGTCGAGCGCCGTGTGATTTGGCACAAAGTCCAACAACAGCCTAACCCCGCGTTCCCTGAGCCGAAGTCGAAGCAGAGCGAGGGCTTCGTTGCCGCAAAAGTCGGCGTGAACGCGGTACTCTTGTACGGCAAACGGCGAACCGGAGATGTCCTCCTCGTTAAGGTCAGGCAACTGCGACTCGAATTCCCGTCGCCATTCGGGATGGCTTCGCGAAACGGCGCGCCCGGCAGGGCCCGTCTGCCACACGCCCAAGGGCCAGAGCCAGTTGAAGCCCCAATCGGCAACTCGATCGAGAAAGTCGTCGCCCAGATCATCCAGCGTCGCCGCTCGCCCGAGATTCTGGGAAATCTCGCGCAGCAGGACGCGGGTGTTGATTTGATAAAGTGACGGATATCGAGGTTGGCCCATTGGCGAATGGAGCCTCATGGTAATTCCACTTGCGGCGAATCCAACACACATCTTTCATTCTGATTCGCCGCCAGGCCGAGAAAAACCCCCTTTGCGTCGAGAAAAAATTGCAACGCGAGCCGTATCGCCGAATTTTACGGCCCGCTGCGACAGGCGCTAGCGGTCGAACGTTACGTTCTTGACCGTTTGAGGACAGGTTTGAAAGCGAATGTTCGCTGCGTTCAGCAAAAGCGGCGGGCCGTGTGCCGGCGGTTCTTCTTGTGCCTCGACGCGTTTGCGACTCCCCTTGGCAGCACCGGCTCTGCCTGGCAGCTTACAACTTCAAGCCGACAACGAGCGAATCGAGCAATCCGTCCTCGAGCAGCAGAGCGTCGACAACCCGATCGGCAACGACGAGAATCGCCCTGGCCTTCGGGGTGCCCTCGTCCGCCAATTGTTCGAAGTACTTGGCAACCAGACCACTATTCAGATCGATACGGTTCAATTCCAGGCGAGCGAGTCGATTGACGATCCTGACCGGGATGGTGGGAGGCGCAGTCGTGCTCGTCAACGTGCCGGCCAAGCCCGATGCTACGCCGGCATCGCTGCCACTGGCTGCCGCCGGGGCCGCCGGCGCCGGCGCAAACGGTCCGCCAGCCCCGATGTCGATCAGCTGCAACCCGGTCTTGTTGCTTGTCCCGTGGGTTTGGGCGTCCGTTACGTCGAACGAATTGACCAAGCCGTCCCTGTTGAAGTCATAGAGGTCGGTAAGGGGGATGTTCGTTTTCAAGCTCGCCCCATGAGTTTGGACACCCGTTACATCCAACGAGGTGACCTTGGCGACTGTCGCCGTATTGCTTGCGCCCGTATCGGCAATTTCACTTCCAAAGAAGAAGTGGTCGTCCGCGGCCAGGCCAGTGTTGGCGGTGGCCTTCACGATCACTTCCAGCCACTGTTGTTGGATAGCGCCATCGGCCCAGATCAATTCGACGCGGTCCGAGCTACCGACGCCGGCGCCGGGGCGCACCGTGACGCTGATGGGCAACGGGGCGGCGGTCCAGGTGCCCGGCGAGTTGTCGTTGCCCACCTTGAACGTGAAATCGTTCAAGATATCAGCCAGCGTGATCGACGGGTGCGAACCAGAGATGTCAACCATGATGCCGTTGATCCCTCGATCGTAGCTGGAGAGGTTGGCAAACGTGGCCGCACCCGAGCCGGGCAGGTAGGCACTCTTGTCGCTGGCAATGGCGTTGTCGTCACTGAAGGCGTTCGGAGTTTGTCCATTGCTCCCACCGGGAAGATCGTACCGCGGTGAACCAGCATAGAACAGTTCGCGACCGACCACTTCGCTATAAACGGTCGCCGTGCTCGTCGCGCTGATCGTGCTGCCATCCACGTCGTTGATCGTCACGCTGATCGGATACGAGCCTTGCTGATCGTAGGTGTTCGTGCCGCTCACCGTCAACACGCCGCTCACCAACGAGATCGTGCCGGCTGACGTGTGGCTGTCGCCCCAGTCGATCGTGGCCGAGTAGTCACTCAAAGGTGCGCTCGGATTGTCATCCGTAAAGGTCGCCACTGCACCGCTGAATGCCAGCCCAACCGTGGAGCTGATGTTGATGCCTGTCGAATGCAGCGCCGCGTCGGCCACCGTGGCCGTGCTGGCGGCCGTGGCGTTCGGCGCGGACTCGTGAGTAAGGGTGACGCTGATCGGGTACGAGCCTTCTTCGGCGTAGGTGTGCGCGCCGGCCACGGTAAAGGTGCCGGCGGCAAACGTGATCGTGCCTCCGCTCGAACTGCTGTCGCCCCAATTGATGCTGGCCCCATAATCAGCCAGCACCTCGGCGCCGCCCGGATCGGTGAACGTGGCCACCGTCTGCGAACTGGAAAGGGTC
>JACQFF010000155.1 GCA_016200205.1 Planctomycetia bacterium
ATGTTGGCCACCCTACGCCGCGTCAGTCTCCGCGAACAGGTTTCCTCATGGGGCCTCGGTGGCCAGGGAAGTCGAAAAGTCCTGCAAGTACTGGAAAACACCGCCGCTCTTGCGGCCTAAAACTGCGAAACTCGAACTTAGAGCCTATCCGAGAACCGTCTCGGACAAGGGGACAGTCTGATTTTGCTTCCCGACCATCCTGCGGATGGTGCCCGCCGCAAAATCGGGACAGTCCCCGACGGTTCTCGGATAGGCTCTTATGCTTTTTCGGATCAACTTGAACCGCTGCGCTCCTGCTGGCCGTCATCTCTTGAGTCTTTGGTAGCCGCTCAATGAAACCGATTCGCTTCGTGATGGTCGGCGGTTTTTTAGGAGGCGGAAAGACGACTACCATCGGCCGCCTGGCTCGAATGTTCCAGGCACAGGGCTTGAAGGTGGGGATCGTGACCAACGATCAGGCGACCGACCTGGTCGACACGCATACTTTGCGCTCACAAGGCCATCTGGTGGGCGAAGTGGCCGGCGCTTGTTTCTGCTGCAACTTCAACGAGCTGATCAGCACGGTCGAATCATTGCAGGCGGCGGCGCGGCCCGACGTCGTGTTGGCCGAACCGGTGGGCAGTTGCACCGATCTGGTGGCTACGGTGGTACAACCGCTGGCGCAGTTCTACCAGAACCAATTTGATCTGACGCCCTACGGAGTCATTCTCAAGCCGAGTCATGGTCTGCGGATTCTGAATCCAGGTCAAAGATCAGGCTTCTCGCCCAAGGCGGCCTATATCTTCCGCAAGCAGTTGGAAGAGGCCGATTTCATTCTCATCAATCGGATTGATGAATTGAAACCGGCTGAAACCAACAAACTGAGCGCGTTGATCGCGGCCGAGTTTCCACACGCGCCGCAGTTGCGCATCTCGGCCAAGACGGGCAGTGGCTTCGATAGCCTGCTCGAGTTTCTCGATCGGCGCGGCGAGTTCGGCCGACGGGTTTTGGAGCTGGATTACAACACCTACGCCGAGGGCGAAGCGGAATTGGGCTGGCTCAATTCAAGCCTCTCGGTGGCCGCGCCTGAGCCCTTCGAACTCGACGATTTGCTGCTCGACTTGATTCGTCGACTCCAGCAAAGTCTCGGCGATCTTGAGGCCGAAACGGCCCATCTCAAGGTGATTGGTCTCGTGCAAGGTTTTTTTGGCGTGGCGAATCTGGTCAGCAGCCAATCGCAGCCCGAGATCTCGCTGCCCTCAAATTGCAGAACTCGCGAGGCGCGCGTGATCGTGAACGCTCGGGTCGCGATCGATCCGCGGGATCTCGAGGCCCAAGTCTCCGCGGCGGTCGAAACGGCGTGCCAAGCAATCGGCGCTCAAGCCACCTGGAGCGGGACGCAAAGTTTCCGACCGGGCCGGCCCGTGCCGACGCATCGGCTCACGGCCCCGGCCTAGCAGGTGCATTGTCCAGGGCGGTTCGGTTCGCACGCAAGTCTTTGCGGCGCCTTCAAACTACCTGGCGTTTTGCCGTGGTTTGACCAACCACGAGCGTGAGCCCATGGTGAGGTAAATCGACTCTTCCCGCAGCCGGCCGCACATTTCCGACAGGAAGCTTGTCGCAAACGCTTCGGCTTCATTAGAGAGGCTTTTCAATCAACGGCCCGATACCCCGATCCGATGTCCGACGGTGTTGATGGCGGCCCGCCCTCACAGCAAGTTTCGCAAATCGCGTGGCAGCCGGAGCACTGCAATTTGCCACGAATTTCGAGTAGCCGCCCGGCGCACACCGGACAAGCAGTTCGCCCGATCGCGCCGATTTTGGCCCGATCTTCCGCCCGCGGCTGGTTGGTTGCCATGGATGTAGGGATGTCCTTTCTGGAAGGATACGTCGAAAAACGTACGTTCGCCGTCCAGGGCATCGTATCGACAATCGCACTTCGGTCAAGCTCAGCCGATTCGTCGAGGGCTTTGGGGGGCGGAAGCACCCGAGCGGCCGCGCGGGTAGAATAGTTTACTGCCACAACTTGGAGTATCCGCGTGAAAACCGGCACGAAAACGACGTTGCTTGCGACCGGCGGTTGCTTTGGCTCAGCGACGGTCGCGCAACTGCTAGGACAAATCGATTACCGCAATTTGGCGCTCGTGGCGGGACTGGTGCTCGTCATGGTGTTCGTCGTTTCGATTTTGCTTTCGCCTAAAAGCTGATCGGCCGAAGTTCTTTCGAAAGCAAACGGAAGTCGGACGGCCCGTCGCTTCACCTTGGTCGTGGGAAGCTGGTCGCGTAAAATTCTCGTTCCCTTTGCGGTCGCAGCGTATTATTTCACCGCTCTCGGTTGGCCCAAGTTTTTCTACCGTGTCGATCCGCTTATCCAACATCCGCATGAGTATCGAAGAGCCGGAGCCCGCGCTGGTTTTGCGAGCGGCCCGGGCGCTCGACGTGCGTCCGGACGACATCGAGCGGTGGCGCATCTTGCGCAAGAGCCTCGATGTGCGCGACAAATCGGATATTGCGTACGTCTATTCCCTGGAAGTCGCCCTGCGCGACCGCGAAGGACGGCGGGTCGAGCGTGCGGCGCGAAAGCGGAACGGAATCGCCGTGGAGTTGTACCGCGAGCCGCGTTTTGAGATGCCCGCCGTCGGCAGCGAACCTCTGGAGCACCGGCCGGTGATCGTCGGTTCCGGACCCGCGGGAGTGTTTGCCGCCTATTTTTTGGCCGAGCAGGGTTATCGGCCGATCGTGCTGGAGCGGGGCCGGAATGTGCGCGAGCGGATCGCCGACATGCGGGCCTTCGACGCCGGCGGGCCACATAATCCTCAAAGCAACTACTTGTTCGGCGAAGGGGGCGCGGGCACCTTTAGCGATGGCAAATTGACCTGCCGCAGCTCCGGAGCGGACGTGCGGCGCGTGCTCGAATTGCTTGCCGAGTGCAAGGGGAAGCCCTCGATCCTTTACGATCATCGGCCTCACTTGGGAAGCAACCGCTTGCCGGCCGTGGTAAAAGCGATGCGGCGGCGAATC
>JACQFF010000050.1 GCA_016200205.1 Planctomycetia bacterium
CCTTTTCGAGCACGCGGCAATATTCGCTGCCCAAGGGCTCAATCGCTTCGATGACCAGGTCGACGGCCTGGTTCCATCCGTGCCGGGTCTTCAGTTCGCTCAAGATCGGCACGTACGTGTCGTAGTGATGGATCTCGCGCAACTGCATCGTTCGCCGCCGCAAATCGTAGTAGCGGTACAAGGCCGGCAGATAGCGGTGCACCGATGCGATCAAATTGTCGACGACCGAAACCGGCACCTTGTCGTGAAACAGCGAAGCGGCCAGAGCGCTTTCGTAGCCCCGCGCCCGGGCGTAGTAGACGTCGCGCTGGATCGACCCGCTCAATGTCGCCGCGAGCGTGTTTTCGTGGGCCGCGAATTGGGAATAATACTGATGAAAGGCCCGCTTGCGCACCTTTCGCTCGGGCGACTGCAGGAACGAGGAGAACGAGGCGTTGCTTAACTCAACGAGTTCGCCCCGTTCATTCTTGACGGTACCCCACTTCAAATCGGCATCGGTCAGTTGTCGAAAAATTTGGTTCGAGGCTTCGGCCATCTCGCTTTGCATCGCCAGCAGTTTTTCTTCTGACTTTCCCAGCGTGTGTGGCTTGTAGCGGAGCAACTGTTCCAAGGCCCAACGAAACTCGGCCAGCGGCTTGGAGGCCAAGAACGCCTCCATGGTTTTGGCGGGGATGGCCATGATCTCGGGCCGGATGTAGCTGGCGGCTTGACCGGCGCGGCTGGCCACATTGCGATACCGGCCGATCATCCGCTGATACACGCTATTGGCGGCATCCTCGGCCGTTTTCAAGAAGGCATAGGTGCCGAGCCGCTCGCCGGCACGTTCGAACTGGGTATCGAACTTGAGGCATGCGGAGAGCGTCTTGGCGTCGCTGCCGAGCTGGCCGCGAAAGGCGTCGTAGCCGGCAATCTGCTCACCCCATTTCCCAAAGGCCGCTTCCCACGCGGCGTCATCGGCGAACAAGCTCGACAGATCCCAGGCATCGGCCGGCTTGACCTGGCTGCGGCGCGGTAATTTTTTGATTTTCGCCATACGGTTCACGGAATCCCCAGAGGTCGCTCGGAGCCCTGAATAGCGTTACTGTCGAGAGATTATAGGGACTTCGAACGCCGGCAGCGAGATGCTTGTCACGGAGCATCACCAGCGGAGAATAGCGGTGCCCCAGGTCAGCCCGGCGCCGTAACCGCACATCAAAATGCGATCGCCGCGCTTCACGCGCCCTGCGGCAATCGCCTCGTCAAGGGCCAAAGGCACACTGCCGGCCGAGGTGTTGCCATAGCGATCGATGTTGATAATGAGCCGGGCGCGGTCGATCTTCAAGTGGTCCGCCGCCGCGTCGATGATGCGCAGGTTGGCTTGGTGCAATATGAACAAATCGATGTCAGCCAGCTCCAGCTCGGCCTGCCGCAGCACGTCGGCGATCGAATCGATTATGATCCGCGTGGCCCACTTGAAAACGCCCTTACCGTCCATCCGCAACAGATCCAAGTTGGCGTCGAGTGCCGCATGCGACGCGGGCGAGCGCGAGCCGCCCATCTCTTTGTAAAGCATCTCGGCGCCCGACCCATCGGAACCGAGCGTGTAGGCCAATAGACCCTGCTCGCGGGATCCAGCCGAAACGAGCGCCGCGCCGGCTCCGTCGCCGAATAACGGATAGATCTTGACGTCCCCTGGATCCACGATCCGCGAGTTGCAGTCGCCGCCGATCACCAGGGCCTTCTTGCTGCCGCCGGTGACAATGAATTGGGCAGCCGTCACCAGGGCGTACATAAAGCCGGAGCAAGCGGCCGAGATTTCAATGGCGGCCGACGGCAAGCCGAGCCGATCCTGCACCGTGGAGGCCGTGCAGGCGACGAGACAGTCGGGCGTGAACGTGCCGACGACCAATAAGTCGATTTCTTCAGCGGCCAGTCCTGCTCGCTCGAGACAAATGCGGCCCGCCTCGATGCACATGTCGCTTGTGGCCATTTCCGGCGGAGCGTGCCGCCGCTCGCGAATTCCGGTACGCTGCACGATCCAATCGGGATCGACTCCCAATTTGGCCAGGTCTTCGTTTTTGACGACGTTCTCGGGGGCATAACTGCCGGTTGCCAGTACTTGCACGCCCATCAGCGTTGAGAGCATCGAGGAGCTGCGTCGTTTGATTTGTTCGGCCATGAAATAACTCGTTGGTGAGTCGCACTTGCCCGGCTGTGGGCCCCAATCGCAACGGCTCCGAATGATCAGCGACGCTCTCGCGGAACATCGACCCAGCGCCGCTCGGCGTGCGAAACGATCACCGCGTCAGCGACCGTTTGAGCCTTGAGCCCGTCGAAAAAGCTCGGCACCGCCGCGCGTCCCGCCACGATGGCCGAGACAAACTCCCACACCAGATCGTAGCGGAATACGGTGGCCGGCTCGCCCTGACCGGGGTCGCGAGGGCTATCGGCCGGTTTCAAGAATTCTCTCGGCACGTCGATCGCCGCCAGGTCTTGGCCGGTCTTGCCGACGAGAAGCGTATTGGGCGTGTGCAGTTGATACACTGCCGAGCCGATCGACCCGTTGATCTCGGCCCATTCGTGGCCGAAGCCCAGGCGATGATAACCCTTGGCCAAAGTGGTGCCTTCCCAGACTCCGGTGGCGCCGGAGGCGAACTCCCCCAAAATGCTCGACCAATCGTCGACGTCCGAGGGATCGCAGCTTTCGCCCACCGCTGTCACGGTTCGCGGTGCAAAGCGGGCCAGCGCGCCGCAAATCCGAGCCAAAGGGCCCAACAAATCCAGCGCGAGGTCGATGCGATGAATCGTCATGTCAAACAGGTCGCCGGCGCCGGCCAGTCGGCGATATTGCCGCCAGCCCCAGCTTGTTTCCGGCCAATCGAGAAAACGCTGGCTGCGGAAATGCCTCGGCTCACCCAGGGCACCGCTCGCGACCAGACGCTTCATGTAGCGCATCGCCGGCGCGAACCGATATGTGAACGCCGTCATGTTGACGACGTTGGCGTCGCGAGCCGCCTGATACATTTCGCGGACCTCGGCGGCGTTCAAGCCCAGCGGCTTCTCGCACATCACGTGCTTGCCCGACCAAATGGCCGCCAGAGCGATCGGGCGATGCGTGTAATTCGGCGTGGCGATGATCACCGCGTCGATCTCGGGGTCGGCACAGATCGCCTCGGGATCGGTAGTGATTTTGGCAACGCCCCAATCCGCTGTGCGCTTGTGGAGCAGCTCTTGGTTGGCATCGCACACGCCCACCAAGGCGGCTCGGCGGTCGAGCCGAATGGCGGGCACATGGTGATAGTCGCTGACCGCGCCGGCCCCGATGATCGCGATCTTGACGGGTAAACGAGGAGCTTGCCGTCCCATTAAAAATCGGCATGGGTGTGCCGCTCCGAAAACTGCTCAACTTCTCCCTCTCCCCAGGGGAGAGGGTAGGGGTGAGGGTGAACGCCAAGAAAGCAACGAGCCTCACCCTGCCCTCTTCCAAAGGAAGATCGGTTTGGACGCTCGATCCACTTTCAAATCAGGGAAGCCCACAAGGTAGAGATTTCAAGGGGCCGGCTCAAGCCCGTCTGGGCCGGACGTGGGGTTAGTTTCGCGAGGAAATGACAAGGACTTCCCTAATGTGAACACTGCATGGCCCTGAGAGCTATAAACGTGCAGTTCGCAGCTTTGCAAGGCGACGACTAGTCGCCACAATGAGAGCGACCAATCGCTGCGGCGGTGCGAAAAGCTGACGCCAGGGATGCCGATCGGGCGGCACAAGCGCGGTTTGGTGTTTTTCGATTCGAAGGAGCAACAAATGGGACGACCGATCACGCTGTTCACCGGACAATGGGCCGACTTGCCGCTGGAGGACGTGGCCCGCAAGGCCAGTGAATTTGGCTACCAGGGGCTGGAATTGGCCTGCTGGGGGGAC
>JACQFF010000159.1 GCA_016200205.1 Planctomycetia bacterium
AATCGAGTTCCACCTCGCGAATCAGCTCCAAGCTGGCCGTTTCGGTCGAACCTGGCCGAGCGGCGAAATCGCGGAAATGAAAGTGCGTCACTGGCGGATGACCCGGTTCGTTCGGCGAGTTCACCGAAGCCAGGGCCTGCTCGGCCTGGGTCAGAAGCCCGTCGATATCTGTGCTCTTTGAATTGGAGCTCGCCGCGGCATCCTTGGGCAGGGAGCCAAAATGGGGCGCCGCGGGGCCCTTTTTCCGTCGCTTTCCCTTGGCCGGGACAGAATCTTCAATCGCCGGAGGTGCAGGCTCGCCACGCGCTTGGGCGGCCAGATATCGTTGCGCGTCTTGCGAAATTGGTTGGGGTTGGTCGACCATCGAATCCATTCCTGGCGCCAATGCTCAATGGGACACAGGAGAATACGTCGCGCGGCGGCAATCGTTGCCGCCAGCACTTCGAGCCCTGCTGCGTGATCCTGTTATTGTCCGACAAACGAGAATTCGCTCTAGACAACCGCTTGGAGAAGTGATTTTGCCAAGGGTCAAACTACTTGTCCCTAAAATCGGTCTTCGAATCAACCCCAACCCGGCGCTGGGTAAATCTGCAAGCAATGGTTTGTGCGGTCCTATCGCCTTTGGGGAGAGGGTTAGGGTGAGGGGATTGGGGAATTACGCCCTCGCTCCGTCCCTCTCGCCGAGGGAAATGGGGAGAGGGAGCCTAACCTAACTGCTTCGCGTTCTTGCTTAGGCTCGTGGAAACTTGTCTGAGTGGTCGTCGCGGGCTAGCAGCAAGCAATCAATTTGATGTCTGCCCAACGTCAGGACTCATTATTGTGCATCGCGCGGGCCGCGGCTTCGTCGAGTTGCTTCGTCTCCACGAGTGCCTGCTGCTGTCGGAATTGCTCATGCTGCCGCTCGCATAATTTTTCCAACACGCGAACTTCACGGTCGGCGGCAACCAGGGCTTCGCGGCGGCGCTCGATTTCGGTTGCGAACTTACGCTCGTGCTCAGCCAGAGCTTGCAATTCGCAGCGCAAAACCAGGTCGTAGCGGTGGGCCGTCACAAGTCGGTCAATATCGAGTGGGCCCGGCGATGTTCGGCAGCGGAGCAATTCTTGATGGTCGCCCAGCTCTCGCTCTAAACCGGCGCGGCGCTCTTTCAGCTTGCGGTCCTCCGCTTGGATCTCGGCCAATTGCACGCGCCGCTCGTCGCGAGTCGCCTCGCGGACGTCCAATAAGGCTTTGAAGCGAAATTGAAATCGTGCCATGAACAACAATCGCGTCAATTGGTATTCGCTACGCCGAAGTCATGTCCGCTGCGCGTGCTTGCGCGCGGCGCATCAGTTCGAGGAGTTCTTCTCGGGCACGCTCCACGCTCGCTTGCTCGTCGACACGTTGCCGTAAGAACGTGTTGATTTCAACTTGCATGTCAATCGCCAGGTCGACCGTGCGATTCGATCCGCGGCGATAGGCGCCGATCGAAATCAAATCCTCATGATCGCGATACGCGGCCATCAGCTCGCGCACGGCCTGGGCCGCCTCGCGGTGCTCGGGGTTGGTGATTTCGATCATCAGCCGGCTGACGCTCTCCAACACGTCGACGGCCGGATAGTGTCCGCGCGCAGCCAGCTTTCGCGAAAGCCAGGTGTGTCCATCCAACAGACCGCGCACAGCGTCACAAATCGGTTCGTTCGGATCATCGCCTTCGACCAGCACGGAATAGAAGCCGGTAATGCTCCCACGGCGACTGCGCCCGGCGCGTTCCAATAATTTTGGCAGCATGGCGAACACCGAGGGCGGAAAGCCGCGGGTAGCCGGTGGTTCGCCGGCGGCCAGGCCGATTTCGCGCTGCGCCAGCGCCAGCCGCGTGAGCGAGTCCATCACCAGCAGCACGTCCTGTCCCAGTTCGCGAAAGTAGTCCGCCACTGCGGTGGCGGTGAAGGCGGCTTGCACGCGCGCGAGCGCCGGTTCGTCGCTGGTCGCGACGACGACCACGCTCTTGGCCAGTCCCGGGCCCAAGTCGCGCTCGATGAACTCGTTGACTTCGCGGCCTCGTTCGCCGATCAGGGCCACGACGTTGACGTCGGCCGCGGTGTAGCGTGACATCATTCCCAGCGTCACGCTTTTGCCCACGCCGGAGCCGGCAAAAATGCCGATCCGCTGCCCTTTGCCGCAAGTCAGCAAGCCATCGATGGCCCGAATGCCGGTGGTCAGCGGAGTATCGATCCGCGGCCGGTCGATCGCCGAGAGCGGCGGGCGATCGAGCGCCGTGCGGAAGGCCAGCGCCGGCTGCGGCTTGCCGTCGATCGCTTGACCCTGGGCGTTAATCATCCGCCCTAACAGTTCCGGTCCCACGCGAATCGAGCGAGCCGTTTTGACCAGCCGCACGCGATTGCCGTGCCGCAGTCCGCCCGCGCTGCTCAGCAAATAGACCAGCGTCAAATCATCGCGAAATCCGATGACTTCGGCCGCTACGGGACCACCGGTTTGACGTTCTATTTCCACCAGCGCGCCGACCGGAGCCGGAAAATCGGCGACCGCGGCGGTCATGCCGACCACGCGGACAATGCTGCCGCACAAAGCCGTGGGTATGGCCAACCGGAGTCGTTCGGTTATTTCGTCAGCCCTGGCTTGCATGAGAAAACGGAGGTTGGACGTAAGAATGACAGCCTGCGCCCTAACGAGTACCGCCTCGTTCCTAGCGCCGCATTCCCGCGGCCTACCGCCTCCGGCCTTCAGTCTGGGTGGTTCAGGTAAGTTCTTGTTCGATGCGGGCTAATTGCGCCTCGAATTGCTGATCGATCACACCGTAGCGGGTATCGATACGGCAGCCGCCTGGGGTGATCTGCGGGTCGGCGACCAAGTGGGCCTTGCCCAATCGCGATAGTTCGGCGGTGAGCTGCTCGATCTGTGCGCCCAGCGCCGTGAAATCGGCGGGGTGCAATCGCAGTTGAATCTCGCCACTGCCGGCGGCCAGTTCCAAAGCCTCTTTGACCAGCGTGAGCGTGATTTCGGGATGGCCGGTCAATTCGCGGCGAATCACGCGAGCGGCAATGGCGCCCGCCACGTGAATGGCTGTTTTTTCCCAGTGCACCAGCCAACCGGCTCTCGCGGCGTGAATGCGATCGATCGCCTCGCGCAAGGCGGGCACCAGAGTGGTCAACTGCCGGCTTACTTTTTCCTCGAGAATGTGCTGTGCGGCTTCGAGCGCCGCCGCCCTGCCCTGCTCTTCGGCCTGGAGGCGAATGGTAACGGCGCCCTTCTCCGCTTGGGCCAGGATCTCCGCGGCTTGTCGGCGGACGTGCTCGAGATACTCTTTGGCGCGCTCGGTCATGTCGTCGAAATTGAACGGCACTCGGTCACCGGCGCGGATGGTACCTGAGGCTTTGATAATCGTGGACATGGGGGGATGCGACGGGTTGAACTTGCTATCTGGTCCTCGGTTCGCGACCGCGACGCTGGTCTTTACACGGCGACACTCAACTGGCCGCGCACTTCGGGCGCGATCTCGCCGCGAGCTTCCAACTGGTGGGCCAGCTCGGCCAGTTCTTGTTGGGCCTGCTCAACGTCGCTTAGCCGCGTCGGCCCCAGGTTCCGCAGGGCGGCGCGCAATGCCGCGGCTTCTTCGGCCGGAAACAAGTCGAAGACGCGCTCGGCAAATTCCGGACCCGCGCCGGCCAGGGCCAACACCAACAGCTCCGGTTGCGCATGGTGCAACACCACGGTCAGCGACGCCGAATTCAAGTGCTCCAGCTCGGCGAACGAGAGCGACGGTTGCGGTGAAGCGGTTTTTTTATTGGCCAAGGGACGATCGCCGTTGGACAGGTTTGCCAAAATGTGCTGTTTGGTTCGCGGACTGGCCGCGCCCAAAATATTATGCAGCGCCGTAAGCCCGGCGGTGCGGCGGCGATTGCTGCGCACTTGCTCGCAAAGCCATGACTCGAGTCCGCGTTCCACTTCGCGCAAAACCTCCGGATCAGTCTCGTCCAAGTCCACCAGGCGGCGTGCCACTTCGACTTGCAGATCCGCCGGCAGCCCCGCCAGAATTTCCGCCGCCCGATCGGCAGGTAAATTCGAAATCACCACCGCGATCGTCTGCGGATGCTCGCGTTTGAGAAACGGGGCCAACGATTGGGCCGACGCCTCGTGCAAAAAACGAAACGGCACGGCAGCCTGGCCTGACCGCCATTCCGGTGGAGGCATCGGGTCAGCCGACGCCGATATTGAAAGCTGCTTGGGCAAACTACTATCCAGTTCGATGCCCGAGGGTTGCTTGTCGGGCACCAACGGCCCAATGCGGAAAAACTCTTCGAGGACTTCGTTCTGTTCCACGGGGTCGATCTCGCCCAAGCGGTCGACGGCCCTGCGCAGCGCATCGGACTGGGCTGGAGCCATTTGTCGGATCAACGATTCGGCGTGCTCGTGGTCCAAGCTGGCAACCAGAATGGCCGCCTTGCGTAGATGGCGATGCTTTCGTCTCATGGTTTAGCTCGCGTTTCCGATCCAAGTGCGCAAAATACTGACCGCCGCGTCGGGATCGTCACGAACGATGTCCGCCAATTCGTCGCGCAAGGACGGGCCATCGTCGGCGCGGCGTTTCGCATTTCCCCGTGCCGTGTTCTCACCCGATCCTCCCGGTGTTCCATCCGCGACCAGCGAAAGCGTGGGGCGCGTTTCGAACGCGGCACCCTCAGTTGGCGTGGAGCGGGCAGCCGGGGCCGCCTTGACCATCCCGCGCAACATGATCAGGCTCACCAGCGCCAACAGAATCATGCTCAATGTGCTCCAATACTGCCCGGTCCAAGCCAGGGCATTGTCGAGAGCCGTCACCTCCGGCAAGACCGGCTGGGGGACTTGATAAAAGGTCGAGACCGTGACTTGCGGGCAGGACTCGGATGTTTTGTCCCCAGGAACTGGCAGCAAGGTCAGCACGGCCGTCTCGATTTTTTTCCTTTCGCTCTCTTGGAGCGTGTCCAATTCAGCGGCGTCGGGTTTCTTTTCCGTCTGACCCTCGGGCGTCGGGTTCTGCTGCCGCCAAATCTTTTCGTAGTAACTGTTGGGCACAGCGACCGAGACGGTGACTCGCGTCGGGGTGCGGCCCTCGCGGACCACGAACTTCTCGGTCGTGGGGACCGCCCTCTCCTGCTCGAGTCCGCCCGCTTCGTCGTTCTTGCCGAGGCCTGCGCTCGAGAGCATCGTGGCGGGTTGATGGATACTGTTTTGCTCGGCGGTATCGGACCTTCGACCGGTGGAAGGCGCATCCGCCGCTCTTCCGGTGACCTCGCGGCTCTTGAAGACGACCGCCTTGGCGGGGTCGTACTCGGTCGATTTTTGCTCATTGACGACCTCGGGATCGAGTTCCACGTTCGTCGTCACCAGGACGCCGGGAATGTAGGACAGCACGTGGCTGATCTTTTGCTGCCAATCCATCTCGTGCCGTTTCTTGTAATCGGCATAATCGCCAATCGCGCCGCCGGGCTTGATTTCAGCGCCGCCGTTTCCGGAGAACAGTCGACCGCTGGTGAGGTCGATCACCGTGACGGCCGCCGGCTTCATGCCGGCCACGGAGCTGGCCACCAGGCCGCGAATGGCCGAGACCTGCATTTCGTCGAGCGGCCGGTTGCCCAACGTCTGAACGCTGACCGATGCCGTGATGATGCTCTGGTCGTAGAGGCTCGACTTGACCTTTTCGACTTTCTCATCGATCTGGACCGCGCATTTGTCGACGCCTCGCATCTTGTTGATGATCAACTGCAAATCATGGTTGCGAGCGCTCTTGGCAAGCGCTTCCTGCTGCAGGCGGTTGGGGGGTATAAAGCTGTTGCTGCTGGCGGCCTTTTTCATGAAGTCGCCGAACTCGGCGGGCATGGCGCCCGCGTCGGCCAGCGCCGCCATGTAGACCGACTGTTGTCCGCGCGCCACTTTGATGCGACCGCCCTCGACCTGCGCACCGCTGAGATTGGCTTTACCGAACGCCGCTTCCATGTCGCGCAGGTCGCCGGCAGAAAACATTTCGCCGCCCATCAGATAGGCATCCGGACCGCCAACCTGCTGGTTGAACAAGTATCCGATGCTGACCACAGTCACCACCAGCAGCAGCGCCGCGCTCACCCGCGCGCCGGCCGTCATCGACTTGAACAAGTCGGCCAGTTGGGAATAGGCTTTGTTGAGGAAGTCCATCCGTGGAACCTCGATAGAGCGACATGTCGCGGCGGTCGAGTTTTATAAGCGTCGGCATCCTGCCGGCGATCAACCGAGCGTTATATCCGCAGATCCTTGATTTCGTCGTAGGCCGCCACGAGCCGATTGCCAATTTGCGTCGCCGTTTGATATGCCGAATCGGCTTGTTCGATGGCGGTGAGCACTTCCGTCGGATTCTCAGCGCCGATCGAAAAATTCTCGACCGCCGCATTCGTCTGTTGCCGCGTGGAGTTGAGTTGCCGAACCGAGTTTGCCAGCAGTTCTTCGAACGAAGGCCCGCCGTTCGATCCCGCGGTCAAAGCGTTGTTCGTGCGAACCACGTGCGGCAGTGAAGCTGTAACTAAAGGCTGAATGGATTGCATCGTCGAGTTCCTGGAGTCCATCGATTTCGCGGTTTGTCGCCTCGGTCTTGTGTGTGGTCGAGCACTCAAGCGGCCGCCTCCCGCGCGCGTGAAGGAAATCGCAAGGTGAAAGCCGCGCCTCCCTCGGGGCAATTCGCGGCCAGCACGTCGCCTCCGTGTACCTCGGCGATGCGATCGACAATCGCCAGGCCCAGGCCGCTGGCGCCTCTCTTGGTGCTGAAGAACGGATCGAATGCCCGCCGCCGTACTTCCTCGCTCAGGCCCGGCCCGCTATCGGCCACTTCGAGTTCCAGGCCGCCGGGGCCGATAAACGATGTGATCACAAGCCGGCCTCCGTCGGGCATGGCATCTAATGCATTCGAAGCCAAGTTCAATACCGCGCAGTGGAGCATCTTGCGGTCGGCCATGACGCCAAGATTCCGCGGAACGTCGGCAATCGTTTCGACATCTTGCGCGGAAAGCTGCGCGGCCAAGGAGGCACAGACATCGTCCACGACCTGTCTTACGTCGACCCATTGGAGTTGCGGATCGCGATCCGACGTGAAGCTCAGCAGGTCGCTGACCGTCGCATCGATCGCGCGAAGTCCCGACTCGAGTTTGGCCAGAATATCGTCTCTGGCCGGGTCGTCCGGTAAACGCCGCCGCAGTAGTTTCCAGTACAACATGACCGGCAACAGGCCATTGCGGACTTCGTGAGCCACGGATGAGGCCAGTTGACGTGGGTCGGCGCGCCGACTCTGGCGTGCCGACTCGCGGTTTTTTGCTTCCAACTCGTCGGTCAGCCGGAGCACTTCCGTCCGCAGCGCGTCGTGGGTTCGTTCCAGCCGCAACGTGGCCCCATGCCACGCCGCTAATGCCTGCTCCAATTCGGGCCGGCGATCAAACGAAACAGGATCGGGAAAGATTCTTGGTCTATCCATGGGTACCTTTCATTTTCCCGAATGCTCGGGCGTGGCACGGGTATTTCGCTCTTCGCCGACCGCGATGCGACGCGTCGATGGCCGCAATTTCAATCGCGCGTCCAGACCGCTCGCGCTTCGGCGGCAAGCTCACAACTCGATCCGTCTTGGCGACGCAGATCACTTCATCCGGCGGCCAGGACAGCCGCGATTTGGCCCACGCACGAATCGAGGCCGGGAAAAGCGGCCGGTTTGTACTCGAAACGGTCGCGCGGGTCAATCCGCATTGGCGATGCTAGCGCGTTGCCGTGAGCGGATAGACGGATTCTCGCATACCGAGAATGCCTGCGCCCGGCGGCCCAGACAGCATGTTGAGGTTGTCCGGACAGTCGTTTCGGGTGGCAACTGCTGGCTTTCCCAGCAGCGTGCCACCCAATCAATTCCCGGACGGCGCCAAATCAAGATTTACCGCCGGAGCGGTGTTCCGCCGGGTCGGGCTGAAATACTTGCGACGCGGTCAGCTCCTCCATGATCCAGCGATCCATGTCGGAAAACATTTGCATCGTCAAATCATCGCCGCAGGGATACTGCCGCAAGCTGACCGACATACCGGCCGAATGGAGCAATCGCAAGTTGTCGCAGACCCGAGCCTCGGGGTATTGCTGGCTGTCGCGTCCGCTGATCAAGAGGATCTTCAGCCGGCGTGCGGCATGCAATTGGCACAAGGGGCGCAAAGTGGTCGGCAACGCTCCGCCCAGCGAGAGTACCCCGGCAAAAGCCAGCGGCTGGTTCAGAGCGATGCGAAACGCCATCGTGCCGCCGCAACCATAGCCCGCCAGATAAACCCGCGACGGCGCGATATTGAGCCAGCGCCGCGCCGCGGCAATCGCGGACATCACGCGCTGTTCGGCCAGCATGATGTGACGTTCGTTTTGCGACCAGCTATAACCGTCCGCCGATCCGGTGGCCGCCAAGGTCCCGCGCGGGCCGACGCCGACGTAGTTGCGCAGGCTCACCAGCGGCATGACCTGCGTCACCTGCTGCTCGTCGTCGTTGGGTCCGTGCAACCAGACGATGAGCGGATAGGCATAGTTACGCTCGTAATGCAGGGGCGTAAAAATGCAATGCGAACTTTCGGCGTCACCGGCGGGTTCGAGAGGCAATTCGGCCTCGGTGGCCAGCGACAGCAGCGACGTACTGAGCTCTTCTTCGACGAAGTGTTGAATTCGATTCATTGCAATCGCTTCTGCGGGTTTTAGTTTGAGTTTAGGTCGCAACCGAACGCGTCGAATTCAAGAGCCTTTCGGCTCCAGCGGCAGGCCGGCCACCGCCTGATCCCAGGGAAACAGCCGCCCTGGGCACAACGTGGCCTGTATATCCAGATGGCGAAAAATTCGCTCGCGCGGGATGGCATAATGCCGGGCCAATGCTCGCAGCAACTCGCGGACCGCCGCCACTTGTTTCGCAGTCGGCGCTCGTTCATCGAAGTTGCCAATCAAACAGACCCCGATCCCGCTCTCGTTGAAATCTCGAGACCCGGCATGCGCGCCGGCCAACTGCCTGATCCAGCGAAAAGTGGGCTGGATTTCTCCATCCGCCATCTGCTGGCCGTTACCCACCACGAAGTGATAGCCGATTCCCAGCCACGGGTTGCCTGAGCGGTCTTTCTGCTTTCGATGCACGGCATCGATCGAGGCCACGTTGCCCTGACTCGTGGCCGAGTGATGTAACACGATGCTTTTCCAAGCGCGCGAAGCCACCGGCGGTTCGAAGCGATCGGGCTCGTTCAATGCGATTCCGCGGGGCGGGGTTGGCGTATCGCGAGGGCCAGTGGCCCGAGGAGGCGCCGGCGCACCGGTGCCAGTCGTCAATGCGGCCGCAAGGTCACCCATTAGCGCAGTCAGTAATAGCATGGCGAAGCCCGTTAAGAACAAATCCCAACCGTGTCGCCTGGTTCCACTCACTCGCTCCGGCACAATTCGCCAGCTCCATCTTGCCAGGAAAAATCTTCGCTTCAAGAAGCCGGGGACTCTACCCCAGCCGTTGCCAAACTGTCAACGCCAGGGGCCCGCCCTGGCTCGCGCCGCCGGATCGCGACTGCTGTGGTAGCATTTTTGCGCTAGCACGTTGGTCGGTTGAACTGACTTGCTCTCTCGTTCGAAATCCTTCTACATAACCCGACTAACCCGACGCGTAGCCGATAGCCGAACGGCGACTTGCCCGCGTTTGCGCGTCGGGTTAGTGTGCATTTATTCTCGTGCTGGCCGTCGAATTTCCCAACGCTTTCAAATTGTTTACAACGGCAATGCATTCATGACTGCCACGAGTTCCTTGACCGCGCCGATGCTCTTTTGGAAATCGGCCCGTTCCTGAGAAGTCAATTCCAACTCGATAATCCGCTCCACGCCTTGGGCGCCCAAAATGATCGGCACGCCGACGTAATACCCGCCGACGCCGTATTCCTTTTCGCAATAGGCGGCGCAAGGAATCAGCCGTTTCTTGTCGCGGATAATCGCTTCGACCATTTGGGCCGTGGCGGCAGCCGGCGCGTAATAGGCGCTGCCCGTTTTGAGCAGGCCGACAATTTCCGCTCCACCCGAGCGGGTGCGCTCGACGATTGCCTCCAGCCGCTTGGAATCCATCAATCGCGTAACGGGAATTCCGCCCACCGAAGTGCAACTGGGCATCGGCACCATGGTGTCGCCGTGCCCGCCCATCAACAGCGCCGAAACATCCTCGACGCTCACGCCCAGTTCCATCGCCAAAAACGTGCGATAGCGGGCCGTATCGAGGACGCCCGCCTGGCCGAGCACGCGTTTCGGCGGGAAACCGCTGACTTTCAGCACTCGCTGCACCATCGCATCGAGCGGATTGCTGACGACGATAATAACCGCGCCGGGGCTCGTGGTCTTGATTTGTTCGGCGACCGAACCGACGATCTTGGCGTTGGTGCTCAACAAATCGTCGCGGCTCATGCCTGGCTTGCGGGCGATGCCCGCGGTGATCACCACCACCTGGCTGCCCGCGGTGTCCGCATAATCGTTGGTTCCGACGATCCGCGAGTCGAAGCCCACGATCGGCGATGCCTGCATCAAGTCGAGCGCTTTGCCCTTGGGCATATCGCCGACTTGCGGGATATCCAATAGCACGATATCCCCCAGTTCGGCAGCCGCGCACCAATGGGCCGTGGTCGCGCCCACATTTCCAGCCCCGATGATGCTGATCTTCGCACGACTCATGTTCCGCTCCGCGGGACTCTCGATGGATGACCAAAACGGTTCGACACGTTAAGTGAGTATGCGGTTCGAGGGTCGCAAGTCAAGGGGCAGGGCGCGTGCCAAGCAAATCGTGCGCCGAAAAATCACGCCAAAATATTGCGCCGATTGCGCTCTCGCGCGCAAGCAAAATCATGCACGCGATTGCGGATCGATTCTGTGCTTTCTTGCGGCGAGCCAGCGCGCGCTCGCACGGATTGCGTCGCGCTTCGTGCAGGGTCAACAAATCGCGGTCCAAACCGCGGCGCGCGACGACTTGTTAATCGCTTCTCGCTCGAATCGGCATTGCCAATTCACCGGCCATTCGCGCGAACACCTCCGCCCAATTTCCCGGAGTTGCCTGGCGAAACAGGCGGACGGTCGGATACCAGGGCGAATCCTCGCGCTCCAACAGCCAGCGCCAGTCGGGCGGGGTCGGCAACCCGACCCACGTTGTCACGCCCAAAGCGCCTGCCAGATGTGCGATCGAAGTGTCGGCGGTAACGACCAGGTCCAGGTTCTTTATTACGGCCGCCGTATCCATAAAAGCGCCCGAACCCTCGTCCAATTTCTCGCCCAGATCATGGACCGTGAATTGATCGGCTACTTCGGCCAATTGCTCGGTACCTGCCTTTTTCTGCAAACTGAAAAGCTGCACGCGCGGTGTCGCGGCCAGCGGAGCAAATTCTTTCAAAGCGATCGAGCGGCTGCGGTCATATTCAAGAGCCTTTTCTCCTTGCCAGGCGAGGCCGATTTTGAACCCACCAAATTTCGACAGTCGATCGCGCCAGATTTCGACCAGCTTTGGATCGGCCCTCAAGTACGGCACGTCCCTCGGCACGTTCTCAGTCGTCGTTTGGAAAATGCCCGGCAAGTTGTGCAACGGCGCTTGTAGATCGAATGCCCCCAGATCGGTTCCGGTGGCGATCAGCCGCTCGATGCCCGAAGTTTGCAGCAAGGGCACGAGCGACTCTTGAACTTCCAAGAGAACCTTTCCGCCGCGCTGTTGCACCAGTGGCAGGTAGCGAACGAATTGAAAAGTGTCGCCGAGGCCCTGTTCGGTGTAGACCAGCAAGGTGCGATTCGCAAAGGGTTCGCCGTTCCACAACGGCTGGCGAAACGTCCGCGGAGGATGCTTTTTGCACTTCGCCCGCCAACGATGTTCCTGCCAGCCCTCGAGAAATCGGCCCTGGGTTAGATAGACAAGCGATCGATTGAAATGGGGCTCGGGATAGTTGGGCCGCAGACGCAAGCTCGTTTCATAGCAATCGAGAGCCTCGGCCAACCGGCCCTGATCGTGCAGGCTAGCCCCCAGGTAATAGTGCACCTCGGGAAGGCCTGGCATCAGCCGCGCCGCCAGCTCATAGGCCCGCTGGGCTTCGGCCGATTGACCGCGGCTATGCAGCAGCAGCCCCAAGTTAAAAGCGGCCGGTCCGTACGCCGGATTCAACTGCAAGGCTTTTTCATAACAGGCCCGGGCCTCTGGCATCCGGCCGGTCGCTCGATAGGCTTCGCCAAGATTATTGTGAAAGCTGGCCTGTTGGCCGTCGATGCCGATTGCCTGCGTGATGTGCTGGATCGTAATATCAGGGCGCCCCAAGTGAAGAGCGAGCAGTCCCAATCCGTGTAGAGCTTCGCAGTCGCGAGGGTTGGCCAACAGCATTTGGCGATATAACCGCTCGGCTTCGACGAATCGGCCCGCCTGCTGAAATCGTAATGCGGCTTGCAGCGACTCAATTGCGGATGCCATGAAGATTTTCGGGTTTTGGAGTCGATGAACGCGTTCCGTTGGAACGCAGATTGTCGCGCACGATCCCCGCGCCCATTGGGAGAGTGTTCGTGACGCAGTGCGGAGATTTCGTCGGCTATAAACTGCGTCAACGAGCCACTCCAAGCCACTGGCACAAATATCGCTAGGTCGATGCAAAAAGCACGCCCACCACGAAAGCCACCTTCGCTTTGTTCTTGTCGCTGATGACGTCAATTCTAGCAGGAGAAAAGCCATGCTTGACACTGCCCCGTGGGCTCGCTTAGGATTAGTGGTTTGCCGGTTTGCAACAACTTGTCCTCATTGAGCTTGTGCCTGCTTCAGGCGGGCCTGACACTGGGTCTATTTCGCCATGGCTGTCCCAAAACGCAAACATTCCAACGCCCGCACCAACAGTCGCCGGGCCCACAACGCCATCAAACCGCGCAAATTGGAGTACTGCCCCCAGTGCAGCACGGCGGTACCCTCGCACCGGATTTGCCCCAATTGCGGCCACTACATGGGCCGTGCCATGGTCGAGATGATCGAAGAATAAGCGGTCGAGAACGCGTCGAGCGTTTGTGGCCGGGCACCACGGCCACCGCCGGCAGAGCCGCCCATGGCCATGCCCAGACGACTTGCACCGCGCTTACGCAAGCGTGAACATGGCACCCGAGCCGAGTGTTCGGGCGCCGCGCCAGAGACGACGGCCTCGCAAGCGATTCCTTCACACAACGGGGACCCTCACGTTGAGCAAGATCGCGTTTCTCTTTCCCGGTCAGGGTGCTCAAACGATTGGCATGGGACGCCAGGCGGCCGAAACGTTGCCCGCAGCCCGACGGCTCTACGATCGAGCCAACGAAATCCTTGGCTACGATTTGGCCAAACTCTGTTTCGAGGGTCCGGCCGAGGAACTCGATTCGACGGTTTGCAGCCAGCCGGCCTTGTTCGTCACGAGCCTGGTCGCCATCGAACTTTTGCGGCAGAATTCGCCCGAGGTCGCGCTCTCGTGCGAGGCCACGGCCGGGTTGAGCCTGGGCGAATACGCGGCGCTGGTGTTTGCCGGCGCAATGGAATTCGAAGACGGCCTGCGGCTGGTGGCCGTTCGCGGCGAAGCGATGCAAGAAGCTTCTGATGCCACCCCCAGCGGCATGGTCAGCATTTTGGGATTGGAGCGGGCGCAAGTCGAGGCGTTGTGCGAACAGGCGCGGCAGGGCGAAATCTTGCAGATCGCCAATTTATTGTGTCCCGGCAACATCGTGATCTCGGGCACGAACTCGGCCTGCGAGCGGGCCGCCGAAATGGCCCCTGCCGCCGGCGCGATGAAGGCCGTGCCGCTGGCCGTGGCCGGCGCGTTTCACACGCCGATCATGGGCTCCACCGTCGATCGGCTGAGAGACGCACTGGTCGACGCCCGCATTGCTCGCCCGGCCATTCCGGTGATTTCCAACGTCGATGCCCAAGCGCATGATGACCCGGATGTGATTCGCCGACTTTTGCTCAAGCAAGTCGTCTCGCCGGTCCGCTGGGAAGACTCGATGCGCAACCTGCTCGGCCTCGGCTACGATCAGTTTTACGAAGTTGGCCCGGGCCGAGTGTTGCGTGGTTTGTTAAAACGAATTGAACGGCGTGTCTCCTGCCAAGGTGTTTTCGACTAGGGAATCATTTGACGGATTTGGTTTTACTCATGACGGACACGCTGAAGAGCCCATTGCAAGTTGACTTGAGCGGCCAGGCGGCAATTGTCACCGGCGCCTCGCGTGGCCTCGGGCGGGCTATTGCCTTGGCGCTGGCCGGCTCGGGGGCGAAGGTCGCCTGCGTGGCGCGCGGCACCGACAAGCTTACCGAAACGGCCAACGCGATTCGCGCCGCCGGCGGCACCGCCGAAGTTTTTGCCTGCGACGTGACCGACGGCCAAAGCGTGCAGCAGGTCGTCGACAGCGTGGTCGAGAAGTGGGGCAAACTCCATATCCTGGTGAACAACGCCGGAGTTACACGCGATACCTTGATCCCGCGCATGTCCGACGAAGACTGGGATGCTGTGGTGAACACCAACCTGCGGGGCACATTTCTGTTCACCCGCGCCGCTGCGCGACCGATGATGCAGGGCCGCTACGGACGAATTATCAATATCGCCAGCGTTTCGGGGCTGTCGGGCAATCCGGGGCAAGCCAACTATTCGGCTTCCAAGGCCGGCGTGATCGGCATGACTCGCACCGTCGCCAAAGAACTGGCCGGCCGCAAGATCACCGTCAACGCCGTAGCCCCGGGCTTTATCGAAACCGAAATGACCGAAGCGCTGGGTCCAGTCGTGTTGGAGGAGGTCAAAAGGCGGATTCCCGCGAAAAGAGTGGGGCAACCGGCTGAGATCGCCTATGGTGTGTTGTTCCTGGCCAGCGAGGCGGCCAACTACATTACCGGACAGGTGTTGACCATCGATGGTGGCCTGTGTGCCTGAAGTTTTTTGGCCGGGTTTGTGACCGCGACGCACCCCACCGGCGTCGTAAGGTGATATGGACAGGGGGGCGAAAAGTTTATATCTTGACCTGTCTTATGGAAATCCTCTATCTTTCTTTGTGAGATTATTGATATCTGGGTTGAAAACGAAACGAGTGTAGGCCGCCAAACGCCTTTTTCCCCAGGGCTTACCTTGGTCGCCCTGGGCCCATGAGCTATTCAGGTCTCAATAGGCCTCCGCAGAGATTTCGTCAAGGATGGATTAACCGGCGGGGAGCCGTGTCTATTCCCCGTGTCTTGAGTTCAGTTGGAGGATTGTGAAGGTGGCGTCAGTTCAAGAACGTGTGATTGACATAGTTGCAGAACAGTTGGGCGTGGACAAGGAAAAAGTCACCCCGGAAACTTCCTTCGTCAATGACTTAGGCGCGGATTCTCTGGATACCGTCGAGTTGGTGATGGAATTGGAAGAAGAGTTCGACATCACCATCCCCGATGATGCCGCGGAAAAAATACAAACCGTGGGACAAGCGGTTCAATACATCGAGAATTCCCAGTCTTAATCCGAATTTCATGAAACGGCGCGTCGTCGTAACCGGGCTGGGAGCAGTCACCTCGCTTAGTTGCCAGATCGAAGATCTCTGGAAGCGAATTCTGGCTGGCCAAAGCGGCATCCACGAGATTCGGCTGTTCGACACCAGCGAACATAAAGTCCATTTCGGCGGCGACATCCACGACTGGGCGGCCGGCGACTACATGTCGCCCAAAGATTTCAGGCGCATCGATCGCTTCACGCAGTTCGCCATGGTGGCCGGCATCGACGCGGTCCGCGACTCGGGCCTCGACTTTTCCAAGTTGGATCCCTTCCGCGGCGGCGTGATTCTCGGCTCGGGTATCGGCGGATTGCACGAGATAGAAACCCAGGTCGAGCGGCTCTTGCACAAGGGCCCTGACAAAGTCTCCGCCTTCACCATTCCCAAGCTGATGCTCAACGCGGCCAGCGGCCAACTCTCCATCGAGTACGGTATGCGCGGGCCCAACTTTGCCGTGGCCACGGCCTGCGCCAGCGCAACCAATGCCATCGGCGATGCCTTCAAGACAATTCAGTACGACGACGCCGACGTGATGATCACCGGCGGCGCCGAAGCGGCCATTACGCCGATGGGCATCAGTGGCTTTGCCAACATGCGCGCCCTCTCCGAGCGGAACGACGCCCCGCAAGAGGCCAGCCGACCCTTCGATCTCGATCGCGACGGTTTCGTGCTCAGCGAAGGCGCCGGCATGCTGGTGTTCGAAGAACTCGAACATGCGCGCGGGCGCGGAGCCCGAATTTATGGCGAAGTGCTCGGCTACGGGGCTAGTGCCGATGCCGGACACATCACGCAGCCGGACGAAGGCGGGATTGGTGCCGCAAGGGCCATGCAGGCGGCTCTGCACGACGGACAGCTCGATCCCCTAAGCGTCGGCTACATCAACGCTCATGGCACCAGCACGCCGTTGGGCGACCAGGCCGAAACGACCGCGATCAAACGCGTGTTCGGCTCCTATGCGCGGGAATTGAGTATCTCCAGCACGAAAAGCCAACTGGGCCATTTGCTCGGAGCTAGCGGGGGAGTGGAGCTGGTGCTGACACTCTTGGCGATCCGCGACAGCCTGATTCCACCCACGATCAATCTCGACACGCCCGACCCCGTTTGCGATCTGGACTATACGCCCCACCATCCGCGCGAGCGAAAGCTGCGGGCCGCCATGAGCAACAGCTTTGGATTCGGCGGCCACAATGCGTCGATCGTTGTCGGACCGCTGCGAAACGGTCGCTAAACCAGCAGTCTAGTCTGGCCGGAGATGCTGGCAAACCGCGCAATCCCAACGGGCATCCGGTCTTGTCGCGTTTTGGCCCGCTCCCTATACTTGCCGCCTCGCGCGCGAGGATTTTGCTTTCGATACATCGCCAGAGCGGGGCAGACCAACGCGCGAAGGCAAGGAGGCCGAACGATGTTCGCCAGGTGTCTTCTATTTTGCACGGCCGTCATGGGTCTGGTGGAAGTTGCGCAGGCCCAAGGCCGCCGTGATACCCAGGCCCTGGCCCCGACCCCTACCGCGCCGAGCACCAGGGACGATGCATCCGCTTCGCCGGCCGCTGCCGCCGGCGCGCCCAAATGGCGCGAGGCCAATGCCGCCAATCGCACGAATCCCGACGCTAGCGCCCCGGCCGACTCACCACCGCCCTTGCGCGCCGTCTCCAGCGGGCCGCCGCGGCAGCCCATCGCCCGGGTGACCAAGGTTGATGGTCCGTTGGCCAACGATGCCATGGCGGAGTGGCGCGATTACGACATTAGCCCCTACACCGCGCGGGTCACCTCGACCATTCGGCCCGAACAGGCCATTCTCGACTGGGTGTTGCGCGAAACCGGCTATGAAGCCTGGCACACGCAGCCCAGCGCGCTGTACGCCGATCATCGCACGCTGCACGTTTTTCATACGCTGGCAATGCATGCGGTTGTTTCGGAAATGGTTGATCGGTTCGTCAATACCGAGGCCGAAAGCCAAACTTTCGGCATGCGGGTGATTTCCATTGCCAGCCCGGATTGGCGGGCCAAATCCCATCGAATGTTGCATCCGGTGACGGCGCAAACGCCCGGAGTCCAAGCCTGGCTGCTGGCGAAGGAAGATGCCGCTCTGCTGGTGGCCGACTTGCGCCGCCGCAGCGATTTCAAGGAGCACAGCACGCCCCATTTATTGGTCAACAACGGCCAATCGGCGCAAATCGCGGCGACTCGGCCGCGCAACTACGTGCGCGACGCGATCCTCAAGCCCGAGGGCTGGCCCGGTTTTGAACCACAGATGGGACAGTTCGACGAAGGCTTCAAATTGGAATTCAGTCCCCTGCTGTCGGTGGACGGAAAAGTAGTCGACGCGATCATTCGCTGCGAAGTCGACCAGGTGGAGAAGATGGTCCCGGTGATGATCTACGTGCCGACCGCCGCGGTGCCAAAGCAGAGGACAAAAATCGAGGTGCCGCAATTGATCAATTCCCGCCTGCATGAACGCTTTCGCTGGCCCACCGAACAAGTACTCTTGATCAGCCTGGGAGTCGTGCCCACGCCCGTGCCGGCCGCACCTGGAGCGCTGGGCGTGAATGTGCCGTTGATTTCTCCCGCCACGCGGGCCGATCTTTTGGTGTTTGTCGAAAGCAAAGGCCGCCTGGCCGGTCAACCGGCCGCGCTGACGCCGGGACAACCGCAAGCGAATACCTATCGCGGCCGCTACTAAGGGAGTTGTTATAATCCACCCGATTGGACTAGCATGAATCTCCTAAACCGCCCCGCCGCTCGCCAAATCGGCAGCAGAGCATTAAACTGGGAACACTCCGGCGCGGTATAAATGCCGGGCTTTTTGAAATAGTGTTGTTCGAGTCGTAGGGACAACGATGCACGGTTCACGGCGCGTGGCGATCACTGGACTGGGACTGATCAGTCCCTTAGGCAACACCCGGGAGGCTCTCTGGGAGGGTTTGCTGGCTGGTCGCAGTGGCGTCGGGCCGATCGAGACGTTTCCGGTCGATTATCTACCTACCTCGTTTGCGGGCGAAGCCCGAGGGTTCAGCGGCTCGATCGACGACTTCGGCCCGCTGGATAGGGAAAAGAAAAAGGCGATTCGCAAGGGCCTCAAAATAATGTGCCGCGAGTCGCAAATGGGGGTCGCGGCGGCCCAATGGGCCTTGGCCGACGCGGCGGTGGGTGGCGGCAACGTGGATCCCGAGCGGATTGGCGTGGTCTTCGGATCGGACTATATGCTCACCCTGCCGGACGATTTTACGGCCGGCATTCGGCGGTGCCTCGATGCGAGCGGCAAATTCGATTTTTCTCGCTGGGCCGCTGAAGGGATGCCGCAAGTGACGCCGTTGTGGCTGCTGAAGTATTTGCCCAACATGCCTGCTAGCCACGTGGCGATTTACAACGACCTGCGCGGTCCCAACAACTCGATTACGCTCCGCGAAGCGTCGGCCAACGCGGCTGTGGGCGAGGCGTTTCGAACCATTGTCCGCGGCAGCGCCGACGTCATGCTCGCCGGAGCGACCGGCACTCGCGTGCATCCGATGAAGATGGTGCATTCGGTAACCCAAGAAGAAGTCGCCGGCGACGGCGTCGATCCGACGCGGGCCAGCCGGCCGTTCGATCTGAACCGTAGCGGCATGGTGCTGGGCGAAGGGGCCGGCGCGATCGTGCTGGAAGAACTCGAATTTGCTCGTGCCCGAGGGGCCAAAATCTATGCCGAAGTGATTGGCACCGCATCCAGTTCGGTTTCGAATTCCCACGGAATTGCCCATCGCGAGGCAGCGCTGGTGAATGTCATGGCTGCCAGTCTGCGAGACGCCCATTGCAAGCCCAAGGAGGTCGGGCATCTCCACGCACACGGCCTCAGCACGCGCAGTTGCGATGCCGACGAAGCGCGGGCCATCCGCGCGGTGTTCGGCGATCAAACCGCGAAGCTGCCGGTGGTGGCGGCCAAGAGCTACTTCGGCAACTTGGGCGCGGGCAGCGGGCTCGTCGAGTTGATCGCCAGCGTGCTGGCGCTCAAAAACAAACGGCTCTTCAAAGTGCTCAACTACGACACACCCGATCCGCAGTGCCCCCTGGCCGTCAGCCACTCGGAGGCGGATCCCGGGCTCAGTTGCTTGAGTATCAACGTCACCCCCCAGGGCCAGGCCAGCGCCGTGATGGTACGCGCCGTGGCCTGAGCGTCTGCTGGCAATCGATTCGTTCCCGTCTTCGCCCCCGGTCGCCCTCGTCGGACAAATGCGTCAAAGGTGCGCTCTTGGGACGAGTCTTTGCGGACGGCTTCCGCACGGAAACCGTCGATTTCGGTCGGTTTTTCGCGAAACTGTTCACAATCTGGGCGGTTTCATCTGATGGAGGAATTGCGCGATGGCCGCTTTTTTGCCCGCATCTGGCCGTCCAAAGGAGATCACCATGAAGAGACTCGTTCCATTGATCTTGGCGTTGGCCGTCGTCGCATTGGCATCGCCAAACGCGTGGGCACAGCGGCCAGGTCGCGGCGGCCCGGGCCGCTTCGGCTTCAATAGCTTGAACCTGCTTGCCCAACAGTCCGTCCAGGATGAATTGAAGCTCACGGAGGACCAGAGGAAACAAGTTACAGAAAAGGTCGAGAAGCAACGAGCCGCCGCCGGCGACTTGCAGGGTCTGAGTCGCGAAGAGCGGCAAAAGAAGGTGCAAGAGCGAACCAAGGCCAACGAAGCCGCGGTCGCCGCGATCTTGAACGACGAACAGGTCAAACGGTTCAAGCAGATCTCGCTGCAGCAACGCGGCGCCCGGGCTTTTAGCGATCCCGAGGTTGCACAGGCGCTCGGTCTTAGCGGCGAACAGAAGGACCGGATTAAGGGTATCGAGGAAAGTGTACAAAGCGAAACACGCGGCTTGGTCCAGGGAAATGCCGGCGGCGGTGATCGCCAGGACTTGCGCAAGAAAATAGCGTCTCTCAGCAAGAGCGCTGAAGAGAAGCTGAACGCCCTGCTTACGCCTGAGCAACAAGCAAAGTGGAAAGAGCTGAATGGCGAGCCATTCAACGGTGAAATCCGGCCGCCACAATTTCGAGGCGGCAATCGGCCGGGGGGGTAACGCGCGGACTCTAAGCCCCCTCAAAGCAATCGTCTAACATCCCCAGGCGCCCTGCGGGTGGCCGCTCCGGTTGGCAAAGCTTTATCCGGGCCATGTCGGTCTCCTTACCGGCAGCAAAGCCGAGCCACTCACCCCGGCTCGCGACTTGGAGCGGCCACCCAGAGCGCTGGTCTGGCCTCGCCTACCGCCATCTGGCGATTTCGCAACCCTTAACTCCGCCACACCTGCAAGCCGCTCGCGACAAGTGCTTTCGCGGATCCCCGGACCGTCTCAGCGTGCTGTCACCGCCTTGACACTTCCAGGTTTGCCCGGTATTCTTACCGGATTACGGATTTAGCTAAGTGTTGTGGCGAGAACGATTTTGCTCAAGCGAGGGCGCATTCGGCCTCGCGGCGGTGGACGCGGTTACCCTTAGAGCGGCCGATCATGGCGGGCGTTGTCCTCGAGAATTTGTCGAGGGTCTACTCCGGCGGCGTATTGGCGGTCAATGGGGTGACATTGACCGTCCAAGATCGAGAGTTTCTTGTGCTGGTCGGTCCCAGTGGCAGTGGCAAAACCACGACCCTGCGGATGATCGCCGGCCTGGAGGAAGTCTCGAGCGGAAAAATCGCGATCGGCACGCGCGCGGTCAACGATGTCCCCCCGAAAGATCGGGACATCGCGATGGTATTCCAAAACTACGCCCTTTATCCGCACATGTCGGTATACAAGAACTTGGCGTTTGGTTTGGAGCTGCGCGAGAAGACCAACGGTTTTGGGTGGCTGTGGCGGTGGGCCCTGCCGACCGAGCGGAGGGCCAGGCTGGCAACGCGGCGATTCGCCATTGCCGAGCGGGTTCACCAGGCAGCGAGAGTGTTGGGCATCGAAGAGTTATTGGAGCGTTATCCGCGGCAGCTCTCGGGCGGTGAGCGGCAGCGAGTGGCACTGGGCCGGGCGATCGTACGCAACCCCGCCGTGTTCTTGTTCGACGAGCCGTTGTCGAACTTGGACGCCAAACTGCGCGTGGAGATGCGGCGAGAGCTGAAACAGCTCCACCAAAGATTGCAAACCACGATCGTCTACGTGACCCACGATCAGGTGGAAGCCCTGACCTTGGGTGACCGCATCGTGGTGATGAACGAAGGTACGATTCAACAAGTAGGACGACCGATCGAGGTTTATGACTGGCCTAGCAACCGCTTCGTCGCGGGATTCATTGGCACGCCGGCCATGAACTTCATTCCGGGAGAATTGATCAGCCAGCGGGCCGGCTGCGAATTTCGACGCGCTGATTGGTTAGTACCGCTCGCGGGGCGCCAGATCGAGCCGCGTGTGGTCCAAGCCATGACGGTGCAATCGACCACGGCCTCGAGACCGTCAAGGGCAGCCGTGTTGGGGGTTCGACCGGAGGATGTGAGTATCGAAAAGTCATCCGACAATCGCTCGGGCACGCTGCAAGCGGTGGTCAGTTTGGTGGACATGCTCGGGGATTCGACAGTCGCAACATTGGAGGTCGACGACCGATCTACGCAGCACCAGAGCGAGACGCTGTACGTATTAAGCAAGATGGAACCGCGCAGCGACTTGCGCCTCGGCGACCGGGTCAGCGTGCAGGTAAACGCCCAGCGCGTGCATCTGTTCGATCCGGAGACGGGCGAAAGCTGGATGCGCAAGCCGGTTGCGAACTAGTTGCGTTGATCGAGTGATTGATGGGTAACACAGGGGTCTCGCAAGTGTACTTCGAACGAAGCACCGGCAAGATACCAGTGACACCGACAGAGAGACAACTTGTACGCAGTCAACTGCAAGAACCTGATTTGGGTTGGAGAAGACCGATAACAACAAGAGGATAAAGAAGTATTTGGACAACCCGGTGAGGGAAAGCTGCGGTGTTCTCACTGCGCTCAACCGTGGCAAGGGGCCAATCGCGGCAACCGCCCCCCTTGGCCAGCGACGGACTGACCGCTGCTGTACCCGACAATTCGAATTTTGCCCCCGAGGCCCAATAAACCATGAATGCCAACGAACTATTGCGGATCGTCGACGCGATCCATCGTGATAAAAACGTCGACAAGGAGGTCGTCTTTAGCGCCATTGAAGCGGCCCTGGTATCTGCCGCCAAAAAGCAATACGGCGAGGACCAGGACATCCTCGTGCAAATCGACCGCCAGGACGGCTCGATCAGCGGCACGCACAACGGCGTCCCCCTGGATCCGGAAGAAACCGTCGGGCGCATCGGCGCGCAAACCGCCAAGCAGGTCATGATCCAAAAGATCCGCGAGGCCGAGCGCGACGCCCTGTACGATGAATACCACGAGCTGATGGGCCAGATGATCACCGGCGTGGTCCAGCGCTATGAAGGTGGCGCGGCGACCGTGTCGCTCACCAACGTCGAGGCCATCCTTCCCCGCAGCGAGCAGATTCCCGGCGAGACGCATCACCCCAACGAACGCGTGCGGGCCACGGTCTTCGAGGTCCGCAAAGCCGGCAGCAGGGTCAAAGTGATCTTGAGTCGCACTCGGCCGCAGCTGGTTCAGCGGCTTTTCGAACAAGAAATCCCCGAGATCGCCGACGGCGTGATCGAAATTCGCGCCATGGCGCGCGAGCCGGGATACCGCAGCAAAGTGGCCGTCAGCAGCTCCGACCAGCGCGTCGATTGCGTGGGAGCTTGCGTGGGGGTGCGCGGCAACCGCATCAAGAACATCGTGGATGAATTGGCCGGCGAACGGATCGACATCGTTCGCTGGAGCGACGACTTGCAGGTGCTCATTCCCAACGCCTTGCAGCCGGCCGAAGTCGAAGAAGTCATTCTGTGCCAAATGCTGGGTCGCGCGATCGTGCTGGTGCGCGAGGATCAACTCTCGCTGGCCATCGGCCGGCGCGGGCAAAACGTGCGCCTGGCCAGCAAACTGTGCGGCTGGGATATCGAGATCATGACCCGCGAGGAGCTCGACGAGTCGATCGAGCGGGCCGTGGCCGGCTTCTCGGCCATCGACGGGGTCGACGAAAGCTTGAGCGAAAAGCTGGTCGGCGAGGGCTTTTTGTCGTATGACGACTTGTCGATCATTGAGCCCGATTCGCTGATGGAAATGGGCGAACTGACCGCGGAACAAGCCTCGGCCATCGTAACCCAAGCAGAAACCAAAGCGCAAGAGGCCGAGCAGGCCGCCGCGTTGGAACGACGACGGCAGCGTGAGCAGCAGCGCATCGACATGGCGACGGCGGCCGCCGAGGCCGCCGAGCGCGAGGCGCAGGAGTTGGAAACCGCGGCCCCTTCGTCGGACAACGGAGCAACCGCCTCCGGAGAGGAAACGGCAACTTCGCCGCCAACTTCGGCTGAAGAATGAAGCCCAATAGGGAGACCCCGTCCATGAATTAAGGTATTCTTATGTGTCGGCGGCCGCAAACAGCGACCGCGACTTGACAGGAGAGCAAAACTTGCCCGTTCGTATCTATTCGTTAGCTAAAGAACTCAAACTCGACAGCAAAATCCTGGTCGACATCTGCACCAGTGCGGGCGTGACCGGCAAGGGCTCGGCGCTGGCTAGCCTGACGGATGAAGAGGTCGAGCGCGTGAAAGCCTATCTTAGCGGTGCGGGCCAGAGCGGCAAAGCATCCGGCGCCAAACTACGCGCGCCGACCTCGGCCATGACGCCCGAGTTGTCTTCCGATGGTGGCACCGCCGTTCGCCGCGAGGACTATATTGCCCCGGCCGGCACCGCGGTCGAAAAGGTGCCCGTCCTGGCGGACAAAGGCCTCAAACGCAAGAAGACGAACGGGGAGACGGCCAAACCGGCTCCACGGCCGGCGGGGGCCACGATCAAGCTGGCGCCGTTGCCCACGGCGGCTCAACCCGCCCCGGCCGCCGAATCGCAGGAAGCGGCTCCGCAGAAGCCCGACTTGCGGCTGCCCATCGACGCGATCAAGGCCGCCAGCCGTAGCGGCGGCACGAAGCCGTTGATCGACCATGTGCGCAAAACTCAAGGCAAGCGCAAGGAAACTCCTGGCGAGCCGGGCGCGGGCG
>JACQFF010000167.1 GCA_016200205.1 Planctomycetia bacterium
CCACGATCTCTCCGCCGGGCATGGCCACCCTGGTTCCGGCCGGCTCGAAGCTCGTCTTCCAGTTGCACTATACGACCAACGGCGTCGAACAGGATGACCGCAGCATGGTCGGCATCCGCTTCGCCGATCCCAAAACGGTCAAGAAGAGCATCCGCGGCGGCATGGTGGGCGAGGTGGGCTTCAAAATCCCGCCTGGTGACAGCAACTTCGAGGTGAAAGCCAAGCACTTGTTCCTCAAGGACACCCTGCTGTTGAATTTGACTCCCCACATGCACTTGCGCGGCAAGAGCTTCAAGTACGAAGCCGAGTATCCCGATGGCACCCGCGAAGTGTTGCTCGACGTGCCCAGCTACGATTTCAATTGGCAGCTCCGCTACATGTTGCAAGATCCGAAGTTGATGCCGAAGGGGACGCGGTTGCACTGCACGGCCCATTTCGACAATTCGGCCGATAACCAGGCCAATCCCGATCCCACCAAGGAAGTCACCTTTGGCGATCAGACCTGGGAAGAAATGATGTTTGGGTTCTACACCTCGATCGATCCCAAGCAAGATCTGTCGCTCACCGGCCTGGCCGAGGGCGGAGCCGGCCAGGGCGAAGTCAACGGCTTCGCCGGTGAAGGCTCGGTCATCAAGGCCGATGCGGCAAAGAAGGAATAGTTTTTCATTCACCACTCGCGTGTGAATTGTATGACAAAAGAGGCCGCCCCTTTGGGCGGCCTCTTTCATTTCTTTTGCGCCTCTATTGAAACCGCCGGGGGCTGTCCCAATTTTCCGGCGGGCACCATCCGCGGGATGGTCGGCGCAGGAAAATGGGACTGTCCCCTTCTGGGCCGAAGTGAAGAAGTGGCACCAAATTGTGTTGACTTCTCGCCTCTCATAGGGGGACAATGACGGGCGTGGGGCATTCGGCATCCGGAACTGTCGAGGGACTTCTGCCATGAAAACTTTTTTGGGTGGTGCTGCGCGTGGTGTGCTGGTCCTGCTATTTCTTGCATGCGTCGGTACCTTGCGGGCCGAAGTCAAACTTCCTGGTGCCAGCGCTCCGCCGGCCGCGCTGGTCAAAGCCGCGCTCGAGTCCGAACTCGACGGCCCCTCCGAGTTGCGCCGCACGCTACTGGCAGACGCGCTTGCGCGCGATCCGAATTTCGCCCCCGCCCGCTGGCAGTCGGGCTTCGTCCGCTGGGACGGCGGCTGGCTCCATGTCGATGACGTTCCGAAGCGCGCCGCCGATGACAAGCAGTTGGCCGCCTATCGCAAAATGCGCGACGGCCTGGTCGACACCGCCGACAATCACCGCGCCTTGGCCAAATGGTGCCGCAAGAACAAGCTGGTTGACGAAGAGCGAATCCATTGGGCAAAAGTTTTGGAATTCGAGCCCGGCAATGCCGAAGCGCTCGCCGCGCTGGGCTTACAGCTCTATGACGGCCGGTTGCTGACACGCCAGCAGATCGAGCAAGAGAAACAGCGGGCCGGCGAACGGTTGCGAGCGAACCAACATTGGCAGCCGCAAATCGTCAAGTGGCGCAGCGCGATCGAACGTGGCAGCCAAAAGGATCGCGACAATGCGCTAGAAAAACTGCGCACGCTCTCCGATCCCGGCGCGATAGCGCCCTTGGAATCGGTATTCGCGGTCAATGGTGATTCGAAGAAGAGCACGGAGCTGAATCTGCTCTTGATCGACACCGTCGGCCGCATGCCGCATCCTGAAGCCACGCAAGTTCTACTGCGGCGAGCGATCATCCCCGATTCGCTCGAAATCCGCACGGCCGCCGCCGACCAATTGAAAAAGCGTCCCATGCACGCCTACGTGCCGCAACTGATCGCCGCGCTGCCCGGCAAGCTGAAGACGCAATTTCACGTGTATGTGCTGCCGGGCGGGATGGTGTTGCACGAGCACGAAGTCTTCATTGAAGGAAGACAGGCGGATTTTTCGCTCAAATTCGAATCGGTGGTCAACCCGACCGACCTCGTGATGGCGATGTTGGTCACGCCCCGAGCGCTCTATACAGACTTGCACGCGGCGGCCCTCATTGAAGCCCGCGCGCAGGCCGTTCGAGGGCAAACGGAGCCGTTGCGAGATCGGATTCAATTCGCGCTCAAGCACACAACGGGCTTTGAAAGCACCGATGATCCTCAGCTTTGGGAGAAGCAGTACAGTGATTACAGCGAGGTGTATTCTCAACCGCTGGCCAAGCCAACCTATCGGCAGACCTCGGGCCGATACCAAACGTACACCTATAATTCACAACCGCCGTTTGAGCCGTCCCCCGCACAAGGCGTCGCGCTGCGATCTGATATCCGCCTTGCCCCCTGCGTGGTCGCGGTATCCTGTTTTGCCGCCGGCACGCCGATCTCGACGGACGGTGGTCCTGTGCCGATTGAATTGATTAAGGCGGGCGACCATGTGTTGACTCAAAATCCGCGATCGGGGGAGTTGGCCTACAAGCCGGTACAGGCAACAACTCTCCGGCCCCCGGCCAAGATGATGACGATCCAATTGGGATCGGAAACGATTCGCGCGACTCGGGGCCACCCGTTCTGGGTTTGCGGCCAGGGTTGGACCATGGCTAAGCATTTGAGCGTCGGCGCGATCATTCACACGCTGCATGGCGCTGCGCTCGTCGATAGCGTTGAGGAAGGTCCGCCCGCTGAAGCTTATAACCTGATCGTGAGCGAAATTGGGACGTACTTTGTCGGCGACCGAGGGATCCTAGTACACGATAATACTCCCATTCAGGAAAATGTCGCGCGCGTGCAAGGGATGATCGACGCCCCGGTTGCGCGGCAGGAGAATGCGTTGAAATGAGAACAACGCGAACGCTCGCCGTCAACTCTTGCGCGGTCGCGGCTTCAGTGATCGCGGCGGCTCTAATCGTGGCGCAGTCTCCCGCCTTTGCTGCCGAAGTTGAAAGAGACGTTGTCAAGCTTTTTGAACTTGGCCAGAAAAGCACTCCGTCGGCCGTTGTGGCGGCAAGATCAGAATACGAACTGTTGAAGCAAGTCAACGCGAACGATGCGCGCATTGACTACGCATATGGAGTTGTGCTGCTGAACCAGCACAGGCATCACGATGCGCTGCCTCTCTTGTCGCATTATCTGCAAACCGACAAGGCGGCGCCGACCACATATTGCGTGAGGATTTGGGGTCTCGTGCAAGACCGACGATATTCCGATGCGTTGGATGAAATGGTGGCCCTCAGCAAACGCATGCCACACAATCCCGACGCGCAAATAGCAGCCGAGTGCGAGCAAGCGTCGCGGCTTTTAGGTATCGTTTTTGGATATTTGGAACTAACGCGGCCAGAAGTCGTGGCCAAGTTTAAACCATATCCCAAAGATGCGGTTCTGGCCGCGCTGGGCGACCGCTACGCGCCCGCGCTGGACGAAGGCCGCAACGCGGTCGCCAGACGACTGGCCGAATTGAAAGCCAAGCGCTCGGCTACCCAAGAGCGCGCCGTGGCGATTGCACATGAGAAGTCGGATCAGGACAAAGCCGATTTGGACAAAGATCGCGACAAGATTGATTCCCAGAGACAACAAATGCAGGCGAACGCCGAGCAACTCCACGAGACAAGCCGGGAATTGAACGTCTTGCAAACTCAGCTTGCCAGTTTGCAAAATGATCGCGTGCAGGTGGGCGCTCGGGTGATAGCCTTGCAAGCCAATATCAGCGCGGTATTGGCCCTGCCGGCGCCGCCGCCCTTGCCCGCGCCACCACCGATCGAGGTGCGAGATCCTACGCCTCCAATCATTATCACCAGAAGCACTTTTCATCTACAGGACGAAATTGCGAATCTTCGCACACGCTATGGAACGGATTATCAGGATCTTTTGAAGGACTCATACGCGCGCGCTGCGGCGAGCCAGGAAGCGCGAGACGGCCCACGGCGCGACTACATGGCTTCGAACGCTATGACCGCATACGCGTTGGGCAAAAGCTTGACTGTTCTCAACAAGCAAGCCTTCGATATGGATCGCCAGATTCTGGCGTTGCAGCAGCGGGCGGCGGAGCTTGCGGGCAAGAGACAACAAGAGGCTCAATCCTTGGCACAGCGGGATGCCGTGGTTGAACAAGCCGCGAAGCATGCCAAGGTCATCGAAAAAAAGCTTCGTCGCGAGGAGGCCGCGAAGCCCAAGGCCAACATTGCCGCGCTGACCAGCCAAATGACCTCGCTGTCGACGTACCTGCCGTTTCCCTACGAGCAAGAAAAGAAACGCGTGCTCGGCTGGTTCGAGAAGGAGTAATGGGAATCGATCCCCACCCTGACGGACGGGGCTCGCCCGGGGGCTAGTGCTGCGAGCGAGCTCGGTTTTCGCTTGGCGTCATCGCGGCGGGCCGTCATAATGGGACCGTGTCGCTCGGTTTCACCCTCTTGATTTGACTTCCAAGGAGCCCGATATGTTTGTTGTGCCACCAGCGGCGCCGTTGCCAGGCCATCTTCAAGAGACCCCCTCACCCTGCCCTCTCCCACGAGGGGAGAGGGTGTTGAGGTCGGCCTGCCCTCGCCCGCGCGAAGAGAGCGTGTTGAGATGGGCCTGCCATCGCCCGCGAAGGGAGAGGGTGCGCAGAGCGGCACTCGGCGTGATTGGGTTTGCGGTCCTCTGTTTGGCGAGCGCTGCCGCGGCAATCGCTGAAGAAAAGGCTCCAGCGACTCGCTTTTTCGAAATGCGGACCTACACGGCCAACGACGGTAAGATGGCCGACTTGCACAAGCGGTTTCGCGAGCATACCAATCGGTTGTTCGAAAAGCATGGGATGACGCTCGTCGCCTATTGGACGCCCGTCGACGGGCCCGAGGCGGCCAACACGCTGGTCTATGTATTGGCCTATCCCAGCCGCGAAGCGCGCGAAAAATCATGGAAAGATTTTCAAGCCGATCCCGAATGGCAGGCCGCGTACAAAGCCTCGCACGCGGATGGCCCGCTGGTAAAGAAGGTGGTCTCTCAATTTTTGAGCCCGACGGACTACTCGCCCATCAAGTAATCGCCTCAAATCGTCTTGGGTGGGCAAAGCTACAGGAAATCACAGGCACCCTCACCCCGGCCCTCTCCCATTGGGAGAGAGGGAGTAGCTGAACCAACTCGCGCCGGCCGGCGAAAAGGCTTCGCGGCCGGCGCAACCTTTTTGTGGAGTATACGTTGTCATGTCCAATCGCGAACGCTGGACGGTCTACCCCCTGTTGTTTCTGACACTCGGAATCGTGCTCAAGGACAAGCTGACCAAATTCGTCACTACCGATGTCGTCGTTTGCAAAACGCTGGTGGTGACCGACCGCGATCGGAACGAACGCGTGGTGGTTTCGTCCACCGCTGCCGGCGGGCTGGTGAAAGCGGAAAGCAGCAATCATCGCGTGAACGTATTGCTGGGACATACCGACAAGGTGGTCGGACTGATGTTCACCGATGGGAACAACAATTTGCTTCAGCCGAGCTTCAAGGTTCGCCCGCCCGCATCTCAGCCGCCGAGCTCGGACCAAAACTCCAAAGCCCGACCCGGCATGCCACCGGTGGATCCCGAAAACCAGCAGCCGGCGGAGGAGAACCAAGACGCTACTTCGCCCTTCCAGGAAGAGCGGGCGAAATAACCGCCCAAACGGTTATTGCCCGGCCGCCGCGGCGGCTTCCGCGGCCGGCTTGGCAGGCTCGATCGAGGGAATCAGTTTTCGCGCGCCGAACCGTCGCGCGCGATATAAATCCAAGCCATGCGCGGCGTGATACAGGGCGCCGCATTCGAGATCGAAGCGTTGAGTTTTTTCGAAACAGCCCACCAGGTGGAGCGCGGCCCGGGTGACCCAAGGCTCCTTTAATTCATCGTCGCTCAAAGAGACCATCAAGAATTCGAGCGCGTGCCCGGTCGTGCTAATCCGCGCGGCAATGTCGGCCGACGTGCTCGGACGACTGAAATAATTGGTCGAAAAGCTCCCGTCGGGTTGCTGATACTCTTTGCAGGCGGCGACGGCGTCCCGGATTTTCTTGTGGGCCTTTTCCCACGTGCCGTCGGGATTGTCGGAGAGTTTGCCGCCGGCGGCCAGATAGCGATTCATGGCTACCGTCAGTCCGTACATGCGATGCGTTCCGCCACAAGCGCTTTCGGCCAGGTCTTGCTCCGCTTCCATGCGGACTATCCGTTGGATATTCCACTTGGAACCATCTTTGGCGGTCCACTCGGTGTCCAGCGGCAGATAGGTGCTAAAGGCCATCAATGTCCAGGTGGCCTCCATGCCGTCGTAGATATCCCATTGGGCTTGCGTGATCAGATCTTGGATTTTGTAAGTCTGTCCGGCCACCACGATCGATCCCTCTGGCGACAGCCCGCTTTGCGACAAATAGCCGAGCCATTGGTCCGGATGTCCTTGGCCCATCTTTGAGCCGGCTTCGACAATCGCGGTCAGGCCGTGATCACCTTTGCGGAAGGTCCAGCCCCGCAATTCACCACCCGCAAGCAGGTACTCGAGAGCCGAGACGAGCTTGCCGTCGTGATAGATTTGAAAATCGCGCCCGAACACCAGCGCGCCGTGCACGATCTGCCAGGCCGCCTGGTCGGTGGTGTTGAGATGCCGCCTGGTGTACGTAAACTCGAGCGCCTGGTCCAACCTGTCGCGCAATTGATCGTCGCTGGGCAGTTCGGCTTTGATGGTTTTTTCCGCCGGTTTTTCGCAGCCCAGAGGAAACACACACACGCCGAACAGAAACAAAATCGCCCACCAGCCACGACGAAGTTTCGAGTAGTGCATTGAGATTCAGTCCTTAACTTCGAGAGAGCGCGACACGGATCACTCGCGGGCTAGAGGGAAGTTTTGGGAGGTTTGTTCCGAATTTGCCGCCGTCGTACCGGAAACAGCCGTACGCCGGAGTTTATGTTTTAAGCATTTCGGCATTTTGTGACAACGGTTTGGACAAAAAACAAAAGACACAGAAAATACAAAGAATGTATCGATTATCGGCCGATGATCGCTTAGGTAGTCGCTCTCCATCCCGGCCATGGGTTTCGCCATGCCTCGCGTTGCAGCATGGGCAGCTCGTTCGAAATTGAACGATCGCTGGCGGCTGATGTTGTTGTCGATCGCGATTCTGCTCTCGGTGTCGCTGGCCGGCGTAGCCGTGACGGCGTGGCAGTTTCAACTCGGGACGGAGCACTGGGCGTTGGTAGCCGTCGCGGAAACGCTGGTGCTGGTCATCGCCGGCGGAACTCTGCTGGTGCGGATATGCAATCCTTTCATTCGCCGCTTGGAAGAGAGCGAAGTACGGTTGCGCGCTCAGATGCTCGCGCTGGAAACTGTGAAGGAGAGCTTGGAGGCCAAGGCAGCCGAACTGGCCAGAATCAATCGCGAACTCGACGAGTTCACCTGCATTGCCTCGCACGATCTACAAGAACCCTTGCTGGGCATCAGCTCGTATTGCCGCATTCTCCTGGAAGATTACTCCGAAGCGCTCGATGAGGACGGCGGGCGCCGACTCAAAGCTCTTGTCGGACTGTGCGAGCGATTGAGCCGATTGATTCGCGATCTGCTCACATATTCGCAAATCGGCCGAACCCAGCCCGACGGCAGCCTGGCCGACCTGAACGAGGTCGTCCGCGACGTGCTGGAAACGCTCGGGCCCGCCGTGGATGAGCGTGGCGGCGCGGTGCGCGTGGTGGATCGGCTGCCGACCGTGACGGCCGATCGCGTGTGGGTTGGCGAAGTATTTCGCAATCTGGTTGCCAATGGGCTCAAATTCAACGAAAGCCGGCGGCCGACCGTCGAGATCGGCTGCGTGGCGGGAGAGTCCGCCACGTTCTATGTGCGCGATAATGGAATCGGAATTCCCGAGCATCACCACGAGACGATCTTTGCCATGTTTCGCCGGCTGCATTGCCGGAGCAAATACGAAGGGACCGGAGCGGGCTTGACCTTCGTCCGCAAAATTGTCGATGCGCACGGCGGCCGCGTCTGGCTCGAATCGCAGCCGGGTCGTGGATCGACGTTCTACTTCACGCTCGGGCCCGGTGGACCCCACCGCGTCCGCCGGTCGTGTGCGAAATCTGCGGCTGAGTGAATTCGGCCCGACAAAGTCAGTGATTTTCGCGCCCTCGATGCAAATGCAAGCCGCCTGCTCATCGAATACCCTGCGGTGATCACCGTAGCGGTCGCTCGCGCCTGCTTTGAAATCACCGAACACGTAACTCGCGACACCCCCGAAAGATATAAGCAGTTTGCCCACCCGATTTGGGGGAAATGGCGTGAACTCTGGCCAGGGAGTGATCGTAAAATAGGCCGGTGCGAGATGTTCTCTGGTCATTTGGCCGGATGGCGCATAGAGTTATGATGTCCAAGAACGATGGCCGTCGATTTCACAAGGAATGACCAATATGGGAATGGGCTTTTTTGACCCGATGTATTTGCTGTTCATCGCTCCGGCATTGCTGTTAGCGCTGTGGGCTCAGATGCGCGTCAAGGTGACGTATGCCGAGGCGCAGCAAGTGCCTGCCCCCTTGAGCGGCGCCGCTGCCGCGCGACATATTCTCGATTCGGCCGGCCTGACCAATGTGGCCATCGAACAGATCCCCGGCCAGTTGACTGACCACTACGATTCGCAAGCCAAAGTCTTGCGACTGAGCCCGGAAGTTTACCAAGGCCGCTCGCTGGCGTCGGTGGGCATCGCCGCGCACGAATCGGGCCATGCGCTGCAAGACGCCCGCGGCTACGCCCCGCTGGTGATCCGCAACGCCGCCGTGCCGGCCGCCAGTTTCGGCAGCGGCATCGGGGTATGGATGATCATCATCGGGTTTATTTTGAGTCGCTTTGTCCCGTGGTGGCCTCTGGTGGCCTGGGCGGGCGTCGGCACGTTTGCGTGTGTCGTGTTCTTCCAGATCATCAATTTGCCGGTGGAATTCAACGCCAGCTCGCGGGCTAAGGCCCAATTGGTCGATTTGGGCATCATCAATCGCGAAGAACTCACCTATGTCAACAAAGTCCTCGACGCGGCGGCCTGGACCTACGTGGCGGCCACGCTGCTGTCGATCATGATTTTGCTGTACTACGTCGTACGGTTAATGGGCGCCGAGCGACGTTGATTGAGCTGTTCGGTCGCTCTGGCGGCTACAATGATTGGAAAAAAGGCCTCGGGCAATTGCCCGGGGCCTTAGCGTTGATTGGGCCGTGCAAATTGCGCCGATCGTTTTTTACGTTCGCGCTCGCGGATGTCGCAACGAGACCCAGGCCCCGTTGGCGGCACTGCTGGCAACGCACTGCTGGATGAAATACATCCCCTCCAAGCCGTCGTTGACGTTGGGATAGATCGTGTTGACGGCGTCGAACCTTTGGCCCGTGGCCCGCAGCGCCATGTTGTCGTACGCGGCCCGATAAATGTTGGCGAAGGCCTCGAAGAATGCCTCGGGATGCCCACTGGGCAGGCGGCAGGCGGCTTTGCCCGCGTCATTCATATACGGCGCATTGGGGTCGCGGGTATAGATCGCATGCGGCTGACCGTTGCGGCGAAAGATCATCGCGTTGGGCTCTTCCTGCCGCCATTGAAGCGCGCCCTTGGTGCCGTCGATTTCGATCGACAGGTCGTTTTCGCGGCCATGGCTGACCTGCGAAGCAGTGACGCTGCCCAGCGCGCCGTTTTCGAAGTGGATCACGGCCTGGCCGTAATCGTCGAGCTTTCGCCCGCTCTCGAAAATCTTCAGGCTGCAAGCGACCGATTCCGGTTTGAGTCCGCTCATGAAGCGGGCCAGATTGTAGGCGTGCGTGCCGATGTCGCCGAAGCAGCCCGCGGCGCCGCTGCGGGCCGGATCGGTGCGCCACGAGGCTTGTTTTTGATTTTCGTTTTCGATCCGAGTCCGCAGCCAACCTTGGAAATAACAAGCCCGCACGGCGTTGATTTCGCCCAACTCGCCCGAGAGGATCATCTGCCGAGCCTGCCGCACGAGCGGGTAGCCGGTGTAATTGTGGGTGACGGCCAGCACGGCTCCCGAATCGTCGACGATCGCGGCCAACTGTTCGGCCTGCTCCAGATTGAAGGTCATTGGCTTGTCGCAAACCACGTTGAATCCCGCTTCCAGGGCCGCCTTGGCGATCTCGAAGTGGGTGTGGTTCGGAGTCGCCACGGTGACGAAGTCGATCCGCTCATCGGCGGACAACTTCAATTCGGCAGCCAACATTTCGGCGTACGAGCCGTAAGCCCGAGCGGGCGGAATATCGTAATCGGGCGCCGAGGCTTTGGCTTTTTTCGGATCCGACGACAAGGCCCCGGCCACAAGCGCCGCCCGATTGTCGAGCACGGCCGCGGTCGAGTGCACGCGGCCGATGAACGCGCCTTGGCCGCCGCCGACCAAACCCATTCGCAGCTTTCGATTCAACGCTCCATTGGTGGACATATTCCAGCAGCTCCTGAAAAAACGCTAATCCACAAGCGACGGTCGAGCGCCGCTTGCCCGAGCAACCGATGCCTTTCGTCCGTTTGCTCATGAAAACCCGCAAGGCGTCTCCTTTTTAACACATGCAAATCGCGTCGCCAGCCGTTTTTTTAAAATTCAGTGGGCGCTCGCGACGAGCCAGCCCGAGCGCGGCTGTGGTGCCGCCCAATACCCGAAGTTTGCGAACGCAATTCGCTTTAGCGCTCGCGCTTAACTTCGGCTGGCATTTGGCTGGCCAACGCGGTACGATCCAGGAATGTAGGCAAGAGATGTCGCGAATTCCCGCGAAATCGCGAGGGGAACGCATGTGGAACTCGAAACTGACGTGGCTGGTGCTGGGCCTCGCCGCCGGCCTGGTGGTGGGTTTGAATGTCGCGGGCCTGTGGCCGCAAGTGCCGTTGCACGCCGTAGCCACACATGGCCAGGACAACTTCGCGATCTGCACCGGTCCGATGGATTCGGACGTGGAAGCGGTCTTCGTCTTGGACTTCGTTACCGGTGACCTCAAAGCCGCCGCGCTCAACGTGCAAACGCGCCGCTTCAACACGCTTTTCGAGTACAATGTGGTCCGCGACTTTCCCGCAACGAATACCAAGAATCCCCACTACCGCATGGTCACCGGCATTACCAACATTCGCCAGGTCGTGGCGGCCGGCCAGTTGGGCAATGCTGTGGTGTACGTGGCGGAAGTCACTAGCGGCCAGATGGTGGCGTATGGCGTGCCTTGGGTACCTGGCCGGGCCAGCTCGCCGATCCCGTTCAAAGGCACGCTCATCCCCTTGGACCGGTGGCCCTATCGCACGACCGCCATCCGCAATCCCTAAGGACTCCGTAGACGCACCGTGAAGATTCTGGTCAATGGCACGCCGCGCGAGGTGCCCGAGACAACCACCGTCGCCGACTTGCTTTCGCAACTGGAAATGACTGCCAGCCACGTGGCGGTCGAGGTAAACTTAGAGCTGGTGCCGCGCGCTCGCCATCATGAATTTCAGCTTCGCGAGGCAGATCGCTTGGAAGTCGTGACTTTAGTGGGAGGGGGATGAATCGATGACCGCTGGCGCGCATATTCCGGATACTCAACTGGGCGATCACTTGCAGGTTGGCACTCACTCGCTCGCCAGCCGGCTGATCGTCGGCACCGGCAAGTACGCCAGTTATGAACTGATGGGCGAAGCTCTGGCCCTCTCGGGCACCGACTGCATCACCGTCGCGGTCCGGCGCGAACGCCTGGTCGACGCGCGCGGCCAGAATATTCTCGATTTTCTGGATACCAGCCGCTATACGCTGTTGCCCAATACGGCCGGCTGCTTTTCGGCCGAAGATGCCGTGCGTGTGGCGCGGCTGGGGCGCGAGATTCTCTTCGGCTTGGAAAACCCCGGCGCCGATTGGGTGAAACTCGAAGTGCTGGCCGATACTAAAACCCTCTTGCCCGATCCGGTCGCGACGCTCCAAGCCACCGAGCTTTTGGTCGCCGACGGTTTTCAGGTTCTGTGCTATACGAGCGACGATCCGATCGTCGCGCGGCGGCTGAAGCAAGCCGGCGCGACGAGCGTGATGCCGGCCGGCAGCCCGATCGGTTCGGGACAGGGAATCCTTAACCCCAACAACATCCGTATCTGCCTGGAATATCTCAAAGACGGCGATCCCGACTATCCGGTCATCGTCGATGCCGGTGTCGGCACCGCCAGCGACGTGACGATCGCCATGGAACTGGGCGTCGACGGCGTGCTCTTGAACACGGGCATCGCGCATGCGACCGATCCGCTGCAAATGGCGCTAGCCATGAAAGCCGGCATCGAGGCCGGCCGGCTGGCCTATTTGGCCGGCCGCATTCCCAAGAAGCTCTACGCCACTGCCAGCAGCCCCGAAACGGGCACCATCGCGCCGAAGCCGCGGTAGTCGGACCGACCGTCTAACATATCTGAGCAACTCACGACGGGCCTATCGTGCGGAAGCCTGGTCCGCCGTGCTTTGGCCGGTCATGGCCAGGTAGCAAACGCAGAACAGGAGTAATACAAACGGCTGGACGAAGAAGAGTCCCAGGCCGCAAGTAAACAGAATAATAAAGGAAGACGCGAACATTATTACAATGTAAAGCCCAGACAATGTCAGCTTGTTGCCGTTGGTAGCCTCTCTTGACATGCTCAGCGCTTCGACGACCCCTACGTTCCGATCGATCAGCACCAGCCATGATGGCGACAACATCATCATGATGATGACGCCGGGCACCACCAACAGGATGAATCCAATCAAGACCAAGATGCCAAAAATGATTGAAATCCCCATCGCCCGCAGTAGAAAAGGTCCGGCGCTAAACAAATCCACGAACTCGGCCGGTTCGCCTCGCGCCGTTTTGAGAAAGTACGTCATAAGCCCGAGCGTCAGCCAGAATTGCACGACTCCGAAAGCCAAGCTGAACAAGCTTTCCGGCAACGTTTGCCGACGACCACCCGTGAAAATGGCAAATCCGATCGCCTCGCCGTAGCTGATTGCCAGCAAAAACGCCGCGACTCCTACACAGGGCCACAAATTGGCTTTAAAGATTTGCCAGGTGCGGCTGAGGACATCGCTGAACTCGATCCGCGCAGGATGAAACCCGCGGCGCATTTCGCCCTGCGGCCGCGCCGCCATCATCGTGGTGCTGGGCGATTGGTAGGGATTGCCGGTTTCGACATGCGGGGAGGGCTCGGGCACGGGTGGCGGCGCGGAGGCCTGCTGCGCCTGTTCGGGAATTTTGACAATGGCCCCGCATTGCGGGCACTTGGCCTCTTTACCCGACGTGCCATCCGGCGTGCGCAACAGTCGGTCGCAATGCGTGCAACGAAATTCGATCGGCATGGTTTCAGTTCCCCGGGGGCCGGCGGCCAGGCCTTTGCTTTGCCACGCTGAGAGCCAGAATACCACAGTGGCCAGCGCTGCCCAATCCCGCTCGGCAGCAAACACTCCATTTGATATTCGTCCAAAAGGCAAGTCTATCGGGTTCACCTATCCGGCGGCCCGGCAAATTGCTAGCCTGAACGGCTGGTCTTCCACGGCCATCTCTTCACGGCTTTTGACAGACGCATGCTCACGACGGCCGAAATCCTGGGTCCGGCAGGCCGCATCGCCGCCCGGCTCGAGCACTATGAACAGCGCAGCGAACAACTGGCCATGGCCGAAGCCGTGGCCGAGGCGATCAGCAAAAAGCACCATCTGATCGCCGAGGCTGGCACCGGCGTGGGCAAAAGTTTTGCCTACCTGGTCCCCGCGATCTTGGCGGTGGCACAGGCCGGCGACAAGGATGAAAAAGCGCCCCAGCGGCGCGTCGTCATCTCGACCCACACGATCAGCCTGCAAGAACAACTGATCCACAAGGATCTGCCGCTGTTGGGTAGCGTCATTCCGCTGGAGTTCGCGGCGGTGCTGGTCAAAGGCCGGCACAATTACTTGAGCCTTCGCCGGTTGCGATTGGCGGCAGGCCGGGCCACGAGCCTGTATTATCGCGACGAGGAATTCGCCGAGTTGCGGGCCCTGGTCGACTGGTCGCGCGAAACGGCCGACGGCTCGTTGGCCGATTTGCAGCGGCGGCCGCTGGTAAACGTGTGGGACGAGGTCGAAAGCGACACCGTCAATTGCCTGGGGCGGGAATGTCCGACGCATAAGGAGTGCTTTTATTATCGCGCCCGCCGCCGCGTGCAAAACGCGCAGGTGCTGATCGTGAATCACGCGCTGTTCTTCAGCGACCTGGCGCTGCGCCGCAGCGGCGCCAGCATCCTGCCCGACTACGACGTGGTGATCTTCGACGAGGCCCACAACTTGGAGTCGGTGGCCAGCGACCACTTGGGCGTGAATCTCTCGTCGGGACAAATCGAGTACGTATTGAACAAGCTGTACAACGAGCGGACCAATCGCGGGCTGCTCGTGCATCATCGATTCGCCGAAGCCCAGCAGGATGTGCAAAAGTGCCGCTATCGCGCCGATGAGTTCTTCGAAGCGGTGGCCGAGTGGATCGCCGAGCGCGGCAAGGGCACGATGCGGATCCCGGAACCGGAAATTGTCGAGAATCCACTCAGCCCGGCGCTGACGAAACTCTCACGCACGCTCAAGACGTGCGGCGCGGGAGTGCCCGAAGACGAGCGCCCCGATTTTACCGCCGCGGCTGAACGATTACAGCTTTTGGCTACGCTCGTCGAAGATTGGCGCTGCCAACGCCAAGGCGAGACCGTGTATTGGGTCGAATCGACGCGCGGCCGGCGGGGACACCCGCGCGTGAACCTGGCGGCGGCTCCGCTCGACGTCGGCCCGACCCTGCGCGGGCAGTTGTTCGATAAAATCTCGACGGTGATCATGACCAGCGCCACGCTGACGGTGGGGCGCAGCGGGTCGTTTGATTTTTTCAAGTCGCGCGTGGGGCTCACGCAAGCCCAATGCCGCCGTTGGGGCAGCCCCTTCAACTACCGAAAACAGGCCGAGCTGGTGTTGTTGGACGGCATGCCCGACCCCACGGCCGACAAAGATCGCTACGAGCGGGCCGCAGTCAAAATGATTCGCCGCTACGTCGCCCGCACCAATGGGCATGCGTTCGTGCTGTTCACCAGCTACGACATGATGACCCGCGTGGCCGCCGAGCTGACCCCTTGGCTGGCGGAGCGGGACTTGGGGCTCTACTGCCAGGCCGACGGGCTGCCGCGGAGCCAAATGCTCGACCGGTTTCAGGCCAATTCGCGCGCCGTGCTGTTGGGAACCGATAGTTTTTGGCAGGGGGTCGATGTTCCGGGCGACGCCTTGCAGAACGTAATCATCACGAAGCTACCGTTCAGCGTGCCCGATCGTCCGCTCTTGGCAGCCCGGTTAGAGGCGATCCGCGCCGCCGGCGGCAATCCGTTTGCCGATTACCAATTGCCCGAGGCGGTGCTCAAACTCAAACAGGGTTTTGGCCGGCTGATTCGCTCGCAGCGCGATCATGGGCTGGTGGTAATTCTCGACCCGCGCGTTCGAAGCAAGCCGTACGGCAATTTGTTTTTGGAATCGCTCCCCGACTGCCGCCGCGTGCTTGACTCGGTCCACTCCGACGAGGCGGTGCGGGAGTGAGCCAGGCGGGATAGGGTCGGCGGCGGGACTAAGCCGCAAGCGGAGTTTCACGGTCACCTGCGGCTGACCCGCGCACCGCCGATAGGAGCCCCCTTGCGGCGGTTGACCCTTGTCGCGGGGCAGCTTAAAGTGAAGCCTAGGCAAACCGGACAACGAACTCGTTGCAACCGACTTCTCCGGAACACTTAAAGATCGCTCCAGGGGCGCTGTTTTCCCATGCTTGCCAAGCGCGTGATCCCGTGTCTCGATGTCGATCGGGGCCGGGTGGTAAAAGGAACCAACTTTGTCAACCTGCGCGACGCCGGCGATCCGGTGGAGGTGGCTGCGCGCTATGAATTGGAAGGCGCCGATGAGCTTGTCTATCTTGATATTACGGCCAGCCACGAAGGCCGCGACATCATGCTGGACGTAGTTCGCCGGACCGCCGAAATGGTCTTTATGCCCTTGTGCGTCGGGGGTGGAATTCGCACGCTGGAGGACATTCGCGATCTCTTGCTGGCCGGTAGCGACAAGGTTTCCATTAATTCGGCGGCCCCCAAAAACCCCCAGTTCGTCCGCCAGGCGGCCCACCGCTTCGGCAGCCAGTGCATCGTGGTCAACATCGACCCAAAGCGAGTGCAAAAGGACGGGCGCGAATTTTGGGAGGTGCATATTCATGGCGGGCGGCAAGGAACCGGGCTCGAAGCGGTGGCCTGGGCCCGTGAAGTCGAGAGTTTGGGTGCCGGCGAAATCGTGCTGACCAGCATGGATGCCGACGGCACCAAAAACGGCTACGATTTGGAGATTACCCGCGCGGTCAGCGAGGCGGTGAGCATTCCGGTCGTGGCAAGTGGAGGTGCGGGCAAGCCCGAACATTTGGCCGACGCCATTATCGAAGGCAAGGCTGACGCGGCGCTGGCGGCCAGCATCTTCCATTTTGGAGAGTACACGATCGGGCAAACCAAGCGAGTCATGCGTGAGCGGGGGATTCCCGTGCGTGAGGCTTCCTAAAGCTTTGCGACTGCGGATAACGGGAATCGCGGAACACCGCTCACGATGCAAATAGGAAAGGGAAGAGACTGACATGGCTACCACTACCGATTCGAAGGTCTCGAAACCGAAAATGCGCAAGAAAGAACTGGAAGTCGACAAGCTGTTCACCGCGCTGGTGAAGCTCGAGGGGAGCGATTTGCACCTGAAGGTCGACTGCCCGCCCCACGTGCGCGTCAAAGGGAGTCTGCGCCCGCTGAATCGCGGCCCGATCGACGACGAGGAAATGGAACGGTTGTTGATGCCGATGCTCGACGAGCGGAACCGCAAGATTTTCGAAGAGACCGGCGGGGCCGACTTCGCCCACGCCATGGCAGTCGACGGCGTGCGCTGGCGTTTTCGCGTCAACATGCTCCATCAGATGGGCCACGTTGGCCTCGTGGCCCGCCGCGTGAGCAACTGGATCCCTGATTTCGAGGGGCTCCACTTGCCGGCGTCGATGGTCGATTTGTGCAAGTTCGATCAAGGCATGGTGTTGTTGGCCGGCGTCACCGGTTCGGGCAAGACCACCACCATCGCCTCGATGCTCAACTGGATCAACGCCAATTATCGCAAACACATCCTCACGCTCGAAGACCCAATCGAATTCATCTACACCGAAGACAAATGCCTGATCAATCAGCGCGAGATCGGGTTGGACGTGATTGACTTCGAAGTCGGCATGAAGCACGCGGTCCGCGAAGATCCCGACGTGATGCTGGTGGGCGAAATGCGCGATCGCGAGACGTTCATGACGGCCATTCACGCCGCCGAAACGGGGCACCTGGTGTTCGGAACGATTCACGCTTCGAGTGCGGCCAGCACGATCGGACGTATTCTCGACTTGTTCCCCTCGGACTTGCACTCGGCCTTGCGCAGCGCCATCGCATTCAACATGCGCGGCATTGTGGCTCAAAAGCTGCTGCCTTCGATCAAGCCGGGCGTGAGCCGCGTGCCCACGGTGGAAATCATGACCTTCACAGCCACGGTGAAAAAACTGCTGTTGGAGGAGAAGGACGACAAGTTACCCGACGCGATCCGGATCGGGATCCGCGAAGGGATGCAGGATTTCACGATGAGCCTGGTGGACCTGGTGCAACGCGATTTGATCGACCGCGCAGTGGCCTTGGAAGTGGCCCCGAATACCGACGCACTCAAGATGGCACTCAAAGGCATCGCCGTTTCGCAACCCGGGATCCTCTAATGCAGCGCTGGTTGATCGTGCTCGCGGGGGCAATGGCGGCATGTGCCATCGACACCTCGCTCGTGTTGGCCGCCGAAAGCCCCGGGGTCTGGCCGGACATGGGTGGCGCGTTTTCGCGCGGCGGCGGCTCGTACTTGAGCCCGTGGAAAATTTTCGCCGCCTGGCTGATCTTTCTGGCTTGGGTTCGAACCACCGATTGGATCAGCCAAGACGGCCAGCTCTTCAAACTCAAGTACGGAATCTGGAATCCGATCGCGTTCTTCAGCTTTCTCTTGGCCTTCCTGCTGCTGTGGACATTGCCGTGGTTTGGGGTAGGCATGTTGCTGATGATCATCGCCTACGTTGCGCCGCTGACGGCCTATGTCATCTATCGCAATCAGCAGGTGCAATCGTTTGACAAAGTGCTGACGCGGAAACACCTGCGCCGCATGATTGCCCGCGGGGTGAATAAGATCGGCATCAAGATGGAAGGGGCCGAAGACGAACCGCGCGAGCTGGGGCCGGACCTGCAACTTTCGGCAATGGGCGGCGCCACGGAGCGCGACGACAACGTGAACCTGCTCACCGCGCGGCAGTCGCTTGGCTATTTGCCGGCTCGTGAGTTGCTCTTTGACGCGCTCGAAGAGCGCGCTACGCACGTGATGCTCGACTTCAGCGCGCAAACGACCGTCGTTCGCTATCAAATCGACGGAATCTGGGCCGATCGCACCCCGTTGGATCGAGCCAACGGCGATCTCGTTCTGGCGGTGTTCAAAGGACTATCGGCGCTCAATATCAACGACCGGCGGAACCGTCAGTCGGGCACCTTCGGCATGGAGGTCGGCAAAGAAAAATACATCTGCAAAATCACCAGCCAAGGCACGCAGACCGGCGAACGCGCGCTCGTGCACATGGACCCCCGCAAGCTGCCATTCAAAACGCTCGACGACATTGGCATGCGGCCCAAAATGCAAGAGCACCTCGACGAGATGATTCAGCAAAACGGACTGATCCTGTTCTCGGCCATGCCGGTCGGCGGATTGACGACCACGATGGATGTCGTGATCCTAAGCAGCGACCGCTTCATCCGCAACTGGGTGGCCGTTGCCGATGCAAACAAGCTGCCCGAACGGGAGATCGAAAACCTGCACATGACCACCTACGCAAGCGCCGCCGGCGAGACGGCGGCCACCGTGCTGCCCAAGTTGATTCGCACGTACCCCGACGTGATTGTCGTCCGCGATGTGTCCGACGTGGAAACGCTGTCGATCCTCTGCGAACAGGTCGCCCAAAACCGATTGATGCTGACCAGCGTCCGCGCGAAAGAAGCCGTCGAGGCGCTGTTGCGCGTCTTGACGCTGAAAATCCCCGCCGAAGAGTTCGCACCCGCTGTTACGGCGGTGCTCAATACGCGCCTAATCCGCAAGCTTTGCGAAACCTGCAAGGAAGGGTACGCCCCGCCGGCCGAGGTGCTCAAGCAGATGGGCCTGCCGGCCGGACGCGTCGAGGCCCTCTATCGCCCGCCGACCGCGCCGATCGATCCGAAGCATCCGGAAGTGGTTTGCGAGCAGTGCCAGGGAGTGGGCTATTTCGGGCGGACCGCAATTTTCGAATTGTTGGTGGTGGACGACGAGATCCGCAAAGTGCTCACGACCGCGCCGAAGTTGGACACCTTGCGCGCCGCGGCCCGCAAGTCCAAGCACCGCACGCTGCAGGAAGAAGGCGTGCTGCTCGTGGCGCGCGGCATCACTTCGCTGCAAGAGTTGCTGCGGGTGCTCAAACAATAGGGGAGCCAACAATGTATCTGAACGTTCTGCTGCTTCTGGTCTTCGCCGCCTGTTTTGCGGGTTTATATAACAGCGGACTGTGGTCGAACACGCTCTCGCTGATTAACGTGGTCACTGCGGCGCTCCTGGCAACGAACTACTTCGAACCGCTGGCCGGCTGGCTGGACAAGCAAGTCCCATCATTCACGTATGTTTGGGATTTCGCCGCGATATGGCTCATCTTCGCCGCCTCGATGATGGCCCTCCGCGCCGCCACCGATTACGTTTCGCGCGTCAAAGTACGATTCTTTCCTCCGGTCGATCAAGTCGGCAGCATTTTGTTTGCCTGTTGGATCGCCTGGGTGATGGTTTGTTTCACGACCATGACCCTGCACACGGCACCCCTGGCCCGTAACTTTCTCGACGGCGCGTTTCAGCCCGAACCCGATTCGAGAATGTTTTTTGGCCGGGGACCCGACCGCCTGTGGCTGAGCTGGGTGCACAAGGAATCAAAAGGCTCGTTGTGCCGGTTGCGCGAGATTGTTCCGTTTGACGCTCAGGGCGATTTTATCTTGCGTTACGCCAGCCGCCGCGAGCAATTCGAGAAACAGCTTTCGCTCACCAAGTCCGATTCAAAGGCGCCGAGCACGGCAATGCCAAAATAACGATCGAGGATTGTCCCGTCGTGAACGGACCGGACCGAAGTGACGATTTGCTTGTCGACCCGTGCTGGCTGGACTGCTGGACAAGCCAGTGGTGGTACGCGAAATGAATTCCCGGGACGCGCTCACGCTTGCGTGAATAGGGCACCCACAATCATCCCATTCGAAAGAGCGGAGAATCGCCGGCGCCTAAGGCTGGCTGCTCTTCAAAAACGCTTCGATCCGATCGAAGCCGGCCTTTAGCGTTTCCAGGCTGGTGGCGAACGAAATCCGCGCGTAGCCTTCGGCGCCAAATGCAGAACCCATCACCGTGGCCACGTTCTGCTGCTCCAACAGCGCCAGACACCACTGGGTCGAGTTGTCGACGCGCGTGCCGCCATATGTGCGGCCCAATTGCGCCTTGATGTTGATGAACGCATAGAACGCGCCGGCCATGTCCGGGCAAGAAAGCCCCTTGATCTCGGCGATCCGCTGGCGAACGAATTCACGGCGATTGGCGAACTCCGCGAGCATCCGCGAAACGCACTCTTGCGGTCCCTGAATGGCGGCCAGGGCGGCGTACTGGCTGATGCTCGAAGGATTCGAGGTCTCCTGGCTTTGCAAGTCGGCCATGGCCGTGGCTACGTTGGTCGGCGAGAGGGTCCAGCCAATTCGCCAGCCAGTCATCGCATACGCTTTGCTCGCGCCGTTGACGACGATGGTGCGGTCTTGCATGCTCGGGCGGACGGTGGCAAAACTGGCGAAGCGGTGATTGCCGTAGATCAGCCGCTCGTAAATCTCGTCCGAGACGACCGTCAAATTGCGCTCGAGCACGACATCGGCTAGTTCGCCCAGTTCTTCCGGCGAGTACATCGTGCCGGTCGGATTCGAAGGAGAACATATGAGCAGAATCGTCGACTTGCTGGTGATCGCCGCGCGCAGTTGAGTCGGGGTGAGTTTGAAGTTGTTCGTCTCGTCGGTCGGCACGATCACGGGGACGGCTCCGGTAAGTTTCACCAATTCGGCATAGCTTACCCAGTACGGAGCCGGAATGATCACTTCGTCGCCGGGGTTGCACAGCGCCGTGAAAACGTTGTGCAACGAGTGTTTGGCGCCGTTGGAGACCACCACCTGCTGCGCGGCGTATTGCAGGCCGTGGGTGGCCAGATATTGCTTGGCGATGGCCGTGCGCAATTCGGGAATGCCACTGGCCACGGTGTAGTGGGTGTGGCCGGCTTGCATGGCCGACACGGCCGCCTGACAGATGTGCTCGGGCGTGGTGAAATCGGGCTCGCCGACGCTGAAGTCGTAGACGGTCTTGCCCGTCGCCTTCAATTCCTTGGCCTTGGCGGCCATGGCCAACGTGGCGGAGGGCTCCAAAGCCTGCACGATACGCGAAATGGACGGCGGCATCGAACAACTCCCAAGAAAACGACGCGCGAAGAAAACAGGCCACACCAAGGTACCCATCCTGGGCCCGCTTGACGCTTCTTGCCCCAGCGTGCGACAATCATATTAGTTCAAAGGTTCGCTTCCAAGTGGCTTCTTGCTGGGAAGCGCGGCCGAACGTCCTGCCCTTAGCCAGCCGGTAGCATCGCGGCCCCCTAAGCCACAAGGGCTGCTCCTTCATCCGGCACTTTGAATTGCCCACTTCGTAATCACTTTCTTTTATCATCAGGATATTGATTTCCATGGCGCGTACTCGGATTGGTTTGTGGCTCATTGGGGCCAAAGGGGGCGTGGCGACGACCGCGTTGGTTGGACTCACCGCCCTGAAAAAAGGCTTGATCGGCCCGGCCGGCCTGGTCAGCCAATTACCCCAGTTCCGAAGCCTCGAACTGGCCGATTGGAAGGATTTTGTCATCGGTGGCCACGATATCCGGCCCGGCCGACTTTACGACGAAGCCGCGCGGATGCACTCCGAAAGTCGGGCCATTGATCCGGAGATTCTGGCCAGGTGCAAAGCCGACTTGGAAAAAATCGAAAAGAACCTCCGCCCCGGGGTCCTGCTGAACGTGGGCCCCACGATCGAGAAATTCGCCGATCCCGAGCTGCGCAAACAGCGCGAAACGCCGCGCGCGGCCATCGAGCGGATTCAGGCCGATCTGAAGGCCTTTATCGCCGCACACAAGCTGGCTCACCTGATCGTCGTGAATGTCGCTTCCACCGAACCGAGCGTCGACGCCGCGGGACTGCCCCAACGGTGGGCCGAGCTCAATAGATTGCTCGACAAGCCGCAAAAATGTGCCCTGCCGGCCAGTTCGCTGTATGCCGTCGCGGCCCTGGATTTGGGCTGCTCGTATATCAATTTCACCCCCTCGTTGGGCGCTTCGCCGGTGGCGATCGGCGAATTGGCCCTCGATCGGCAGACGCGCCACATGGGTTACGACGGCAAGACCGGCGAGACGCTGCTCAAAAGCACGCTGGCACCCATGTTCGCACATCGCAACCTCGAGGTCATGAGCTGGGTCGGCCACAACATCTTCGGCAATCTCGACGGCAAAGTGCTCGATGATCCGGCCAACAAAAAGTCGAAGGTCACGAGCAAAGATCGCCTCTTGAGACTCATCCTGGGTTACAGTCCGCAAACGCTCGTCACGATCGAATACATCGCCAGCCTTGGCGACTGGAAGACCGCCTGGGACCATGTCCACTTCAAAGGTTTTTTGGGCACGCCGATGACGTTTCAGTTCATCTGGCAAGGCTGCGATTCGCTGCTGGCCGCGCCGCTGGTGCTCGACCTGGCACGGTTCACCGAACGTGCGTGGCGCAATGGCGACATGGGCACGCTCGGCTTCCTCAGCAGCTTCTTCAAGAGCCCCTTGGGATGCGAAGAAAACGATTTTGGCCGGCAGTTTCAGATGCTCGAGGCGTGGGCTGCTAGCACCGCGGCGCGGGCGCACGCGACTTGACGTTTGCGCGTTGGATCCAACTTCCGCGTCGGCGAGAATTCGACAGTCGCGGCGCGGGCAGCCACCAAGAATCTTTTTCTCGAATGGGCGCTTTTCGTTGGAACTCACCTTGACGCGGCCCGGGCAAAGCTGGTTCAATCCGCTTGCTCTGGGCAATTCGGATAGGTGCCAGCTCCCCACGCAAGCCAACGAGAGAGGCACAACAACCTGCTCCGGAGACTGCACATCAATCAACTTGGCGCTGAGCCGACATGGACGTTAACGAAGGTTGAATCCCAATGGGGATTCATGATGATACGAGTTCGAACTCGTATTGCTTTTGAGTGGCTTCCCCTGTCAGGGTACCCAAGGGGACCAACACGCCAGCGAAGCGGGTACCCGCAATCGAGGAGCCACGGAAATGGCAACCACCAAGAAAGCGACGAAGAAGACCACCAAGAAGTCGGCCAAGCGCTCGACCAAGGCGAAGGCCGCCAAAAAGCCGTCGCGGGCCAAGACCGCCAAGCGCTCGCCCAAGAAGGCCGCTGCACGGAAAGCCTCCAAGCGCGGCAAGCGTTAAACAGCCCTATTCATCCCGACGAGAAAGGCCGGCTCACTGCCACTGGTGGGCCGGCCTATTGTTTTTACGCCAGCGCGATATCCTTTTGAGCGGATTCGCTGATTACACCAATCCAAAGCGCAAGTTTTGAAGTTGCGCGTATTTGCTAGCTTTTTGCCACCGAGGACACCAAGGGCGCAGAGAAACTCGACCGCGGCGCCGATAATCTGCTCGATCCGTTGATTGTATTGCCCTCAGTTCAGGCCCAAATGCGAGAATGCCAGCAAAAATGCGCAACTTCAAAAAGCGTAAGTGAGGATGATCTAGGATATTGCGACCTTCTCGCCCTCGCTGGCACCTCGGGCTAGTATTTCCCGACATGAAACACTCAATGACCCGGTAATCTCCCCGCTGCCGTTGACCAAAAGCGTGTTGGCTGCTAGGGTTAGGATACTACATTGAATTCTTAGCCGCCGACTGCGGAGTGTCCGCGGTCCACTCGAGCAAGGTATCTGACTGGACGAAGGCTTGGACAGTTCCACGAAAGTTGCAGATTTAGCCCTACAAAACTCTCCCGGCTTTCAACACCTTTCTCTGTCGCCGACGACATTGGCGGCTCTGGAGACCGCCGGGTATATCGAGCCGACCCCCATTCAGGCCGGCTTAATCCCTCACGCGCTGGCCGGCGTTGATGTATTGGGGCAGGCTCGAACCGGCACCGGAAAAACGGCGGCGTTCGTCATTCCGATCTTGGAGCGATTACAGCCGGTGAAAAAAGGGCATCGCCCGCAGGCCCTCATTCTGGTGCCAACGCGCGAACTGGCCGTGCAGGTCCGCGAAGAAGCGGTCAAGCTTTCGCACGGCCGCAAAATCCATTCGGTGGCCCTCTATGGCGGCAAACCCATTCGGGGGCAGATCGAAAAACTCGCGCGCGGCGCGGAGATCGTCATCGGCACGCCCGGCCGCGTGCTCGACCACATGGGCCGGGGAACGCTCAGGCTCGACGACTTGCTGGTCGTCGTGTTGGACGAAGCCGACCGCATGCTCGATATCGGTTTTCGCCCCGACATCGAAAAAATCCTCAGGCGCTGTCCCAAATCGCGACAGACTCTGCTGCTGAGCGCAACGGTTCCTCCGCCGGTCGAGCGGCTGGCTCGCAGCTACATGCGCGAGCCGATTTCGCTGAACTTCTCGCCGAGCGACATTTCGGTCGAAACGATCGAACAGTTCTATTGCACGGTCGACGCGGAACGGAAATTCGAGCTGCTCGAACATTTGATCAAACGCGAGAGCCCGCACCAGGCGATCGTCTTCTGCCGCACCAAGCGCGGCACCGACAAGATCGAGCGGCGGTTGACCAAGCGATTCGACAAGGTAGCTTGCATTCACGGCGACTTGGCGCAAAACGTCCGCGATCGGGTGATGGGGGCATTTCGCGAGGGCAGAATCCGGATTCTCGTGGCCACCGACGTGGTGGGTCGCGGCATCGACGTGACCAGCATTTCGCACATTTTCAACTACGATATTCCGCAATTCTGCGACGACTACGTGCATCGCGTGGGCCGTACCGGCCGCATGGGTCGCGAGGGCGTGGCCTACACGTTTGTCACTCCCGAAGAAGGCAACGAGCTGACGCGCATTGAAATGCGGATCGATCGACTGCTGAAGCGCGACGAAGTGACCGGCTTTGCCGCGGTCCGGGGGGAATCCCCCATCGGGCGACCCGAATCCACCGTCACGACCGAAAACGCCGCGGAAACCACCGCCGAAGTCGTCCCCAAGCCGGCTCCGCCACTCTACGGTCGCGGCGGCCGGCCAGTCCGCAGGATTCGCCGGGCGCTTTAAGCCCCTACGGCGCAAGCTCGCTGTCGTCGCCTCAGCGGCCGGTGGTAAATTCATCGCGCAGAAAAGCGGCAACCTCTTTCCACCGCGCCGCGGCGACACCGAAATCGACCTGCATGGCGCGAATCGTGCTCGGCGATTCCACGCGGGTTGTGCCTTTCGCGCGAGGATGAAGCGGAATTTGCGCGCTGGCAGAATTGGCCAACTGTTCTTCAATCTCCGGCCGCAACATGTAATCGACCAGCCGCCGCGCTTCCGTCGGGTGAGGACAGCCCTTGAGGATCGCCAGCGTATTGGGGATAAACAGCGTGCCCACTCCATCGGGCTGTTGATCGGGATAGATAATCGCCACGTCCATTCCTTTTTCCAATTCCCCGATCGCATCGTCGGTATCGGTCAGCCCGAACGCCAATTGGCCGGCCGCCACCGACAGCGCGACTTGCTTGTTGCCGCTCATGATCTGGGCGTTTTGCTTGAGCTGCCGGAAGAACTGCTTCGCCTTTCCATCGCCCCAGGTGGCGAACAGACAGGCCGCGTGTGTGGCCGTGGTGCCGAACAGCGGCTTGGCGATCCCGACGCGATCTTTCCATTTCGGATCATTCAAATCGTTGATTGACCTCGGGCGTTCGGCCTGGCTCACCAGCCGCGTATTGACGACAAGCACTCGGGCTCGCGCCGCAAAGCCATGCCAGGTCCCTCGCGGCGAGCGGTCCATGGCCGGATATTCGACGGCCAGCGGCGGCTGGTAAGTATCAAGCAGGCCGAGTTCTTCCAAACGCAGAGTATGGAGGATTTCGTTGTTCCAAAACACGTCGCAACGGGGCCGCGCACGCTCCGCGATCAACTCTTCGGTCAGCCCGACGGTTTTGGTCGACTCGGTATCGAATTTGGCCAGCGCCTTTACGCCCGACCTTTCGGTAAAATCGCGCAGAATCGGCCGCGAGAACTCGGAGTCCAGGGCGGTGTACACGACCACCTCGGGCCCGGAACTGGTCCAACAGCCGCAGAAAAGCAGCCCAAAAACACAGATCGTCCGACCCGCCCACCGACGCTGTCGTGCACAAGATCGCATGTTATGTCGCCAGATTCCGGTCGGCAGTGCGGACGGCCCACGGCGGGTCTTCTGTTCAGCTTAGACTCTTTTTCTCCGCTCGGGCAGTGTGGATTAGGCGTTTCACAAAAGGCGTTCGTTACGCGTCCGTTGACCCGAGCGTGCATCCTGGTTGGTGCGGCCCGGTGAGCGGCTGCATAGAATGGAAGCGTTGGGCTCGGATCGCGATCGTATGATGGGATACTATGACAACGGCTGCGTTGCGATGACAGGTTGGCTTGGAAACTTACACGGCTGGGCGATTGGCTGCGTCTCGGCGGCAATCTTTGGTCGTTGCGCGATTGTTCTTGCTCAAGACTCCGCTGGGACCGAGCCGCCCGCCGGCATTCGCCAACTCGCCTCCAAGCATCTGGCGCTGTACACCGATCTGCCGTCCCAACCCGAGATCGACGCCTTGCCAACTCTGTTTGACCAGGCATTTGGGCAGTGGTGTGCCTATTTCGGAGTCGATGAGCAGCAGCACGTCGATTGGCATGTCCGCGCGTACTTGATGAAGACGCGGGAACCCTTTCAAGCCGCCGGTTTGCTCCCCGCCGATCTGCCCAATTTTAATGGTTATGCCCGCGGTGATCAGATTTGGCTGCGCGACCAGACCAGCGTCTATTACCGTCGACATTTGCTGCTGCATGAGGGGACGCACAGTTTCATGCTCTCGCGAATCGGTGGAATGGGTCCGTCGTGGTTCGCCGAAGGCATGGCCGAATTGCTAGCCACGCATCGGCTGGAAGATGGCAAGCTGACGCTAAACTATTTTCCGCGCCAGCGCGACGAAGTGCCCAAGCTGGGTCGGATCGAAATTGTGCAAACCGGCTACGCCTCGCATCGCGCCGTGAGCCTGGCCAAGCTGTTTGCATACGACCATCGTGGTCAGCAGGAAAACCAGTGGTATGGCTGGTGTTGGGCGGCCGCGGCCTTCTTGGACAGCCACCCGCGCTACCGGGCCCGCTTCCGCCAGTTGCACAAGCTGGTCGGAGACAGCGACGATCATTTCAACCAGCAGGTGATGAAGATCTTCGTCGACGACTGGACCCGCTTGAACGAAGACTGGCAGTTGTTCGTGGCCAATCTCGACTACGGATATGATTTCCAGAAAATGGACGTGGAGTTCACGGCTGGCGAGCCATTGGGTGACGGGGGTCAGGCGATCTCGGTCGCGGCCGATCGCTCATGGCAATCGAGCGGGGTGCGCCTCGAAGCGGGCCAGAGCTATCGGCTTCGCGCCCTTGGGCGCTACCAAGTGGCTAGCGAGCCGCGCACGTGGTGGTGCGAACCGGGCGGAGTGACGATCCGCTATTATCATGGCCAGCCACTGGGAATCCTGTTGGCGGCCGTTCGCGCCGACGATCCCATTCCCCAAAGCCCAAGCGGATTGTTGAAACCCATTGTCGTCGGCCTGGGAGCCACGCTCAAAATAGAGCAGGCGGGCACGCTCTATTTGCGCATCAATGATTCGGCTGACAGCTTGGGCGACAACGCCGGATCATTGACCGTGAAAATCACGCGCGGCTCGTAGCGTGCAATCGCGCCGCGCCGGCGGCCCGCATTGGCAATTGACGTGCCGCCGAGCACACCCGACAATGTGAAAACCCCCCGTAGTTATTTGGCTCAAGCGCGCAGGTTGCCATGAATTTTATCGCCGAAGAAGATCCCGAAGTGTGGGCCGCCGTGGCCGCCGAAATGGAGCGCCAGCAAGACGGGCTGGAAATGATCGCCAGCGAAAACTACACCAGCCCAGCCGTGATGCAGGCCGTCGGAAGCGTGTTGACCAACAAATACGCCGAGGGCTACCCCGGCCGGCGCTATTATGGCGGTTGCGAACACGTCGACGTCGTTGAAAACCTGGCGCGCGATCGGGCCAAGGAACTGTTCGGCGCCGAGCATGCCAATGTCCAGCCCCACTCGGGCTCTCAGGCCAACTTCGCCGTCTATCTGGCCGCGATTACCCCGGGCGATACCGTGCTGGGGCTCGATCTGGCGCATGGCGGCCACCTGACGCACGGCATGAAACTCAACGTATCGGGCCGGCTTTATCACTTTATCAGCTACGGCGTGACCCGGGATACCCAGCGGATTGACTTCGACCAGGTGGCGGCGCTGGCGCGCGAGCACAAGCCCAAGATGATCGTGGCTGGCGCCAGCGCTTATCCGCGGGAAATTCCGCACGGCAAGTTCGCCGCGATCGCGCGCGAAGTCGGGGCCAAGCTGTTCGTCGACATGGCGCATTATGCCGGGCTGGTGGCCGCCGGCCTGCACGACAATCCCGTGCCGGTGGCCGATTTCGTCACCACGACCACTCACAAGACCCTGCGTGGCCCCCGCGCGGGACTCTCGATGTGCAAAGCCGAGTTCGCCAAAGATCTGGATCGGGCGGTCTTTCCCGGCATTCAGGGTGGACCGCTGATGCACGTCATCGCCGGCAAGGCGATCTGTTTTGGCGAGGCCCTCAGGCCCGACTTCAAACGTTATGCCAAAGCAATTATCGACAACGCCAAAGCGCTGGCCGACGCACTGCTCTCCAGTGGAGTGCGCTTAGTCAGCGGCGGGACCGATAACCACTTGATGCTGCTCGATGTCACCACGCTGGGCCTGGGCGGCAAACAGGCCGAAGCCACCTTGGGCAGTTGCGGAATTACCGTCAACAAGAACATGATTCCCTTCGACGAGCGAAAACCGATGGATCCTTCCGGCATCCGCGTCGGCACTCCGGCCCTGACGACCCGGGGCATGGGCCCGACGGAAATGAAGCGGATCGCCGGCTGGATGCTCGCGGCGCTAAAGGCTCCCGACGACAATCGCTTGCACGCCAAAATTCGCGGCGAGATTTTCGGTCTCTGCGAACAATTCCCGGTACCGGCGGCCCGGCTGGCCGAAGTCGACAGCGAAGAGATCTGAGCGCCCAACAGCACTCCTGGTCGTTTGCCGACCGGCTGGTGATCGTCGCCAGATCAAAATCGGCCCACGGCCAAGGTTGCACGTCCAATCTTCCCCAACGTGGCTGGCGGAACTTTGTGCGATTTCCTGCGACTTGCGGACTTCCGCGGCGGGTACCTTGGCAGGGTGCAATTTGTCCCCGGTTGGCACGTTGATTGCACTCACGAAAAAGAGCAAGGGCAGCACTTTCTGCTACTCCTACCCCGCAGTACCGCCGGTCAATATCACTTTCATTCACCTTTGGGAAAGTAGGCCAGCCAACTTCGGAAACAAGCCTTCGGGCCGAAGGCAGAACCTGTTGCCCTTGCGTTTTTTGCATTTTGGCTCCAACCCGACACGCTTTGCTCCGCTTGCTGGCATTCTCGCTTGTCGCCCTGGACTCTATAATCGGCCCAGAGGTCGAGTGGCCGCCTTTCCTCGCCCACGGATGCGCCAATGCCTGAGCTGAGCCATACAAGCCGAATCCTCATTGCCGACGACAACGGACCGAACGTCGAGTTGCTTGAGGCTTATCTCAATGGCCTCGACTGCGAGATCGCCGTGGCGGTCGACGGCCGCGACACGCTGGAGAAAGTCGCCTCGTTTCTGCCCGATTTGATCCTGCTCGACGTCATGATGCCCAAGCTGAGCGGGTTCGAAGTCTGCGAGAAACTCAAAGCCGACCCGGCCACGCGCGGGATCATGATCCTGATGGTCACGGCGCTCAACGAGTTGGGCGATATCGAACGGGCGGTGGAAGCTGGCACGGACGATTTCTTGAGCAAGCCGGTCAATAAGCTCGAGTTGCTGAAGCGCGTGGAAAACATGCTCAAACTCCATCACGTCACCGACGAAGTCGAGCGGCTGCGGCAATATATTGCCCAAATGGAAAACGCAACCGGTCCCAGGCGCTGATTGCTAGCATCCACCGCACGCGATTGCGATTGCCGTAGTGCTCTTGCCATGTCGAGGGCGGCTGCGGTATAGCACTTCGTCCAAAAAGCCGGCGAATTGAAGTTTTTGCCACCCAGCGGACAAGGACGTCCCCGATGTCGCGTGCGATCGTCGTCGTGCCGTGTTACAACGAAGCCAAACGGCTGAACCTGCCGGCGATCCAGGAGTTTGCGCGGGGTTCCGACGCGGCCGACTTGCTGTTTGTCAACGACGGTAGCCGCGACGAAACGCTGGAATTGATTGAGCACCTGAACCAAAGCAATCCGCGCCGCTTCAGCTTTTTGCATTTGGCCAACAACGGCGGCAAAGCCGAAGCAGTCCGGCAAGGCTTTTTGCTGGCGCTTCGCAGTGGAGCCGATTACGTCGGCTTTTGGGACGCCGATCTGGCCGCGCCGCTGTCGGACATCGAGCCGTTCTGCCGGGTGCTCGACCACAAAGGGGATATTGAAGTCGTTGTCGGCACGCGAATGCGCCTGCTGGGCCATAAGATCGAGCGGCCGGCGTTGCGATACTGGCTGGGCCGGCTGTTCGCGAACACGGCCTCGCTCGCGCTGGGCGTGCGGATGTTCGACACGCAGTGCGGCGCGAAACTGTTTCGCGTGACGGCCGGGCTCGAGCAGCTTTTCGAGCGGCCGTTTCTGACGCGCTGGATTTTCGATGTCGAAATTCTGGCCCGCATGCAATTGCGCCGCCGCCACACGAACCAGCCACGTTTGCGCGACTCGATCTACGAGTTCCCACTCGACGCCTGGCGCGATGTCGCCGGTTCGAGCGTCAAAACGGGCGATTTTTTCAAAGCCACAATCGAGATGGCCAAGATCTACTGGACTTATCTGCGTCCCGGTGCCCGCCCGGCGGCAGCGGCGACGAGCCGCCCGCCGGCCGACGCCCCCAGCGAATCTCCTCGCCCCGACCAACAGCAGGCAGCGTAGTTTCCCTGCCGCTCGCTGCCGCTGCATTCTTGGACCGGCCCGTAAATTGAGTCCGGCTTTTGCGCTGGTGCTCGATAGATTGGTTTCGACGCTCCATTAATGAGAAGCGAAGTCGTCGAACACACATGGCGTCAAGAATTGCTGGAAGATCTTCAATAACGCACTGCTGGCTCCGACGGATCCCCCAAAACCCCTTTCGGCCTGCTACGGGTGCCTGCTATGCTGGAGGCATGAGCCCATCGAGCCTTCCAGACGACCCAGCGGGGCTACCGACCGAGCCGGAACCGACTATGTTGCGCTGGCCGGGTTCCGAACGTCCCGCGGGCACCCACCTCGACGCCATTGTTCCTGGCGGACAAGCTCCCGGCGAACCAGCTCCGTACCTACCGGCCTATCGCCAGCTGGTGGCCGAGGACCTCGAGTCGCCCCCCCCGCGACGTGTGTTCCTGCCGCTGTTCTTGTTCGTCGCTACCTGCCTGTCCACGTTTTTCGCGGGGGCGCTCAATTGGAATCCAACCTTTTACCTGGAAAAAAATCAGGCGGAAACCGTCATTGGGGTCAACTGGGGCCAAGGCCTCGTTTACATGGCCGCGGTGATCGGCATTTTGATGATGCACGAAATGGGCCACTTTTTGCAAACCATCCGCTACGGCGTCCCCGCCAGCTTGCCATTCTTTATCCCCGTGCCGATTCTGATGACCGGTACGATGGGGGCCGTGATCAGCATGGAGGGCTCGCGCGCCGATCGCAAGCAACTCTTTGACATTGGCCTGTCGGGGCCCTGGGCGGGACTCGTCGTGGCCCTGCCGATCATTTGGTTCGGCATCAAGGCTGCCACCCCCATGCCCTCCACGTCTGAGTTTCAACTCGGCGACCCCTTGATCTTCAAACTGCTGACGAGCTATTTGCGCCCCGATTTGCCGGCCGAAGCGATCCTGAGCAAAAACAATCCGCTGCTGATGGCCGGCTGGGTGGGCATGCTGATCACCGGGCTGAACATGTTGCCGGTCAGCCAACTCGACGGCGGGCACGTGATCTACGGCCTGTTCGGGCGCCATGCCCACCTGGTCGCCCGCGGCTTCTTGATCGCTTCAATCGCCTTCATTGTCTTCGGCGAGCAGTACAACTGGATCGTGATGCTGGTGTTGGTGATCATGCTGGGCGTCGATCACCCACCGACGCGCGACGACAACGTGCCCCTCGGCCCGGTGCGAACGATCATTGGGCTGGTGTCGCTAGCGATTCCGGTGCTGTGCTTCACGCCGATACTGTTGTAGCGGAACGCGCGTCGAGCATTTTTCATTCTGGAACGCCTTCAATCCTTCGCCAGCGCCAACCGCTCGCTGATCGGCGGGTGGCTGTGAAACAAAAACACCTCGACCGGGTTGGGGTTGGGGTCGTCTTTGTTGAGTTTGGCCAATTTGCGAAACGCCGAAACGTAGGCCTCACGCAATCCGGTCCGCTCCAGCGCATAACGGTCGCATTGCCGCTCGAAACGCCGACTGATGATGTTTTGCACCGGCTCCAGCACGAGTGCAAACAGCGTGAGCACGAGCATCAGAAGCGGCAGCGTGCCGACCGGCAACTGGTGCGCGTCGAGCGGCCCGTAATGGCTGTGGGCCCAGGCCAGGATGATGCGATCGCAAATCCAAAAGCCCGCGATGCTGTACAACACGCCGGTGACGATCATCTTGCGAATGTGGCGAAAGACGTGGTGGCCGATTTCGTGGGCAAAGATGACTTCGATTTCGTCCGGCGAAAACTGCTCCAGCAGCGTATCGCCCATCAGCACGCGCCGCGTGCGGCCCAAGCCGGTTAGCATCGCGTTGGCCTTGGCGGTTTCTTCGCTCAAGCCCATGCGATAGACGCCCTGGATCGAGAGCCCCGTGCCCTCGGCCAGCCGGGTCATCCTCCGGGTCAATTCGCCGCTTTCGAGCCGCTCGATCTTGTAGAACAAAGGCAAGATCAACACCGGCATCAATTGGCCGAAAATGATGCTGACGACAAAAAACGCGCCCGCGGCCGCCAGCCACCACCACTGGCCGCAAAGCCAAATCACCCAGTACAAGCCCACGAACATGGCCACGCCGAAAACCACTGTCAGCAAATTGCGCTTCGCATAGCGCGCCAGCCAGCGGCCGAACGTTTGATGACTCAAGCCGAAGCGGTGTTCCAGCGTGTGCCCCGCGTAGAGCGAAAGCGGAAACGAAATCCCGATGTGGGCGGCGGTGGTGATGAGAAAAATCAAGACCAGCCGCAACGTCTGCGAATCGACAAAGCGGGCCAGCCAGCCATCGAGCGGCACGGCGAATGCAAATGCCATCAGGGTCAGAAAGCCCACGTCGAGCCCTTTGTCGGCCAGGCTGCACAGCAGTTCCAGCCGGCCATACTGTTTGGCTTCGGCCAGTTGCTCGCGCGACATCTCCGCCGAATTAGGCGTGCTTTCGATCGCAGCGCCGGCTGGCGGCGCGCTCGGACTTCCGTCGGCATCGTTCTGGCGATCTGACACTTCAATTCTCTCTGGAGCACGTCCGGACCGGCTTGTTACTCGTCCGTCACGCAGCCTTCGGAAGCCGATTTGACGTTCTTGATGTACTTGTAGAGCGTGCCGCGGGTGAATTTGTAGGCCGGCGCCTTCCACTTCTCGCGTCGCGCGGCCAATTCACTATCGCTAATCTCGACCGCGATCGAGTTATTGGCCGCGTCGAGCGTGATCCGGTCGCCGTTTTTCACCAGCGCGATCGCGCCCCCTTCCTGAGCCTCGGGCGTGACGTGGCCGACGATGAAACCGTGCGAGCCGCCCGAGAAGCGGCCGTCGGTAATCAGCGCCACGTCTTTGCCCAGGCCGGCTCCCATGATGGCCGAAGTCGGCGTGAGCATTTCGGGCATGCCGGGGCCGCCCTTGGGCCCTTCGTAGCGAATGATCACCACGTCCCCTTTGACGATTTCCTTGCGTTCCAAGGCGTGCAACATATCCTCTTCCGAATCATAAACTTTCGCCGGGCCGGAAAAGCGGTTGCCCTCTTTGCCCGTGATCTTGGCGACGGCCCCCTGGGGCGCCAAATTGCCGCGCAAGATTTGAATGTGTCCCGTCGGCTTGATCGGGTTTTCGAGCGTGTGGAACACGTCCTGGCCAGCCTTTAAGCCCGGCAGATCGCGCAGATTCTCGGCCAACGTTTTTCCGGTCACGGTCAGGCACTCGCCGTCGAGCATCCCTTTTTCCAGCAGGTATTTCATCACCGCCGGGGTGCCCCCGACGTTGTGCAAATCTTCTTGCACGTACTTGCCGCTTGGTTTTAGATCGGCCAGGAAGGGCACCCGATCGCTGACTTTCTGGAAGTCGTCGATCGACAGCGGCACATTCACCGCTCGGGCCATGGCGATCAAGTGCAGCACCGCGTTGGTCGAGCCGCCCAAGGCCATCACGACCACCATCGCGTTGTCGAAGGCGGCGCGGGTCATCACGTCGCGCGGCTTGATATCGTTTTCGAGGCAGACGCGAATGGCGGCGCCGGCTCGAAAACATTCGTCGAGCTTGGCGGGATCCACGGCCGGAATCGACGAGCTGTAGGGCAAGGTCATGCCCAGCGCCTCGATGGCCGAAGCCATGGTGTTGGCCGTATACATCCCCCCGCAGGCCCCCGCTCCCGGGCAGCTTTTGGCCACGACTTCCTGCCGTCCCTTTTCGTCCAACGTGCCGGCCAGGTATTCGCCGTAGCATTGAAAGGCCAAAACCACGTCGAGCTTTTCTTCCACGCCATTGTGCGTGCGATGCCCGGGCTTTATCGTGCCGCCATAGACCATCAGCGAAGGCCGATTCAGCCGGCCCATGGCAATCAGGCACCCCGGCATGTTCTTGTCGCAGCCGGGAAGTGAAATGTTCGCGTCATACCACTGACCGCCCATCACGGTTTCGATTGAGTCGGCAATCAGATCGCGCGATTGCAGCGAATAGCACATGCCTTCGGTGCCCATTGAAATGCCGTCGCTGACGCCGATGGTGTTGAACCGCATTCCGACCAGTCCGGCCGCCTTGACTCCTTCCTTGACCTTGGCAGCCAGATCGTTGAGGTGCATGTTGCAGGTGTTGCCTTCATACCACATGCTGGCGATGCCGACCTGCGGCTTGTGCATGTCTTCTTGCCTCAGGCCCGTGCCATAGAGCATAGCCTGGCTGGCGCCTTGCGACTTGGGCTGGGTGACGTGCGCGCTGTATTTGTTCAAAGCCATGGTTGAAAGACTCTCTCTCGACGAATTGAAACGGCAAACTGCCAGATATAGCCCAAACCAGCGCGGTTTGCAAATTGGGGGCGCTAGCAAGTCAAGCCAATCGGTGGCACGCAAGCCGCGGCGCGCCTGACCACTACAATTCTTGCTGGCAATGTAGTAGTCTACGGGTCAACGATGGAGAACCAAAACGGAGCCAAATAACCCATGTCGGCAAATTACGTCCCACATCCGATTCCTTACCAGGGCAGCAAACGCAATCTGGCGGCGACGATTCTGAAATACGCTCCCAGCCATGTGCCGCGCATGATTGAGCCATTTGCCGGGTCGGCGGCCATTTCTTTGGCGGCGGCCCAGAGGAAATTGGCTAGTCGCTTTTGGATCAACGACGCTCATCAGCCGCTGGTGGCACTGTGGTCAAAAATCATCAATCGTCCGGATTCGATCGCCGCCGAATACCGGAAGTTGTGGGAACAGCAACTCGGGCGAGAAAGAGAATATTTCGACGAGGTGCGCGATTCCTTCAACAAGTCGCAATCCCCTGAACACTTCCTGTACCTGCTGGCGCGCTGCGTCAAGGCTGCAATTCGCTACAACGCCCTCGGCCAATTCAATAACACGCCCGACAATCGACGCAAGGGCGCACGCCCCGAAGAAATGCACCTGCGAATACTTGGCGCATCCTCCCTACTGAAAGGACGCACTCGGGTGACTGCTCTCGATTATCAAGCCGTGCTGAATCAATGTACGCCCGACGATCTCATTTACATGGATCCGCCGTATCAGGGAGTCTGTCAAGTCCGCGATCAAAGGTATGCCCCAAAAATCGCGCATGACGAGTTCATCGACCACTTGGCGGACTTGAATCGACGACAATGTCTCTACATCGTGAGCTATGATGGGCGAACTGGCGACAAGCAGTTCGGCAAGCCGCTACCAAAAGTTCTGCGCTTGGTACATTTGGAAATCTGTGCTGGCCGCTCTACCCAAGCGACCTTGTTGGGGCGGACTGACGTCACTTACGAGTCCATCTATCTGTCGCCCGCTCTTGCCTCAGCCATTTCGCACGATAACAATAGCAAGCCAAAGCACCGCGTAGCCTTCGCATAATTGCCGGCGATGCCAAAGCCATCCGAAAGCCGCCTAGACCGCAATCCCACCCCGTCGAGTATTTCACATGACTCCACGCCTGCCGGCCGCGATCCTCTTACTCGTCTTCGCCCCCTTTTTTGTTCAAGCCGAGGATTGGCCGCAGTTTCGCGGGCCGGATGGCCAGGGGCATTCGTTGTCGAAGAACGTGCCGCTCTCGTGGAGCGAGACGGAAAACATCGCTTGGAAAGTCCCCCTGCCGGGCTTGGGATGGTCGTCACCCTCAATCCAGGGCCGGCAGATCTGGCTCACGGCCGCCGTCGACGAGGGGCACTCGCTGCGCGCCATCGCCCTGGATCGCCAGAGCGGCAAAATCTTGCACGACGTCGAAGTGTTTCAAAAAGCCGAGCCGGGCTCGGTTCACCCGAACAACAGCCACGCCTCGCCCACGCCCGTCGTCGAGGGCAACCGCGTTTACGTCCACTTCGGGGCGCACGGCACCGCTTGCCTGTCGACCGACGGCCAGGTGATTTGGAAGACGAACGAGTTGAAATACAACCACGGGCACGGCCCCGGCGGGTCGCCGGTCGTGTGGCACGATTTGCTGATCGTCAACTGCGACGGCACCGATGTGCAGTACGTCGTCGCGCTCGATAAAAAGACGGGCCAAATCCGCTGGAAGCGCGATCGCCAGCACACGAGCGAAGCCCGGCGCACCGGCAAGCTCGAAGTGCCGATGGCCTACTGCACGCCGCTTCTGCTCGACATCGACGGCCACACGCAACTCGTCACTCTCGGCAGCGATGCCGTGGTGGCCCACGATCCGCGCACGGGCGAGGAACTGTGGTGGTTCACCTTCAGCGGCTACTCGAATGTTTCGATGCCCGCGTATGCTGGCGGCAAGTTATTCTTTTCGTCCGGTTTTGGCCCGGCCGCCTTGTATGCGATCAAAGCCGGCGGCCAGGGCGATATCACGGAAACGAACAAGCTGTGGAGCTTGACCAAAAGCGCGGTCGTGCCGCTGGATGTCTCGCCGCTGGTGGTCGGCGACGAAGTGTACATCATCAGCGATTCAGGCATTGCAGGCTGCTATGACACCGCCAGCGGCAAGCAGCATTGGCAGCAGCGCTTGTCGAGCAAGTTTTGGGCCTCGCCCGTGGACGCCGACGGGCGGATTTATTGCCTAGATGATTCGGGGACCACGTTGGTGCTCTCCGCCGGGCCGAAATTCGAACTTCTGGCCACCAACAAGCTTGAAGGCCGCACCCAAGCCTCGTCCGCGATCGTCGACGGCGCCATCTTCCTGCGCACCGACACGCACCTTTATCGCATCGAAAAACGGTGATCGCAAAAGAAGGGACGCACCTCGTTTCCGGCAAATCGAGGCGCCCCCGTTTTGTGGGTCGCTCGCTTCAGCGAAACTCGGTCAGCGAGAGCGCGTTGCCGTCCGGATCTTTGAACCACGCTACTCGAGATCCGTCGGGCGGGGTCCAGATACCCTGCGTGTTCTGCGCCATTCCATCGTAGCGCTCGAACCGAACACCCCGCGCGGTCAATTGCTCTATTGTCACACGGATGTCATCGACCTGCCAGCCAAGAACCGTGTAGTTTACTGGCGACAAATCCTGAACTTTCTGGACGCGAAGCATCGTTCCATTTGAATCGAAGACAATCGCGAACGGACTGTGGTCGACAAGCGGCAACCCCAATGTGTCTCGATAAAACTCCAGTGCCTTCGTTGGATTCGCCGTTGCGGCAAAGCAGACGAGTTTCGATGCGTTCAGCATGGCTATCTCCATACTCGGCTCGGAGAAAGGGATAGTCCCATTTAGCTCCGAGGCCTCCGCAAAATTGGGGCTGTCCCCGCCGTTTCGAAACTGCTTCTAGCAACCAACAACTGCCAGCCGGCGCCGCTCCAACCATTCGATTGACCGGTTCCCGTGCTCGTTATCGATCAGGCAACTCGTAATCGTGGCGCTCCGCAGGATCCGCGGAGAGGTACTGTACGAACTCCCAATCGTTGCCTTCCGGATCGTAGAAATATACACGTTTCCGATACGGGTGCGAGTTCGGGACCGTGGAGTCTTCATACCCGGCTGACTGGAGTCGGCCGCGCAGCGCTTCGACGTCGTCGACCTCACAGCCGAGGTGGTTCACGCCGGGCATGCCCCTGTACGGCGTCCAGCGTGTTTCAGGTTCGGCCTTCGCCTGATTCAAGGCGATATAGGTTTCATAGGTGCCCACATGCACCCATCGGGTGCCGTCGTGACCGCTGCCTTCGCCACGCACTTGAAACTCAGGAAACGCCGTTTGCAGGAAACGGATCATCGCCTCGATGTCACGCACGCAGAGGTTAGCATGTTCAAGCCGGACAGACACTGCACGCCTCCAATCCAGCCTAACTTGGTTTTAGATAGGTTCCGCCAAACACCTGCAGACCGCCAATGTTCGGCCTAACGCGTGCGCGGGAATTCGGTACAAATCTAATGATATCAATGTTTTTGTTCGTTTACCACGTCGCTGGCTGAGTCTTACATGGTTTCCCAATACCGCTCGTTCAGCGACGCGCGAGCCCGCGGACAGATTCTGTCTTCCTTCTGCGTGACGCCTACTTGGCCCCGATCTCGAAGGACCGCCATACTTCTTCCGGACTGCAGCGCAGCGAGCCGTTGGCATACTCGACGAAGGCCCACTGCGTTGCGGCCGAAGCCAGGAGAACCGCATCGCCGGCGCGAAAGATTTTGTAGCGCCGGGTTGAAGAAACTTTGTTCATGTCGGCCATCTACGTGCGAACCACGATTCGATCATTCACGAATGCCGATTGCAAAGCAACCCTGAAGCAGCGGTCCAGCGTTTCCCCGTGAACAGACAGTACGCTCGGAAAAGAAAGACCCGGGACCGCTGGCGCATTAGAAACCGCACAGGCGCGGGGCAGCGACGCTGTGCGGCTCAGGGCGCCGAAGCGCCCAAATATGGATTTTGCCCCGATTGCCGGCGCAGCTCGCATTACGCCGAATAAAAAAATGCCCCCATAGCCATGGAGGCGACCAGCGTGCTCTGGCTGGAATGTACATCGGCCGCCTAGGGCGTATACTCCAGTAAACTCAGGTGTTTTTACCCAGCTCCCTTGGGGGGTTCGCTTCCGCACGCCGTCCCAATTCGTTTTGCGAGATATTTTGCCTGTCTTGGATGGATATCGTAGTATTTTGCCGCACCCCTGCGCGGATCAAGAACGCAGCTTGAGCCTCGCGTAGCTATCACGCTCAACGAGATGTTTCAGGTCCTTTTAACGGTTCGAAGCACGACGACGGCCAACAGGGCGAGGACTGCGCTCCAAGTAAACGCCACACTTCCGCCGTACCACTGGTATAGCGCGCCGAAAATCAGACTCGACGGTAGGGCGGCGATTCCGATCGCGAAATTGAACCAGCCGTAGGCCAACCCCTTTTGCTCGGCGCCCACCAGATTGGCTACCAACGTGCGTTCGGCCGGCTCGGTCAACGCGTAGAACAGCCCGTAGATCAGAAAGAAGGCCCAGCCCTGGATCGCATTGGTCGCTAACGAAAACGCCAGGTAAATCAGCGCATAAATGAGCCAGCCGCCGTAGATCAGCAGCCGCGGGCCAAAACGGTCGACCGCTTGCCCGGCCAACACGCTGCCGGAGCTTTTTACGATATGAAAAGCGCACCACAAGAGCGGGAGCTGCGTGGCGGGAACTCCCAATTCACCCACGCGCACCAGCAGAAAGGCATCGCTGGAATTGCCCAGCGTGAAAATGACCAAGGCGACCAAATAGACACGGAAATTGCGATCGAAGGGCCGGAGAGTCAGTTGGAAATCCTTGTCGGCGCGGGTGACAATCGGCCGCTCGCTCAACCCGAACAGCACCAGCAGCACAACGAACATGCCGGGGACGGCCGCCAGCAAGAACAGCGGCCGCAGATGGTCGGGCCAGACCCACAGAAACGTGAAGGCCAATAGCGGACCAATCGCCGCGCCCAAGTGGTCCATGGCCCGAGTAAACCCAAAGGCCCGGCCGCGAATGCTGGGATCGGTGGAGTCGGCGACCAGCGCATCACGCGGTGCGGAACGGATTCCCTTTCCGAAGCGATCGCTGCTGCGAACGAGCAGCACCTGCCAGGGCATCGTGGCCAAAGCAATGAGCGGCCGAGAAACGGCTGCCAGGGCATAACCGGCGGTCACAAACACTTTTCGCTTGCCCGCTCGATCCGAGAGTCCGCCCGCCCAAAGCTTGACGATGCTGGCGGTGGTGTCGGCGACGCCCTCGACCGCCCCCAGTTGGCTGGTGGTGCCGCCCAACACGGTGATGAGAAAGGTTGGAAGCAGCGGATAAATCATCTCGCTGGCGATGTCGTTGAGCAGACTCGCCAGCCCCAACAGCCGCACATTCCAGGGCAGCGCGCCGGTCGCAGCTCCGGACGTGGCCTCGGCAACCGATGGTGCAGGACGTTCGTTTTGCATGTCCCAGTTTTCGCCTGCCGACCAACCAACAAACGGGCCGCGTGGCTCCACCCCGCTCAAGAAAACCTAGGGCTTCTGACGCTGCCAAACCTCCAAGGCGCAACCACTGCCGGCTTTGCCCGTGAACTCGTGCGGGCGATTTTTATTATCGAGCTCCATGCACTGCGTCATCGTATCACCATCGATTTTGTAGATCACAAGATACACCTTCCCTTTTTCCTCGCCTCCGCCGATCACGATGTTCAGTTCTTTGGGGTTCTTGGTGGGATCGATCTTGTAGAGGCCCGCATTGCCGCCGTCGCCATTTTTGAAGACGAAATTCTCGCCGTTGACGGTCAGCTTGATTTTTTGGCGGGCCTCCGACGCCATGAATTTACCGTCCATTTCCATCGACACCACGGACCAAGTGCCTTGGAATTTTTCGAGGTCCTTTTTGACTGCGGCTTCCTTCGCATTGTCCGCGCCCAGCAAGAAAGCCAACGACAAGACAAGGGCAGCATGAAACTTCATAGCGGTTCGTCTCCAAATGTGGGCGTCAGGAAATCGTCGCGCAGTATAAGCGCGCGCGTGGTGGAGTGCAAAACGGCCAACAGGCTCGGTTATCAAACGCGCATTTCAGAGGTATGATGGACTAAGAGCCTATCCGCTCCGGAGAAGGGGACACAGTCCCCGACGGTTCTTGGATAGGCACTAAGTGCCCGGCACCAACCCCTGCCAGAAAACCCGCGGAACGGGAGCATTTTTCGAGGCATCTGGTGAGCAGATCATGGTCATGGTTTACCTGTTCGATCTCCCCGCACGCGCGACGCCGCTCGCCGGCGGGTTGCATTCTCGGCGTGCGCGTCGGCGATGGCTGATTCCCGCCGTGCTTGTCGCGACAAGCTGTGTCTCATCTGCTGGCTCGACGAACGCGGCCGACGAAGCGGCTCAACAGCCGCCGGCCGCCGCGCCGATCGATTTTGTGACCGACATTCAGCCGATCTTTGTCGCGCACTGCTCCAAGTGTCACGGGGGGGAACATCGCCGCGGCGGGTTGAAACTCGATACGCTGGCTGACGCCGAATCAGGCGGTGACTCGGGCAAGCCCATCATCGGCGGAACCCTCGATACCAACGAACTCTACCAGCGCGTCTCGTCTGTCGATCGCACCTACCGCATGCCGAAAAACGCGGAAGCTCTTTCGGACCAGCAAATCGAGCGCATTCGACGTTGGGTCGAGCAGCAGACGCCGTGGTCCCAGACAAACCCCGCCGTCAAAAGACGATCGAAATTCGACCAATGGTTCGACGCTTGGGACGGGTTTTCCCATCGCTACCAAAGCGAACTTGGATATGCCATGCCCTACGGCCTGGCGTTCGTGCTGGCGCAATTCGCGCTTCTCCTGGTCGTCCGTTGCGCAGCGGCCTACCAGAAGGGTCGCCCCTGGGCGACCGGCAAAGCTCGCCGCATTTGCGCGCGGTGCAATCAAATCAAGCCGCGCGAATTGTGCCTGGTTTGGCTGGCGATGGGGGCGTCGCTCGCGCTGGTGGTGATGCGCGGACACCAGCTAAAGCTCGATCGCGAGCTGGCGCGAATGCGCGTCCAGAAAATGACCATCGATGATCCATGGTCCCGCACAATTTTCGGGTCGCCGCCGATCCCCGTTCGGCTCGACGAGCCCAAACAAATCAGCGGCACGTACTACCGGGGCAACTGCGAGCGCAACGCGCATTTGTTCAACAATGGGAATTACCTGACCGCCATCTTTCGGATCAGCCTGTGCGATGCCCAACACCAGCCGCTGCAACTGGGCGCCCGCGAGCCCAAGGACGGAGTTTATGTTCGTATGGAACTAGAACGCGCCCCGGGCACCGCGGTCGGGTTCTTCTCGAAAGAAATGATCGCCGCGGTATTTCTCAGCAAGGAGTTCTACCACAATCGGTCGCAACCCCTGCGGGATGCTCCGGCTCGGCTGGAGACCTTGGAAGAAGCAAAACGCTGGGTGAGTTACTATCCCGTCGGCCCGCCCGAGGATCCGAAAAAACCGCTGGGAGGAGTGATCTACGTCTACACCGGACGGATTGAAAAGGGCACCGTGCGGGGCGATCCGCAGTATGGAATCGTTTATGATCTTCACTTCCGCGAAGGCAAACTGACCGATGACTCAGATCTGTGGATGAACTCGTTCGGCAACGCGGCCATAGCACTGCCTCCGCAATTCGATAAGATTCCGTTTGCGGAATGGTTTGACTATCGCCCAATCCCGCCGATTACCGGCCCGAATTCGACCGATCCAAAGATCCTGGGCCTGGAAGAGTACGTCAAGAAGGGCCTCATCCCGCCGCAGCCGCAGGGGGCGCCGCCGTCAGACGCAAAGCCGGCCAGCGATCGGCCGCCCGCTAGCGAGGAGAGTGATTCTCCAGTAGAGCCTCGTCTGTAGGACCGCTCTGGGTAACGTGACCCTGATCGAGCACGATGACGCGGTCGGCTAGCCTGCGCACCTCGGCCGCGCTGTGGCTGACGTAAATGGTCGGTAGGTGCCATTCGGCCACGACGCGTTCCAAATATGTGATAATCCGGTCCTTGAGCCCTTGATCCAGCGCCGCCAAGGGCTCGTCCATCAACAACAACTCGGGCCCGCTCAACAGTGAGCGGCCCAACGCCACGCGCTGCTTCTCGCCACCGGATAGATTGCGCGGATAGCGCGCCAACAGGTCGCCCAATTCCAAAACTTCAATCACCCGGCTCGGCTCGATCGCCACGGAGCGGCCGTGGCGGCGCCGTCGTCCATACATCAAATTGCGCTGGACGCTCAAATGCGGAAAGAGCAAGTGATCTTGAAACACGAAACCGACGTGCCGCTGTTCGGCTTTGAGATGGAAGTCTTTGTTCGAATCGAGCCAGACTTGTTCGCCCAGCCGAATTACACCCCACTGCGGCCGCAATAGACCGGCGATCATGTACAACACGCTGGTTTTGCCGCTGCCCGAAGGACCGAACAAGGCCGTGACTTGCGCGGAGGTTTCCAGCGCGGCCTCGAGCGCGAATCCGCCTGGGAAGCGGTGGCGGCAGTGAAAGCTAAGCCGATTCACGCGAGGTTTGTCTCCGCTCGAGCCATTCGCTGGCCAATAATGCCGCTGCGGCCAAAGCGACCGAAATGGTTGCCAATCGCCAGACTTCGCCCAGGGCGCCCCAATTGCTGAAGATCGCCAGCGGAATGGTTTGGGTTTCGCCGACAATATTGCCCGCCACCATGATCGTGGCCCCGAATTCGCCCAAGCTGCGGGCAAACGCCAGCACGCATCCGGCCAACACGCCGCGGCGAGCCAGCGGCAGCGTGACCGTCCAGAACGCATCAAGCCGGCCTGCACCCAAACTGCGGGCTGCCATTTCCAGTCGCGGATCCACGGCCTGAAACGCCAGGCGGATCGCGCGAACCATCAGCGGAAAGCTGACCACGGCCGCGGCCACCGCCGCCCCCCACCAGGTCAACACAATCCGCAGCCCTAGCCAGGTTTCAAGCGCGTGCCCCAACGGCCCGCTGGGCGCAAAACAAACCAAAAGCAGATAGCCAGTCACCACCGGCGGAAGGACTAACGGCAAGTTGACCAGGACTTCCAACAGCCATTTCGAGCGGGACTGCCAGCGGGCCAAAACATAGGCAACCAGCACCGCCGCCGGCAGGCTGACCAGCACGGCGCCGAGGCCGACCTGAAAACTCAGCCGCAGGGCCAACCATTCTTCGGAACTCAACGACCACATGCTCTTGCGGTTTTAGGGCTTGGCGTTTTCGGGAGGCGTCAACACGACAAATCCATGTTGACGAAAAATGGCGCTGGCGGCCGGCGAACTGAGAAATTGATAAAAGGCGACCGCCGCCGGGCTGGTTGCCCCATGCACTAACAAAACCAAGGGATAACGAATCGGCTGCGAAAGTTCAGGATCAATCCGGATCGCGATGCGAACCCGCTTACTGGTCGCGGCATCGGTGGCGTACACGATGCCCGCTTCCGCCGCGCCGGTTTCCACAAAATGCAAGGCCTGCCGCACGTCAGCGGCTCCAGTGGCCTTCGACTCGAGCGGTTTCCAAAGCTCAAGATTATCGAGCGTTTGCCTGGCGTAAATGCCCGCCGGCACCGATTTCGGATCCGCCAAGGCCAGGTGTCGAATTTGGGGCTGCACCAGATCGCCGGGCCGCTCGATGCTGATTGCCGAATCCGCCGGCACAACAACCACGAGTTGATTGCCTAACAGATCCTGCTGTCGGTGGATCAACTTTTGTTTAGCCAGGAATTCGGCCCACTCGGTGCTGGCGGAAAGGAACAGGTCGGCATCTGCTCCCGCGCGGATTTGCTGCGCTAAGGTCGAACTGGCGCCAAAACTCGTGCGGATCATGACCTTGGGATGGAGGCGGACAAACTCGCCGCGGATTTGATTCACCGCCTCTGTCGTGCTGGCCGCCGCGAGCAGCAACAGCTTGCCCGAGAGCTCCGTCCCCTCGGCCGCGGCCACGCCGGCTTGAGGGCTTAGCGGAGCGCAGGCCAGCAGAATCGTTGCCAGTCGAAGGCGAGTTCTCAGCATCTCAGTACCTTAACTCATCACTCGGCGCCAGGAAAGCCAGCACAGCAGAGGACTCTTAGAGCAATCGGATAAAGCCCAACTGCCACCCTTGCAAACGGTGTTTCACGCCCGCTGGCGGTTTAGCGTCGCACCAGCCGATAGGTTTTGTCCAGCCGCACTAAGCAGGCGAGCCTTCCCGCAAGGCGGCACGTTCGGTCGTTTGCAATCGATGCTCTTGCCGGACCAGTTGGCCGCAGGCGGCGGCGATATCGGCGCCCAGCGAATAACGCGTGGTATGACCGCTTCAATCAGCAGCTTTTGCGAGGTACGGAAGATGAGCTTGCTGGCGCCATCCAATTGCGAATCGTGTCGGCTTTGCAGTTCGAGCGGATGGAACTCCACCTCGGTGGCGAAAATGGCCCGTTGGGCGTCGGGCAATTCCGCCAGCGCTGCGTCGGCGGGCAGGTGTTTTTTATAAAAGGCGTTGCGCAGTTGTCGGAGCCGATAGCTGTCGATTTTGTGTCGGCGACGGAACTCTTCGACGCCCGGTAAATCGTGGATGCTTAACATGGCTTGGACGTGCCGAATTCCCTCTCACCTGGCGAGAGTGGGCGATAACGAAGATCTCGCCCACGACTAGCCACCCGAAGCTGCCGTTTGAGCAATTGGCCGGAAACGAAAAATGTTGCCGGTGTCGGTCGTGTAATAAACTTCGCCTAGTTCATCTTCGCCAAATGAGATGATGGGCATGATGTTGCCGCGGATCGAGTAATTGGCGATGGCCTGTTTTTTCTGTTCGTCATATTTCAAGGCCCAAACTTTGCCCGTGACATAATCGGCATACAAATAACAGCCCACCAACTGGGGCAATCGCGTGCCGCGATAGACCACGCCGCCGGTAATCGACTTGCCCGTCTCGTGATGGTATTCCCAAATCGGGTCGACCAAATCGGGCCGCGGATCGGCGCCGGACGTGCCGAACTTGTGCAAGCCTTCACGCAGGTTCCAGCCGTAGTTGCCGCCTTTGACAATCAGATCGATCTCTTCCCACAAGTCTTGGCCCACGTCGGCGCACCACAGCGTGCCGGTTTGCCGGTCGAAGGCGATCCGCCAAGGATTGCGCATGCCGTAGGACCAGATTTCGCCGTATGCCTTTTCGCCTTGGCCGGCAAACGGATTGTTCTTCGGAATCGCATATTTCTTTCCCTTGTCGCGATGATCGACGTCGATCCGCAGAATCTTTCCCAAGTGGGTTTTCAGATTTTGGCCGTTGCCAAACGGGTCGTTGCCCAAGCCGCCGTCGCCAACGGCGATATACAGGTACCCATCGGGACCGAAGACCAATGTGCCCCCTTTATGATTCCAAAAGGGGTGCTCGATCCGCAGGATTTCTTCTTCCGAATTCGGATCGGCCTGGTTGGGATCGTTTTTCGAAACCCGGAACCGCGACACGACGACCGTGTTGGGCTTGGGCGTGGCGGTGGGAGTGTAATAAATGAAGAACTGGCCGTTCTCGCGATATTTGGGATGGAACGCCATGCCCAAAAATCCCTTTTCATTTTCCTTGTCCTTGAACACCACCCGCGATTCGATGTCCAAAAAGATCTTCGTCCGCTCCACGCTTGGATCGTTGGGGAACACGTGAATGGTGCCCAACTGCGAGGGGACGAACAGGCGGTTCGAGCCGTCGCCGGCGTGCGTCAGCAAAATCGGCCGGTTGATCTTCAGATTCGGGAATGCTTTTTCGACTTCCAGGTCGCTAGCCGTTTCCTGCAGCTTGAACGACGGACTCAAGTCGCTTGCCACCGATACGGCCAAGGCAAACAAATCGCCGATTTTGAGCTGACGCTTGTTGGCCGAGTCGTCTCCCACCTGCCGAATCACGATCAGGTCCAGGCTGGGCACGATCAGCATGTCGTTATCGAACTTGCCCATGGCGGCATAAGCATCCGACGGCACGCCGGGCCAGGCGCCGGTGCTGTTGTTCCACCACAAATAACCGTAACGCTTATTGAGATCTTGCGACGTGTGAGACGCTTGCGCTACCCAGTCCGCGGCAATCAGTTTCTTGCCCTGCCACGCGCCCTTGTTCAAAAACAACAACCCAAAGCGGGCCAGGCTGCGAGCCGTGATGTGCAAACCCGAATAGGGAATCGGCATACGATCGCGATCCTCCCAGGTCCAGTCTTCGCGTGGAATGCCGATCTTCTTGAAGATCTGGTCGTCGAGAATCTGAGCGACGTTTTGCCCGGTTGCCTTGTGCACCACAGGGCTCAGCAGCGACAGCCCGGAGTTGTTGTACTCCCATTTCTCGCCCGGCGCAAAATCCATCGGCAATTGCGACGATAGGGCGAACGAAAACAAATCGCTCTTATCGAGAATCGCGTTATCATTGTGCGCCCCGGATGTCATGGACAACAAATGGCGGACCGTGATCTCGCGCTTTTGCGGTGGGTCGGCCTCCGGAAAAAAGTCGCCCACTTTGCTATCGAGTTTCAGCTTGCCCGAGGCAATCGCCAACCCGGCCGCCGTGCTGGCGAACGACTTGCTCGTCGAGTAAACCGGGAATCGGCTCTCGGCCTTGGCATCGTCGAAATACCATTCGCCCACAATCTTGCCATGCCGCACGACCAGGCCGGTCTTGCTGCCGTTTTCCTTGAGCCACTTGCCGACCAGCTCGAGCCCCTCGGACGACATCTGCTGCGTCTCGGGCTTGGCCACCTGCCAATCGGGCACCGGAAAAACCGTTTGAGGGGTGGGCGGTGGGAAAACCGTTTGCGCCGGCGACGATGCGCCTACACCCAAAAGCAGCACAAACACAAACGACAGTCTTCCAGCAGCAGGCAATTTCATCGATCGGTTTCCTTGCACGGTGTCTCGCGGCCTAACTTGGGGTGGTTCGACAAGCCGTCATAATAAATACAACGCCATGCGGAATGCAAATTGCCATCTCGCAAATCGGCCCGCGCCGCAATGAACTCGCGATAAGCACCAGTGCCGGTAAATCCAGCCGAATCGACCAATGGTGGGATGCCTATTGCATGGACGGGTGCGAAGTCGGCGAGTAAACTCGCTTTCTTGTCGCGGCGATCCGCTCGTACAACGCGCTGCTGGGGGAAAGAGAATATGACTCAGATCACGCAATACAAAGGCTACTCGACCGGCAGGCCGCCGATCATTCCCAAGCCAGACCACCCGGTCGATCCGATTATCCTCACGGTCCAACAGGGTGTGCCCGTGGCCTATCCCAACTGCCACGGCGTCGGCGTGCGCGTCGTGCATCCTGTCAACCCGAACGCGCCCTCGAAGAACATGAGCCTGACCATGTTCTACGTTCCGCCCCATGCGGTGCTGCCCAGCGGGTCGCACGAAACCGAAGAGACCTACGTCATTCTGGAAGGGTCTGGTTCGATGACGTTTGCCAATTTCAATCGCGAAGTCAAAAAAGGGGATTTTGTTTACCTGCCCCCGTGGTGCGAGCACGGCATCGAGAACACAGGCACGCAGCCGCTGGTGGTGCTGATTGCCACTTCGCCCCCCAATCCCTGATTTCTCTCATTAACCGGTGCTACAACTCCGCGCAGAATATTGCCAGTGTGGCAGAATGTCGCACACTTGCGGGCCATTTCAACCGCTAGCAAAGCTATCTCATCAATACTATAGCAACAGACGCGTGGCCCGAAGTTGTTGCCGTCGAGGTACTTTGCCGAAGAGCCGTTTTTCAGCGGCTTCCTGGCATGCTTTTTGCAACCTCGATGGACCATCCAACACGGATCACGGGAGACACGATACTCCGAGCCTCTTTTTCATGGAGGGTATCACGATGCTAGTTCTCAGCCGCAAGCAGGGCGAACAGTTGCAAATCGGCGACAACATCACGATTACTGTGCTCGAAGTGCATGGACGCAAATTGAAACTTGGTGTCCAAGCGCCGCACGGTGTGCGCATTCTGCGCGCCGAGCTAGACTTTTTTCGCGAATCTACGCCAGCGGTCATCAGACGCAAACCGGCCGCGATGTTGATTAGCGCTTGACGGTCGACGAGTCCAGCGCTCGATCGAGCCGGCAATCGAGTTATCGGCAACAAAACCCGCTGCCTGCGGGAAGCCGATCGAGCCGACGTTCCATAGTCTGAAACGGTCTGCGAGCTAGCGCATCTCCTGGGTGCCGGTGGCCAGTTCGTCGGTAGACGAAATAGCCACATTCAAAAACGGCGGGATGAGTTTCTCGTTTCGCCGTCGCGGCGTTAAGCTACTACTGGGGCCGGCGATGCTGTCAGGTTCCCTCTGCGATCGATCGGATTGGGATCTTTGCGTGAAATCGCTTCGTTTGAGAATTGTCGCGGCACTCCTTGTGCTGGCGGCGGTTTGCTCGGCAATGGCTCTTCTGCCGGTTCGCGATTACGTGCGCGAGCTTCTGGGATGGATGGAAGGGTTGGGCTTTTGGGGCCCCATGCTGTTGGTGGCCGCCTACGTTTTGGCGTGTTTGTTCTGTATTCCCGGCTTTTTACTCTCGGTGGGGGCGGGATTTCTGTTCGGAGTTGTCGTCGGCACCATCACGGTCTCGATCGGCAGCGTGCTGGGGGCTAGCGCCGCCTTTTTGGTCGGCCGCATGCTGGGGCTCGACACGCTAAAACAGATGATTGCAGGCTATCCCAAGTTCGCGGCCATTGACCGCGCGGTCGGGCGCGAGGGGTTTAAGATCGTTTTGCTCGCGCGGCTCTCGCCGGTCATCCCTTTCAATTTCCTGAATTACGCTCTGGCCTTGAGTCCGGTGAGGCTGCGCGATGTTGTCTTAGCCTCGTGGATCGGGATGTTCCCAGCGACGTTGACATACGTCTACATCGGCTCGACCCTGGCGGATCTTGCCGAACTCGGCGACAAAACGTCCGAGTACGCAACGACGCGGCACGTCTTCCTCGCACTTGGCCTGGCGGCGACAATTTTGCTGACGGTTTCAGTAACGCGCATGGCGCGCAAAGCGCTCGGAGAAGCCGATGGCGAGTCCGCCGGCCAACGGACCGCGCCGAACCGTCCCGCCAGCCCGGCGGATCAGGATTGCACGGATGCGATCGGAAAAACTTCGCCAGATTAGCTGTTTGCAGCCCGTTCTCCGGTCGATTTTCCAGCGCGCCGGTCGCAAGCCGCGACCCGCTATTGCCCGTGCGCCAGCCTGGGTGTTACAATCTTGAATTCCCTGCCTGGCGAGGCGCATGAGGCAGTGGTTGACCTGTGCGGGCGCCGGCATTTCGGCGCGCCTTGACAGATCCCTCTAACATTCGATTCGGAGTTGTACGTGGGTACGAAGAAGACAGGTAAAGGTCGGCGGAAGCTCGGTCGCAAGAAACGTCGCATGCGTTCCAAGATTCGCCATCGCAAATAGTTCTGATTTCCGCACCCGCTCGGCAGCGCGACTTTGCAATCGTCTTTGAGCCGCTGCCGCGAATCGTCTCGTTCGCTGCGCTTGCCAGGCAAATCGAAACCGTTCGCGCCGAATCGCCTCACCCTTTCAATCCCGTGGTGGTGATGCCCTTTAAAAAGGTGCGCTGCGTGAAGAAAAAGAGGATCACAATTGGCAGCGTGAACAGCACCGCGGCGGCCATCAGCAGATTCGTTTGGCTCGAATACGAGCTTACGAACTGCTCCAGGCCATAGGCCAAGGGAAATCGGGCCGGGTCGTTCAAGTACAACAGCGGGCCATTGAAATCGTTCCAGGAAGCAATGAACTGGAACAAGGCCACGGTGGCCAGCGCCGGCTCGGAAAGCGGCAGCACGATCCAGCAAGATTTGCGCAAATGCCAAAAAATTGGCATCGTCGTGACCGCCTCGACATAATTGGCTGCTCGCGAGTCGACGGGCAAAACGCGATGCGGACGTGGCCAATTCGCCGAGCGGCACGACAGCCCCACGATGGGCCCAGTCGGCCACGATCGGATCGTCTTGATTGAGCACATCGGGCGGGTCGTTGCTGGCCGCGCTCAAGAAGAACTTCAAATCCAAATTGTAGCCGAGCATGGGCCGGAAGCGAGTCGGGTTGTGACCCGTGGCGGGGATTGCCCGGCTGGGACAGCCCTTGCGGAGCGTGCTACACTTAAGATAGTGATTGCCTCGATTGGTCGTGCATGAAATTCCTCTCCACCAAACACGCCCGACGGCGTTTCGCCGTCGCTCGCGACGTTCACGGTGTGCCGCATATTTCGGCCGGATCGTGGCGTGGCGCCCTGTATGGTCTGGGCTACATGCACGCCATCGACCGGCCGACTCAGTTGCTCTTCTCTCGAGCGGTCGCCAGTGGGCAATCGACCGAACTGATCGCCGATAAGCCCGAGCTCTTGGAGATGGACCGCTTCTTCCGCCGCACGGGCCTTTATCTGAACCTCGAATCCGAAGTCGGCAACCTCGACGACCAGACGTTCGACCAATTGACCGCCTATTGCGAGGGAGTCAACGACGGCATGAAGGACGCCGGCCGCTCACTGCCGATGTGGGCCACCGGCTTTGTGCCGCGGCCGTGGAATCAGCGCTCGGTTTTGCTGATGGGCAATCTGCTCAGCTTCGGCGGATTGGTGGTCGGCCAACAGCAGAACGAGCGCATTTTGCTCGACTTGATTCACGCAGGCGTCGCCGATGACAAACTGCGAGAGCTGTTCAGTCCGTTGTTGGATGGGGCCGATTTCGATTTGTTGCGGCGAGTGAAAATCGCCAGCCAACTTTCGGACGAAGCGCTGGAACTGATGACCGATTTGCCGCGTTTGGCCGGCAGCAACGCTTGGGCTGTCAGCCCAAAACGAAGCGCGACCGGTTCGGCCCTCTTGGCCTCCGACCCGCATCTGGAAGTCAACCGGCTGCCGGCGATTTGGTATGAAGCCGAGCTGCACTGGGGCGAAAACGGCGAGAATTATGTACTGGGGGCTACACTCCCCGGCTGCCCGCTGTTTGCGATCGCTCGCACGCACAATCTTTCGTGGGGAGTTACCTATCTGAAAGGGGACACGAGCGATTATTTTATCGAAGATTGCCGTCATGGCGGCAGCACCGGCTGGCAATACCGCCGCGGCGACGAGTGGATCGACTTCGCACTGCGCGAAGAGCAGATCGCACGCAAGGGCCATGCGACCGAAACGATGCGGGTCCACTACAACGATCAGGGCACCTTGGAATCGGACCCTCAGCCCGGCGTGAGCGGCTATTATCTTTCGACCTCGTGGATCGGCGACCAACGTGGCGCGAGCCGTTCGATTGCCACCTGGCTCGAAGTGGTGGCGGCTGCCGATGCCGCCGAAGCCATGGACATCGTGCGCGAGTGTCCGCTGCCGACTTTGTGCTGGGTATTTGCCGACCGCGACGGGCACATCGGCATGCAGGCGAACGGCTGGTTTCCACGTCGTCCCCGAGAATACAATGGGCTGTTGCCGATTCCGGCTTGGGACAGGCGCAATCACTGGCGCGGCAAACTCGCGAGCGGTGTGCTGCCGCGGATCTACGATCCGCCCGAAGGGTTCGTCGCCTCGGCCAACGAAGACATCAATGGGCCCGGCGGCCCGATCTTGGTCACGCTGCCCGTGCCCGACTATCGCAAGCGGCGGATCGTCGAACAACTCGAAAAAATGGCCTCCGCCACGGTCGAAGAAATGCAAGCCCTGCAATACGACGTGGTCAGCCTGCAAGCGCGAGATTTGCTCGCCGTGTTTTTGCCTTGCATGCCCGAAGGAAAAATCAAACAGCGGCTTGCCGCGTGGGATTGCAGCTACCCGCCGGACAGCTACGAAGCCACGCTGTTTTCGCGCCTCTATCGCAATGTGCTGTTGGAGATTTTCGGCCACGAGCAGGGAATCGGCTGGCGGCGAATGTTGTATCTGTGCAGCCGCGTCGGGTTCTCGACCATGGTGCTTACGTCCATCGATCGGTTGTTGTTGGGAAAAGATTCGTTGTGGTGGAAGGACCGGGACAAAGCCTCGTTGATCCGTCGGGCGGCCGAACGGTTGGCAGGTGAAAAAGAAGAGCCTTGGTCGGCCATCAATGGCTTTCACTTCACCAATCGCTACGTGGAAAGCCGCTTCGTGGGCCGGGCGTTCGGATTCCATACCCGCGAGATGGCGCTGCCCGGCTGCCACGCCACGATCTTTCAGGGCCACCTGTTGCGGGCCGCACGCCGCGAGGCCTCCTTTGCCCCGTCCTATCATTTCGTGACCGAAATGGGTACGGACGAGGCCTGGACCAATTTGCCCGGCGGACCCAGCGAGAGCCGCGTCTCAGGCTATTACAAAGTCGACATCCCCCGCTGGCGGAGCGGCAAATACAAACGCCTGGCGGTGGAGCCTAACGGGTCGCTTTAATCCGGCGGCAGCCAGCATCTAGCCCATCGGGCCACGCGAACGAAGGCTGAATCTCCGCACCCAGCTACCTCTACAGTCCTGCCGGAAGATTCTTTCCGTGTGGATTCCCGAAAAGTGGCCTAGAAACTTGTGCTGACAAACGCCTGCCAGGTCGGTAAGCTTCATTCCGTAATTAGTTGCTGTCAGTCGAAGTCGTCGAAGAACACATTACTTCGACAATCGTTGGGCTTTAGCCTGCGGGTATCAAGTGGGGCCTGAGCCAAGAAGCCAGGTATCCAAAGAGCCCGTCACTGGAGCGCGTTTTTACAAGCGCGCTTCGGCGACGGGCTTTTTTCATGCACTGAAATCTCACCCCAAGAGGAGTTTGTCGAGATGGAGCCGAAGCCACCACGCACGGCAAAAGAAGCCGCCTTGCAAGACGCGCAAGCTGACAAACTGCCGTTCAATCCCGAGGGCGACAAACGGCACGTCATCGCTTCGGCGATCCGCTTGGCCGGCGAAGCCACTGGGCAAAGCGAACAAGCGGCTGAAGCGGCTGATGAGATCCGACGCGGCGAGGCAACACCCGACACGGCTGGACATCAGGAAACGCTGGACAATCTCGACAAAGTCCCAGTCGATTCGGGCTCGCAGCGCGATTTGTCTTTGGCCGACATGATCCTCGTCGATCAAGCCGCGTCGCATGGGTTCCCAACGCCGCCGGCAATGCCCGCTGAGGAGGAGACGTCGCCCCCTTTGGGCTCTTCGTTCGACGCATTGCAATCTCCAAGTTGGATGGCCGCTACCTTCAGCACACAAGTCGATACCTCTCCGCCGCAATCCTCGTTCCCGGCTCTTGCCCAATTCAACGACGCAACCACGCCGCCGAACGTCAGCGATTTGGTTGGGCGATACGACACGACAGATCCCGGCTACATAACTCAGTTTCCTTACGACCCGGCCGACGAACCGCCTGGCCCGAAGATTCAATTGCTCTCCAGCGGGGCCTCTGCCGCCGGCGCATCGCGGACAGGTGAAAGCCGCGCCCCGATCACCTATCTGCCGTTTGGCGAATCCGCGGCTGCTTCGAATGCGATAAGCGGACCGGCAGAGAAACTGCGGGTCGAAGTCGAGTCGAGCATCGCCAACGCGCAAAAAAACTCGGTGCTCGCCTATTTGGCCATGGAACCGGCGATTCTCAAAGCGATTGATCGGGCCGGCGAGCAGGATCGGCGCGACGCCTTCCTGCGCGAAGCCAGCCGCCGCGCCTGTTTGTAGCCCGCTTTGGATTGCCAGAGTTTCCAAGAGGACTTCTTCTCATGGTTTTCGCCGACCTCGAAGTCGAGCGGTTGGTTCACGAGTTTTGCCAAGGCTGGGCCGAAAAGATCGCCGAGCTCGAAGATCGGCAACTCGAAGCGATGAACGGATACCTGACCGATTTTTTGGAGGATCTGCTCAACTATCCGCTGGTGCGGCCATGGCGCGAATCGCTCGACCTTTTTCAGGAGCATTACTGGCAGCAGGCGGGCATGCGCCTGATGCCCGATTCTTACGACAAAGTCGCGGCGTTCATCGAGCAGCGCATCAACGACCCGCGCTGCCACGCCCGCGGCCCCATCCAGCCCGACGCCACCGGCCTGCCCGGCCGCTCGGCACGCGATTTTGCGGAGATGGCGAAAGCCGTCAATGTGACAGCGATGCTGGTAAAGGCCAAGGAAGCAAGCGCGAAAGAGCAAAAGCAATTCCGCGATTTCGCGCGACACGTCACTTCCATGGAGCAACGACGTATCGGGCTGAGCGACAACGAGCGGGCCAGCTTCGAGGACTACATCTATGAAAATTTCCGCCGCCAAACGACGGGCGAGCCGCCGCTTGCGCACCCCGACTTCTGGCACGCCAAGAACGACGCCTTGAACAAGAAGAACGGCTCGGGCCGGACACGAGCATCCGTCGCAGCCCCCGCCGCGCGAAATCCGCAACCCAGTCCCGAATTGGATGCGGTCAGCGAAGTGCACTATAATCGGGATCATCGGACCGATGCCGACAGCTCGATGGTGGCGGAGTCAACCCCCGCCGCGGCACGAAAAACGCCATCGACTCCTGCGGAATCGAAGCCGGCGGGCGGCCCCAAATGGCTCGAGCTTCGCGTGGATGCGGTGCTCTTTCCATTCGGCAGCTACAATACCGACAGTTTTTTTGCGGATATTGCGAAGGCAAACAAGATTTTCGAGGGCTGTCGGATTAAAGTAAGACTTGCGTCAACGAGAATCTTAAATCAGAACGATACGAGGCAGGCAGGCACGATTTATCAGCCCCAGAAGGGCCAACTGCCGCGAGCGATCCTTGATCCCGATAAATTGGCAGCCGTCGCGGGCCCCAAAACAACAGGCAACGCAACCGTTTACTATGTTCCCGAAATAAGAGGTGGGGCCGCCGGTCAAAGAATCAGCGGCGATTCCGCTGTTGTAGCATCTGTCGGCGCCTCGGGCAAAGTGCGACAATCGCGGGTTTTGGCGCATGAGTTGGCCCATGTCATGAATCTGTTCCACGAACGTGGCGACATCCACAACTTAATGATCGACGTAACTGAAGGCCAGCTGAAAGCCCTCGGCCTTGACGTTGCGTGGGAGCAATTTAAGACGCATTACAAGGGTCCCACGGCGACAGCCATTGATTTGCAAAAGCGTTTTTACGCGTTCGTTTATGACATTACTGCAGCGTCGACAACGGTCCGCCCTGACCAGTGCAAAGACATGCGGAGGAGTCCGTTGCTTCACGGAATTGAATGACACTCAATCTGTCACCGCGAGTTCGAGCGACCCGCCGGCTCAGTATGATGTCTAACATATCTAACCGAGGCCAGATGAACAATTGTTGTGGCATGGGCGGCCTTTCAACGCGTCACAGAGGTGGCTTCGTCACCCTGCTGATTGTGTTGCCGTTGTTGTGTCGTTCCACGGAGTGCAATCATACTTCACGCCTTGAGGCAGCGGAGCCGCCAAAGACGCGAGCAGTTATTCGGGGGCATATTATCGAGGTGATTCCCTTCGGCGCGATACTCCAGATTCCCCAAGACTGGCTCGACTGGCAAGCCGAGTTTCATAACAACATCCATCTCACGGCACCGGAACTGGCGAAGGTTCAGACCGCTGACACCGAATGGGACAAGGAGTATTCCCAGATCGTCAACGCGGTATTGCCCTTCAGGTCATGCATCATTCATGGAGGGGACGAGGGTTGGGGCCGCGACGCGGTTTCGTACGGCGACGTGCAGATGAGGGCTTACATTCTGGAGTGCGGGCCGCAGCAAATCGCACAGCGAATGGCCGACGAAGGACGGTGTCAAGCACTCCGATTCTCCAAAAAAGTATCCGTCGCCCGTTCGGGATTTGAAAACTGGCAAAGAGTAACCGTAAGCTACGACCTTTGGTACGGCGACTACGGTGGAACCGCCAATGTCGATTTATTCGCACGCCAGTTTGGAAAGCAGACTGCGGCTCTCGTTTTTATGTACAGCGATTCCGCCCGCGACGCGCCCGGCGAATTGTCGCAGATTCTAAAATCGTTCAAATGGACGCCATGACAAACGCGCGTCGAGCTCGCATTCTTTGAGGGCCGGTGTCGAGCGGCAGACGCTGGCTGGACACCCGGCCCGCCGAACGTCTCGGCGGCGACGGCGGAGCAGCGAAACCAATTGCGCCAGTTCGCGCGACACACCGCCAAATTGGAACAACAGCGCATCGGGAGCAGCGACGCGGAATTGCCGCGCTACGAGTATTTTCTTTACGACAACCTGCTCCATCGAACCATGCCGGGCGGAAGCGTCTCAACGCACCTTCTGCATTTGCCGCAGAAAATCGGCATCCAACTGGCCCAGATTGTCGCCAAACGCCGCCTGGAACTCCTTCAGCCGCGATTGGGGATCGTCCCACAGCATCTGCTGTTTCTCGGAGAGCATCTGCAGGTAGGCCAGGTATTGTTTGGGATGATGGCGGATCAAATAGTAGTTGAGGGCCCAGGCTTCCGCATAGGCATCCAAGGCGACGTGCGAATCGCGCATGCGCTTATCGTCGGAAATCAGTGTCTTGAGGGAAGTCGCCGGTCGCTGAGGAAGGTACTGGCGAAATCGATCCAGCCGGCTGGTATTCACCGCGCCGATGTTGCGCCAACCTTTCGCGCTCTGGAGGTCGGGAGTTTCGAAGTAAACGGCAATTCCCTCACTCACCCATAGTGGAATATCGGCGAATCGCGGCTGCAATCCGCTATTGAAAGCGATCTGGTGCGTAGCCTCATGGATGATCGTGGCAACGACTTGTTCCGCCGCGGGCTGAGCCAGCATTTGATTGATCTGCGCCGCAGAGCTACGGCGATCACCGGCGGCGCGCAAGGATTCGATTCCAGTCAAGTCGTACATCGTCACGCGGTTACTGCGCAAACTGTAGTAGCCGACGATTGAAGGTGCCCTTGGCCCGAGTTCGGCCTGCGCGAACTTGGCGTACGATTCTCGCGTATTGAAAATGATCGCGACCAGCGGAAATTCCGGATCGTGCAACTTGATTCCCTTACGCACCCAGAAATTCGTAAACGCCTTGTACAAGCGTTCGAACAGCGCCCCGCACCAAGCGGCATACTCGCGCGACGTGTTGTGACAGATCAAGTAATGGTGCGTCGTGTAAACCTCAAAACCCGCCGGCAATTCGGACAGCATTTGTTTGGCCAGTTCGTCGCGCGAAAGCGGATGAAACGGCTGTTGATCCTCTTTGCGGTCGACCAATTCCTCGGGCTCGATCGTCCACAGCGTGCCGTCGACCGTCATCAACAACAAACCGCCGTCTTCGGCGGTGACCGCGACTTTGCCCGAGACGGTCTGCTGTTGATCGCCGCGCCGCAGAGTTACATGCTCCAAAGCGTAGAGCGAACCGGGCGTCAACAGTGCGATCAATAAAGCACAACCCATTAGTCGCATAGAGCTCGATTGCAAGAAGTGACACCGGCGGGACGACGGCCCATGATGCAATCATACCACGGCCCGCCGTTTGGCGGCCATTGCAACTCGGAGCGCCATCGGAGCGTTAGCGGCGGCGACTGGCCAGCCGCGTCACTGCCGCCATAACAAGCGCAATCCCGAAGAACCCGGCCGTGATGGCGAGCGACACTCCGGCCACCTGATCGTCAACGCCGTAGTGGATCAGCCCGAAGATCCGCACCGGGAGAATTGTCACGCCGGGCGGAACCACCAAAATGCTAGCCGATAGTTCTCCCCAAGCCATGGCCAGCGCAATCAGCCAGGCCGCGGCCACCGCCGACCAGCGCTGGGGTAATGCGATGCGAAAAAACCTGCGCAACGCTCCGGTACCTTCCAGGGTCGCGCTGTGAAGTAAATCGGTCGCAACGGTGCGCAGCGCATACCACAACACGAGCGTGCACAGCGGCAACGCGTGCAGGGTCTGCGCAATCCAGACCGCCGCGATCGAATGATCGTAAAGTCGCAACAGCCACGGCCAGTCCGGCACGTTGAAGCAGGCGACGAGCCCCAGCCCGATCAGGGGTCCCGGCAATGCCAACAAAAAACCAATCGTTAACCACGCCGGCGCGGCGCGGTAGCCGCCTCGCCGCGCGCTCCACGCGAGCGGCAAACCGATGATTACCGCAGCCGTGGCGGCCAGACTCGCAATGGCCAAGGACCAGCCAAATTCATGAGAAAACCGGACGGGACTGCCAAACACCATCTGGAAACACCGATCGAGCGACCAACTGCGTACAAACCCATGCGCCTCGCGGGTCACGGTTGTGCCGGCCTTCCACATGAGGCTGCCGATCGGAATGCCTAGCAGCAGCCCGACGACGCCCAGCATGATCAAGCTGGCAAGCGCTCGCCACCGGCCGAGCCGAAAGACCGGGCTTTGCCGTTGCGACGTGAAGCGGTCCGGGGGAATCAATCGGTTGGAAAGGATCAGCCCAGCCACAACGATCCACAGTGTCGCAATCGCGCTTGGAACGATCTTCCACGGGGCGGCACCGTCGCCCAACGCGAATTCGGTATAGACTTGCTCGGAAAAGGTGCGTATTCGAAACAGATCGGCGATGGTCATTTCGCCGGCGGTTGCGATGGCCACCCACAAGAACGCCGCGGCCAGGGCATTGGCAGCGCGGCGAATCGTTACCCGTCGGAACACCTGGCCCGGTGTTCCGTCAAGCAGCGCCTCTTCCTCCAATTCCGGCTCGGCCAATCTCAACCCAATGCCCACGATCGCGACGACCCAAGGAATCGCCGCCAGAACATGAATGGCAATCGCTCCGCGCCAACCCTCCAACAGCGCCGGGCCGCCGGCGGCCGATGCGTACCAGCCTGTCACGCCAAAGCCCGCTTGCCAGGCCGCGGCTTGTACATAGAGCGGCATAAACAACAAAGCCAAGAGCAACACGCCAGCCATTTTCCGTCCGACCACATCGGTCCGGACCAACAGAAAAGCCAGGGGCGCCGCCAACAACACGCTAGCACTGGCCACAGCGCATGAGAGCAGAATCGTGTTGCTGGCCAGAACGCGGCTACGCGGGTCGGCCGCCAGAAGCGCAACAGTGGCCACCAGGGCCGCAAACGAGGCCCACGCGACGAACCCGCGCCACTTCCGCCAAACACGATGCATCAAGTTACAGTATGCCGGCAGTTTGCCCTAACACAAAGCCTCAGCGGCCAGAATAATGACCCCTTGGGGCAAGCGCAACGGGTCGACTCATTTTCTCTAAATTCCGCCGGATCACGCTAGATTTCCAGCGACTCGTCTAGAATTCGGTCCGCGGATTTGCTACAAGCTCAACCTGCCTATCACGTCCTTTTCGCGATCCTCTTCTATTCCGAGCGCGCATGCACGGCCCGGTCCACAAGTTGGCGGCGCTGGCGGTTTGTTCCGGCCTTGGCCTGCTATCGGGCTGCGCCGCGACTGCCGACGGAGTATCGGGACTCTTGTACAAGAAAAAGACGACTGAAGAAGTGTTGAATATCAAGACGCCCGATGATCGGATGAAGGAATTGCAGGTGCTGGCGAAAACCGCGAAGAAGAAGACACCCGACGAGCAACAACAGATTACCAGCGAGTTATCGAAAGAAATTCAGCGTGAAAACGATCCGCTGATGCGGCGGCAGATTCTGCGCACGTTGACGGCATTCCCCAATCCGTTGGTGTCCGCAGTCCTCGTGGCAGCGATGGGGGACAGCGATACGGAAGTTCGCATCGTGGCGTGCCGCGCTTTAGGCAAGAGAGGCGGCAAAGAGGCCGTCGGAGAGCTGACGCGCGTCATATCGAGCGACACGAACCTCGATGTGCGCATTGCGGCCGTGCGCGCGCTAGGTGAAACTCGCGATGCGACTGCCCTGCCCCCGCTGGCCGAAGCACTGGTCGACCCCGATCCGGCGATGCAATTCCGCGCGACCGCCGCCTTGCGGCATGTCAGCGGCCGGGATTTTGGAAACGATGTCCAAGCCTGGCGTGAATACGCTCAAACGGGCAAGTCGAGCACCCCCGAGGTCAGCCTCGCACAGCGCATGCGCAGAGCGTTTTTCTAGCGAAGAATTAGATCGCTCGTTACAGGCCGCACGGCCTTCGCCGTCAGGCGCCATGCATCTGAATTCTTCCATACCATTGGCCGTTTGAGCGCAAATTCTGAAGGCCAAATCAGTCCAAAGCCGTGATTGAGAACCGGCGTTCGATCCGATATCAATACTCCGTCGGGTCCCCCTGGATCGTGGCCGAATGCCCCGACTTTGATCGCGCCAAACTCTTAATCAATACAATTAGTCCCGTTCACACGGTAGCGCACGTCGTCGATTGAGGACCTTTGATGAGGCGTTCTATGCTACGAATCCCTTGGTTTTCACGGGCGGTTTTTCTCTCTTGCTCCGCGTTCGCTTCTGGACTGGCATGTTTGTTGCATGCGACCGATTTACAACTCATAGGCCCGCAACCCCAGCAGACTGAATCGATTTCGGCAAGCGATTCGTCCCCAGCCCGAGCCGTTCCCGGGGTGCAGTTTGCGACATCTGCCGGCGCCGCCCCAGAGATTGCGCGGCGACCGTTGAAATTCGACTCGCAGACGGCCGACGATTCCCAGGCCCCACTCTCGAGCGGCGACTCAGGACCGGAATCGCCAGACGCTTCGACGGTCATCACTCCGGCGGCCCCCGCCACGAGTTTCTCGGGCGTCGAACTGTCTAGTGAATTGCAGGCGCTGCGCGAAAAAGTGCGACAGGTGTTGACGCTGTATTATCCGCGACACCAAAACACGCGCGACAATTCGCCTTGGGAAGTGATTCACGCCATTATCGCCTACGGCGTCGATACGCAGTTGTTCAAAGGCGGCCCAGGAGGAGAGAAAGTCAACGCCGTGGGCTGGATGTGCTACAACCATCCGTGCGCCGGCGATCAGATCTTATTCGTCAATCACGGCAAGATCGACGCGCGGCGAGGTCCGGGCGTACAGGGCCACTTCGGCCAATTCCTGGCGATCTTGGCCCAGTCGCATGTCAAAATCGACTACCCCATGCAAGTCAACGGCAAGAAATTTACTTTGGCCGATCTCGTCGAACACGAAAAGGAAAACTGCGTCCCCGGCGAGGAATTGACGTTCAAACTAATCGCCTTGATGCATTACCTCGACTCCGACGCCACTTGGACAACACGTGACGGTCAGGAATGGTCGCTGCAACGGCTGGTTCGCGAAGAGCTTAAACAGCCGATTCGTGGAGCGGCCTGCGGCGGAACGCATCGCTTGATGGGGTTCAGCTATGCCGTCAACAAACGAACCCAACGCGGTAAACCGATCATCGGCGAGTTCCAGCGGGCTCAAGCCTTTCTGCAGGACTACCACGGTTACACGTTTAGCTTGCAGAACCCCGACGGTAGTTTCAGCACCGAATGGTTTACTCGGCGCGGCGATAGCCCTGATATCGATCGGCGCCTGAAGACCAGCGGCCACATTCTGGAATGGATCTCCTTTTCGCTATCGGACCAAGAACTGCGTGATCCGAGAATGCTCAAGGCGGTGGATTACGTGGCCACCCTCTTGCTGAAAAACAGTAAGCACATCTGGGAAATCGGTCCGCTCGGGCACGGATTGCACGCCCTGTCGATTTACGACACCCGCGTCTTTAAGGGTGCCGAGGTGCAGCCGCCGCAAAATGTTGTCGATCGGCCGCAAGATACCTCCGTCCCTCCATTCGAAGCCCGGCAGGTCGGCGGCAGCAGCGAGTAGATCGGGGGATCCGTGGCTCTTCCCGGAACCGGCCTAGGCCGAGCCAGCTCGGCCAGAGGTTGCTGTTTTCGTTCGCGCGGCGGGTCGCTGACATTGAGCAAGTCCGCGGCAAAGCTCGGCTTGCGGTTGCCCCGGCTGGGCAAAATCTTTACCATTGCGGTGCGTCGTCGTGGCACGACTCGTCTTGTCGCAATCTCCTAACCCCCGGCAATCGGCTTCTACGTGAAGACGTATAGATTCACCGAGCAATTCCAGACCATTTTTGAAACGGCGGCCAAGCTCTCCCGGGCGGTCGATGCCGACGCGTTGATGCTCCTGCTCGAGGGTCCGACCGACTGGGATCGGCTCAAAACTCACGCCGGCGAGGAAAAGATCCTGATCGCGGCCGATTTTCCCGCTCAGATTGAAGGGGCCGCTGAGGTTGGCCTGGCCACCGTCGTTTTGAAGATGCCAGATGCGCCGGTCCACGAGAAACTAACCCAGGCGTTGCTCGAGAGCGTGGCCGACGACATTCTGGCGCCAGGGGCCCAAGTAGTCGCTCTCTATAGCGGTTTCGAGGCCGGGAGCATCGATTCGGTTAGTCTGATTCATTTGGGCGAACACCTCGGACAATTGACCTCACGCGACCTGCGACAGCTCGAAACGCGCGTGCCATTGGACACGCTGAAAACGGTTGTCGACATGGCGGTCGAGGTCGGCCGTGAAGGTCGCGAAGGAAAGCCGGTCGGCACGTTGTTTGTTGTGGGCGATTCGCGCAAGGTGCTGGCCAGCAGCCACCCCGTCGGATTCGATCCAGTTCGGGGATATAGCCGCAAGGAGCGCAATCTCGACGATCCGCGGGTTCGCGAAGGAATCAAGGAAATCGCCCAACTGGACGGCGCGATCCTCGTTTCGGCTGAGGGCATCGTCGAAGCGTCGGCGCGCTATATCGACGCGCCCGCGGATAACATTACTTTACCCAAAGGGTTGGGAGCCCGGCACTGGGCCGCCGCGGCCATTAGCCGCAAAACCAATGCCGTCGCGGTGGCCGTCAGCGAGTCGAACGGTACGGTGCGGATTTTCCAAAACGGCGAAGTGACTCTCCGCATCGAACCCTTCCGGCGTCCGATGAAGTGGAAAGATTTCGAATACGAGCCGCCACCGGCCGAATAGTCTCCAGTCGCTTTACTCGCTGCTGGACTGCTGGCTCGCGCCGGTTCGTAGAATCTCGTCCACCAGCTTGCGCGGCGCGCCGATATCAATTACGTGAATGGCGCCGGTGTATTCCTCGACGCCCGACAGCAAGAATCCCGGCTTATGAGCGACGAACGTACAGGTGTGGGCCGCGCGAATCGTATGCCGCGCCGCCTTTCCCGTGTCGCAATCCAATCCACTGGGCAAATCAACAGACAATACGGGGACCGACTGCCCATTGATTCGATCGATGACCTCGTCCAAGGGGGGGCGAGGTTCGCCGCGAGCGCCGGTTCCCAGCAGCGCGTCGACTACCCAGGAGCACCCGGCCAGTTCTTGTTCGAGATCGGCTGGATCGGCTCGGCGCACCGGCACGTCACTTCGGCGCAACACTCGTAAGTTGAGCGCGGCGTCGCCTCGCAGTTCCGCCGGATCGGAGAAAAACAGTACCCGGACGAAGTAATTGCGCAAATCGAGGTGACGTGCGATGACCAACCCATCGCCGCCATTATTCCCGCTTCCGCAGCAGATCACCACCGGCCCGACGATCCTCAGTTTGCAAAGTTGATCCGCTACCCCGCGTCCGGCATTTTCCATGAGCATCACGCTCATCATGCCGTAGTCTTCGACAGCACGCCGGTCGAGTTGCCGAGCTTGCTCGCGTGAAATTGTGATGGCGGCCATCGGATCTCCCGGGAGGCAACTAGCAATCGATAATTAATTGTAACCATGGATTCGCATCGTGCCCGGCACGAACCCCCGGCATGGAACCGGCTCTCACAATCAGCAAACTCGGTGCCAGCGGCGAAGCGCTCCAACCGGCAGACTCCGCCAAATGCCGTAGTCGGCCCGCCTGTTCAGTCGGATCCGAGAAATCCGCAGACCTCTCCTGTTTGGCATTTTCGCCAGGCAGTTACCGGCGGTGGAGTGAGCGAGCGAGTTTTCTGCAAACTGCGGATCAACGACCGCCGATCAGTTTTCAATGCGACCATCGTAGTTGGTTCGCGGAGTGCTGGCAGGCAATTGTGCTTCGGTCGGCTATAAATCAGTCGAAATCAAGATCGAGGGGGGAAGGTCATGATCTCTCGTTGTACAGTATTTGCGCTCCTTGTTGTCGCTCAATTTGGTGTACCGGCTACGGTATTGGCCAGACAAACGGTGCTGGCGCGGCAAGAGATTCGGCAACTACCGATTTTGGAACGGCCCTCGCGCCTGGGTCATTTTTATGGCAATACGGTGCGTCGCAACCATGCGCGCAATCACCAGACTTCATTGCCGGAGAATAATCTTTGAGAGCGCAACAATGCTCGCCGTGGACGCGCGAGTATATCCCCTGCAAACCGCCAAGCCAGTTGCGGCTTGGCGGTTTGTGTTTTTGCGACCAGTTGCGGATTAGCCGCCGGCCGGCGGCCAAAACCAGAAGACGAATCCCGTAACCGCCGCACTCTCGTACAGGGCCGCACGCAAGCTCAGCGGAATTGGTTCGATCACGTAAGGAGCACAGCTACCCGGCCGATAGTAGCCCAAGGTATACATGCATTCGTTGGGCGGAGTGAGACCCATTTTGTAAGGCAACAGCGGCACGGAAACAAAAAAGTGCCCTGCCGACATGAACGGCTGGACCACCGGATTCCACGAGTGTCCATAGCGTTCCAGTTGAACATCCTCGAAGTACAGCGGCTTGTGGCACACGCCGGTCGCCTTCCAGGTGAACTTGGTCGGCGACCACGAGCGGCCCTCAAAAGGCACATTTCCCAGTTTGCATTCGCAGGGATAGTCTTGACCTTCGACACCATCGATCGCTATTTCCGGAACAATCGTGGTGATGTCGCGTTCTCGCAGCTTGCGGACGAGCTCGATACATGCATCCATTTGTTCTTGGCAAGAAACCCCTTCAGCAGGAGCCAGCAAGCCTTGGGGCAGGGGTGCCTCGGTCGTCGGGGGCGAAGGGATCTCTTCCTCCGGGAATGGATCGGGTCTGCTCCGCAAGGGAGCCGGCTCGCCCTGCGGCGGCGCTACGCTTTCCGTCTGCGCCGGGGGGGCTATGCGGAGATCGGCATTTTTGGCCCGATCTTCATCGGCAAACGGATCTTTGAAGGGGTCTGCCTTGTCGGTCTGCACCTGCATAATCAAATCGCGTAGCTTAGCGCGGGACGACTTGGCCGAAGGCGGATGAACTGGTGCCTCCGCGGCAATTTGCTGCGTTTCGAAGCGCGGCGAACTGGGCGTCTCCGATTGATCGGAAGCGCGCTGAACGGGGCTGCTGCGGACCTGCCATTTCAGCTTGGAAGACGCGGGTGACTGTCGGGGAGCCTCGCCGGCAAGTGCCGTCGAACACACGACGATGCTGGCGGCCACCGCCAAGGTACCCCAGGCCGCGTACCGCCGAAGGGCGCGGCGCATGGGCTGAGGACCAGCCGAATCGGGCTCAATAGTTGTCGCCCGAAGTATATTCGGTGCTGTAATTGGACGCTTCCTGCGTAATTGCAATGTCATGAGGATGACTCTCCCGTACTCCCGCCGCGGAGATCTGGATGAAATGTGTTTTCGTGCGCAACTCTTCGATGGTTTGAGTTCCGCAGTATCCCATTCCTGCCCTAAGCCCGCCGACGAGTTGATAGACAAAGCTGCTCAAAGGTCCTTTGAACGGAACCCGGCCTTCGACGCCTTCCGGCACAAGTTTGCCGGGCTTGCGTTCGGCGCCGCGTTGGCGATATCGCTCGCTCGAGCCCTGCATCATCGCGCCCAGCGATCCCATGCCCCGATAAACTTTGAAACTCCGTCCTTGGTACAATATCTGTTCGCCAGGGCTTTCCATCAGCCCGGCAAAAAGCCCGCCAATCATCACCGCATGTGCACCGGCGGCCAGCGCCTTCGTGAGATCGCCCGAAAAGCGAATGCCACCATCAGCGATGACCGGCACTCCGGCGGCCGCGGCAGCCTGGCCTGCGTCGAAAATCGCGGTAATTTGCGGAACGCCAACTCCCGAAATAATTCGCGTCGTGCAAATGGATCCCGGCCCGATGCCGACTTTCACGGCGTCAGCACCCGCGGAGATCAGGTCCCGACATCCTTCGGCCGTGGCAATATTTCCGGCGACCACGTCAATATCCCAGCGTTTTTTGAGGTTCTTCACCGTTTCGATCACATTGGCCGAATGGCCATGCGCACTATCGACAACCAGCACGTCGACGTCTTTTGCTAGCAAGCTTGCGGCTCTTTCGTAGTCGTGGACGCCGATTGCAGCTCCGACCCTTAGCCTCCCTTTCGCATCTTTACATGCATCAGGAAATCGTTTCATCATGTCGATGTCTTTGATCGTAATCAGGCCGGTCAGTGTATGATTTTCGTCAACCAGCAAAAGTTTCTCGACCTTTTTTGCCATCAAAATCTTCTCAGCTTCCTCAAGCGTTACGTTTCCCGTAGCCGTTACAAGGTTCTCACGGGTCATCACCTCGGCGATTTTGAGCTGGGTATTCTCTAAAAACCGCAGGTCGCGGCGAGTAATGATGCCCACTAGCTTGCGGCCCAGGGTGGTAATCGGGACGCCGGACACATTGTGTTGGTCCATGACCTCGCGGGCCCTGCCGACGGTAGCATCCGGTGGTAGCGTGACCGGATCGGTGATGATGCCGTTGGCACTGCGTTTCACTTTGTCGACCTCTTCGGTCTGGCGTTCGATCGACATGTTTTTATGGATAACCCCCAGTCCCCCCTCCTGGCTCAGAGCGATCGCCATCTCGCTTTCCGTCACGGTATCCATGGGGGAGCTGAGCAATGGAATATTCAAACCGATGCGCCGAGTGAGGCGCGTGCTAACGTCGACCTCCGAAGGAACGACGGAGCTATAGCGAGGCTCCAGCAATACGTCGTCGAAGGTTATGCCCAGTGAATTAAGCTTGTTTCGCATGGTCAACAGCTCCACGAAGAAGGGAAGAATTTTCGATTATGCAACTCCGGGCCGGAGTTGGCAACGCACTACCCCGCGTGCGAACGGCTTTATCGACCCCGCCCAATATACGTTTGCTCGATGCGCTGGCGAGCCTTCGGAGGTTCGGCGGAATCGCGGGCTCGTTGCAATCGTTTTCAAGTGGTGGGCTATGGCTGTCCGGCGTTGGGAGCGGGTGGAGGCGGGGCGGTCGGGTTTGGCGCCGGCCGTGCAATGACTTCGCTTTGGGAGGCAGTTGCGGAACTGGGCGTTCCCAAGAGCTGCTTCCAATCCAAGTTTCGCACAAAGTAGTACAGAAAAATACCGCTAATGACCACCGTGGCCATCAAGGCACCCAAGATGGCGGCGTTTTTACCCGCGGACGCCTGATTATATTTCCGCCGCTTCACATGGATTTGGAACGGCGGTCCCCCGGACGAACTGCTCGGAAACGAAGCGAGGTCCAAGGCAATCTCGTCGGGGACTTCAGGGGACAGTTGACGGGCCTGCGGCTTGGCCACGGGCTTGGCCAGCGGAACGGCTTTAGCCACGGGCTTAGCGACCGGGACGACTTTGCCCAGGGGTACAGCGGCTCCTTTGACAGCCTCATCGATTTTGGCCCGCAGCTCTTGGTCGTACAGGGTTTTCTTTTCGGGATTAAGCAGGCACAGCCGCGCCCCGGCCAGTTCATTGAGGATCTGTTGCGACAGTGCTCGGTGCTGGCCCGACTGAAAAGTCCGTACGTGGGCCATCTGCCGATCGGCGGCGTGCTCGATCACGTCCAGATCAACCTCGAAGGCGGCGATTCCCAGCAGACGGTAATGATTCGGAGGCTGCTCGTTTGGCGGAATGCCGAGCCAAACATGATAGCCATTGAACGTACCGGACATGAGGTCGAGACTCGTGGGCGAACAGATCCGAAGATCCCCCCAAAACAGAGAGTTTAATTATAGGGCACGCGACAATGCGTTCAAGGTTGCAGCGCGGCCGCGCAGGCCCAAATTCAAGTGGGGGCCAATGGCAGCCTGGTTGTCGCCGGATATTCTTTAGCGCATAACCCGCAAAGATCGGCCCCGCCAATCGGTCACCGGCTCTCGCGACCCCGCTTATAGCGACGCACCCGACGGCCGCCATCGCGAAACGAATCATCGCCTTCCACGCCGTAGGCCACGAGCTCCAGCGTGCTGCGCCGAACGAGCCGTCCCTGGCTGTCAAGCTTTTTCGAAGAATGGGCGACCACTTCGCCCGGCACGTCATGCACGTGAACCGACCAGGTAGTCGTTGTGCCGCGATTGTTTTTTTGGACCAGCCGCATTGAATATGCGCTTCTGATTTCCCCCAGGACCTTGAAGGGCATATCCAGGGCGTACACCTCGCTCACCGTCTCCTGGGTGGTACGGGCGCTGGCGACTTCGCTCGTCGTGCTCTTGCGCTTCAAAATGCTGGGCGTCACGCGCGGTGAATAGCTGATCAGGCTGACCTCCTTGCTCGCGCCCCCGAGGATTTCGATCTGCTGAGTCTGACACGGGATCTCGCGATCGTCGACGATCAGCACTTCTTGCGAGAGCGGCTTGATCGACACGCTTTGCCCGACGTTCTCGCCAGCGTAGCCTTGCTTGATGATTTGCGGTTGAGACGGGAACTTCTGACCCGCGATCTCCACGGTGACTTCAATTTTCAAAGTCACTCGCTCGGGCGTGACCTCCTCGATGGTCGTTTTATTGTCGGTGGTGCTGGAATTCGTGAGGGTCCCATGGTCATCGAAGCTTTCGGTGAGGATTCGCACTTGCCGCCACGAACCTTTGCCAAATCGCCCCCAGGCGTGGGTCTGCTGAAGTAGGCCGTAATCTTCAGCCGGCGCGGACAGCTCCATGCTGACCAGGCCCAGCACTGCAAGGCAACTCGCGGCGATTGATTTCGGCGCTTGCAATTCGCATCTCCCGAAAGGCCCACGACGGGGTGGTTACGACACGTAAAGGTACCACCCGAATAGCGCCTGATATCATAGCCGCGCGAAGGCAAGATTTCACTCCCCGCGACCAAAACGGCTACAAAACGGGTAGAAGTCACCAGTTTTATGCCTGGTCGATCGGTGCTGTGGCCGGGTTGGCTCTGTGCCTGGCCAATACCAGGACGATTGCCCCCATCGTGATTGCCAAATCCGCCACGTTGAAGATGCCGGTGCGCAGCGGTCCAATCCCCAAGTTCAAGAAATCAACGACCAGTCCCTCAAATCTTACCCGGTCAATCAGGTTTCCGATTCCGCCGCTCAAGAGCAGCGTGCCGGCCAGAAAGTGCCAGGCCAACATGTCCCAACGGACCACCAACACGGCGGCAATCGCCGCCATGAGTAAGCCGTTGACAACGGTCAGCACAATCAGGCGCGCCATGGGGGGCAATTGCGCACCAATGCTTAAGAATGCGCCAGGGTTCTCCGCATACTCTAAGCGCACAACACCACCACAGTAAGCTCGCGGATCGTGGCCCTTAAGATGGGTAACCGCGACGCCTTTTGTGACCTGATCACACCCGATGCAAGAAGCCACGATTGCCACTAGTGCGCACCAGCGCGCCGTACGGCCTGCTGTAAGCGTCATTCGACCGCACCTCCCTGCGAGTATTCTCCGTTTGGAATCGAAAACCGGTCAATGGATTTCTGCTCTTTGAGCTTCCGACCTGGCACTACTAGCCGGCCTCCCTGCATCGCGGCAATCGCCGCGAAGAATACGGCCGACTCGAAGCGTAACCGCCGCCCGCGCTCTCACGTGGATGTTGTTCGGCGGCGCGTTACCGATTCGAGCCCGTGGCGAGTTTGTCGCTGGGATTGCCGACAGGTTCATTGACTCTGTTCCTTCCACTCTCTCTGGGGAGACTGAAAAATTCGGCATATTGCAGGCGGCATTCGCTCCACGAATCGGCTGACTTACTTGGCCTCTGGCGCGGCCGTGGCGGCACCGGCCGGGGATTCGACAAGTTTGTACAACCGGATCTGTTCGTCGGGAATTTCGGCAATTCTAGAATTGGCAAGCCGTGTAACTCCCCCTCCGACCAACACCTGTTTGCCGTCAGGCGAGAAGGCGACTTTCATGACTCCCCCCTTTCCTTCGACTCGATGGAGTTCTTCTCCACTGCCGAGATCCCAAAGTCGAATCGTGCCATCCCAGCCACCCGAAATGGCCAGGCGTCCATCGGGTGAGATGTCGGCCGTAAACGCAGCATGCGTATGCCCCTTCAGTTCCCGAACCAGCTTTCCGTCGGATGCGTTCCACAACCGCAATACATTGTCGCCACCTTGCGCCATTTGCAAGACCAGCGGATTGCCGATCAACGCTCCGCCGGTGCCGGTGAGAAATTGGCGGCCATCCGGCGAAATGGCAAGGCCATATACGGGCTCGGGATGGGCGATCGACAGTTTTTGGATGCCCGTCTTCGCATTCCAAACGCGCAGCGTTTTGTCGTGGGAAACCGAAACCGCATCTTTGCCGTCCGGCAGGAAGGCCGCGCGGGCAATCCAATGTTCGTGTCCCGAGAAAGTGCAAACCTTGTCGCCCGTGTTCATGTCCCAGACGTGCAAAACTTTGTCGTTCAATCCACCCGAGAGCAGCAGGCCGCCATCCTTGGAATAGCTGAGCGTGCTGGGTACATTTCCATGATTCAGCTCGCGCACCACCTCTCCGTTGTCAACGTTCACCAGTTGGATCGTCGGGCTGAGCCAGGCAGTGGCAAATTGCCGGCCACCCGGCGACATCGCGATCAGAATGCCCGGACTGCTGTAGTTGCTCACCTCCCCATTGGCCAAGTCCCAAACTTGTACTCCGTTATTGACCGGGTCGCCTCCCATGACCGCGCGGCGGCCATCGGGCGTGTAAGCCAAACTGTAGACGATCGATCCCTTGGGGTGGCGAACAACTTCTTCCAACTTCAGGGGACGCTTGCGGGCCACTTTTGTCGGCACCCCATCGGTTTTTCGATCACTGGAAAATGCCAGCCACTGCCCGTCAGGCGACCAGGCGGGGCCGCGATTGTCGCCCTCTTGGCCCGGAATCAGCTCAGGCGCCTTTGTGCCATCGGGGTCGATGAGGTGAATGGAACGGTCGAAGCCGATGGCCAAGCGCTTGCCGTCGGGCGACCAACCGACGTTGCCGCTCAAATTGCCACGTAATCGAACTTTCAAGCTTTGGCCGCTGGCGATTAACAACTCGCGATCGCCATTGCGGCGGCCAATAAAAGCCAGCCGCTTGCCATCCGGCGACCAATCGAGTCCGAAGTAAAGCTCATCGAACGCTTCGGTGGTCAGGTCTCGCGCCTGGCCTTCAACAAGGTCGAGCACTTTCACGGATCGCCCGGAGATATAAGCAATCTGACTCCCATCGGGCGACCAGCGCGGGCTGTATCCGTCGGCGAGCCAGTCGCGCCCCTTGCCGTCCAGGTTTTGCACGTAGACGCCTCCCTTGAGGCCGCCTCGGCCGTAATTGTGGTATGCCAACTGCTTGTCGTCGGGCGACCAATGCGGCATCGAGTTTTCGCCCACCTCTTGCAATCCCTGGCCATCCGCATCGATGACAAAAAACTTCTCGGCGCCGTCAGGTCCCTCGATGGCATTAAAGGCAAGCCGTTTGCCGTCGTGCGACCATTGAGGCGAGTTGAGCTTCTTGTAACCCTCGACTGCGGCGACCTTGCGCAGTTGGCTGCCATCGACTTTCATCACGAAAATGGCCGTGCTGACGTCGTCGGCGTATAAGGGGGCGACCTGGAGCAAAGAAGCCATTGCGCCGCAGGCGGCAAGACCCAACAGAAACCTTCCGCGGCGCCGCCAGCGTGCGGTTTGCCGCAAGGTCGACGCGATTGAAGCCAGCAGCCCCTTTGTGTGTCGCGTATGTTGCTTGTTCATCCGCACTGTTCCTTTCCCGTCAGGCTGGAAAAGTCAGACTCCTGGTGCACTTCTCTTGGCATTCCGCGGTTGGCATCGATGACCGGGTGCATTCTAGTCGCGCTGCGCGCTGACTACCACTAAGTTCGACTTTTGCACTTTTTGGAACGGTTAACCCTCGAATTCCCGAGGAAAACACATTTTCGGCATTCGTCAAAGAGGCACCGGGGGTTGCAGAAACTTCGCTCGGGCCTCGTTTTGTCCGACATATTCGCGATTCA
>JACQFF010000051.1 GCA_016200205.1 Planctomycetia bacterium
GAATCTTTGGGTGACAACAAGCACAGATGGGGTAATTGTCGAACCCCGGCCAATCCCATGGAAGAGGCCGCGCCACCGGGTAGCTCCGTGCCGGGCTCAACAATCAGCGTGACCGCGGCGCGCTTCAAACAGATGTCCTGACGCACCTGCCCAAAACTGTTTTGCAGTTCTTGCCAGGAAAGAAACACGAACGGACGGCTTCCGCCGGACGCCAGAGTGGCGCACCATTGCAAAGCATAAGACACCCCGGACTCCACTCTAAACATGCGGTTCGCCAAGGGCGCCCAGGGCCGCAAAAGTTCCGCTTCGATCGACGTAGAGATCGCTATAATCCGAGCGTCATTGTGTGCGCGCTGAGCCAGTTCTCGACTGACAATGTGCCGCAGCACGTTGCTTGGAGAAACGTCCTCTCGAAGGTTCGGCGATTCCCACGGGCCCGCGGCATGTGGCACCGGAGTCGGCCCGCCCGCCTTGCGAGTTTTCAAGTGCAAGACTGTCGGTTGGCCAAGCTGTTTGATTTTCGCCAAAACCTCGATCAATTGCCGCGAATCACTCGCTGGAATGGGACCGACATACTCAAAACCCAGGGGATCCGTTATATCGATCGCCGACCGACCCGCATGGTGGCCGGTATTGGATCCGGTTGTAAACTCCACCTCGCCGGTATCGCAGGCAACCAGCAGTAACTGCGGTGATTTTTGCAGGATCGATTGAAGGTCGCCGGCGCGATCACTCGCAAAAAAATCCCTGGCATCGTCAACGATAATGACCCATGGCTTAGTGTCCGTGCGTTGGCTGGCATCAAGTCCCGCCGCGCTCGCGACGGTGGCGGCTAGCCCACCCGAGCCGTGTTGCGGATCGACGCGCACCAAAAGCTCGCTTGCGGAGAGCCAATTGGACTTGGGCCGCGCGAAATTCCAGACAACCTGGTCGCGTCCACTATCGAACAAGTGGCGCAGCGCCATTGACAATCCCACCATGGCGAATTCCTGATGCGCAATATCGGTCTCGTCGATCAACCAAGCTGCCATTCCGTCACCGGTCTGCGGCACGAGGTGCGGGTCCGGTATACGCGCCTGATGTTGTAAATCCGCTAGCGAAATCGCTTGCCATAGTTTCGAGTCGGTTACATTCGCCATGATGTGCTGTATCCCAGGCGTAAAAGGCAACCGTGTTTCAACACGAGAAGAGTTTTCGAGAAGAGGCAGTCCAGATTATGGTCAACGTGCTCGTTGTCCGTCTACGCTTTTTGACGGTTTTTGCCGAGCATTTCGCCCATCGGACGATTGTGGCGCAGGTTGCGAAATCGACGGGGGCTGCGCTGCCGCGAAGGGTTGTGCGGGATGGGACGAAGAAATGGGAGTTGCGGATAGCCGATTATCGCAATGGAAAAGGACTCGCCGGCGGCGGTTCTAGCCGCCTGGCCCAAAGCGGCGTGAATAGCGGCATTTGTAGGACAATTAAAAATCACGCGTGGATAAATAATCTAAGGTTCTTTGTTGAGAAACAAATCTGATGTGACCAGATAGGTAATCAATCGACAATGGCAGAACATCAACCCCGTGGCGGATATTACACCGTCATCAATCCGAAATTGATCGAGGCCACGGTTCTCCCCAGAGAGCCCGAGCGCCCCGACTCTTACGCGGCCGAGTTAAGAGAGATCTCACCGACCGGAGCCAAGCTACTCGTCACCGCGCTGCCGGAGCTGGAATACGAATGCCGGATATCGCTCGCCAGCCCGAGCCTCGACTGCGCGCTGGTGGCTCTCGCGGAAGTCCATTGGATTTGGCCTAATCTCGCCGGAGATTGGCTGCTGGGCTGCGGGATCAACCCACCCCTATCCGACGCGTCGTTCAAGAATTTGCTTGACAGCGGGCTTCTGGAGCGCCGCTTTGCTCGCCGCGAACCGATCCGAATCCCGGTGCAAGTACAGTTGCAACCTGGAGAGCCACGAGTTCCGGCCACGGTTCACGATCTTTCCGACGGCGGTGTTTGTTTGACAATGCGCTGGACCCCTCCAGCCACGCGCGATGTTTGCATTTTTGCGTCCGTATCCGCCAGCGAGGTTCGAATTCCGCTCAAACTTCGCTGGTCGACGCACGTCGGCCTCGAATACTTTGTTGGCTGCGAGGTTATTCGGTACGCGGATATTCTCTTGCTGCGCAAAATGCAGCCCACGGACCAAAATCATTTCGACGAGCGCGCGCCCCTTGGACCTGCGCTGGCGGGTCGTGAGTTACCCCGTCCGGCGTGACCGACGGCGCGATGAGTTCATAGATAATCGGACACCATGACCACCAGGCGGCGACGCTGGCAAAGCGCGTCGGCTACCGCACGACGGACGGACTCGATGTTTGAGCTGCAACTTCAATCCGGCCCTGGAATTAGGAAGACCATATTTACACCTTGGCGAGTTGTGCGTAGAATCTTGCCTTAGTGCAGCCTAGTCTCGCGGACACCAAACACGCGGGAACGGGGGAACCAACGAGCGGTTGTGAACCGCTCTGGGGCTCAGGTCCGTCAAGGACCGGGATACTTTCAAGTCCTAGCCCGTCAGCTAACCTCGGCGGCAGTTCGAAGCGCGGTGCTTTGACTTAATTGAAAGGGCCCTCACGTCTGATGCACGGACGCCCGTGGCCATGATTTTTGCATCGTTTCTGGTGCAAAGGTTTTCTGAAAATGGCCAGCCAAGATTCCGGCGACGATGTTACGCGTGCCGCTGCGCGCCCACTGAAGCGAACGACGCAGATGATTGTCGTCAGCAGCGTGATGTTCACATTTATCTCCTACTGGCGCACCGCCGCCGTCGTGCTCTGCGACATGTCCAGCACGGTCTACTACATCGGCGCGATCGTCGAGAGCGCCATCGGCAAGGCCGCGCCGTGGTTCATCCTGGCGGTGCTGCTGTTTAGCTATGCGATGCGCGCGGTGTACATCGAGAGTAGCGCCCTGTTCGTTCGCGGTGGAGTTTACCGGGTAGTCAAAGAGGCGATGGGCGGCTTCCTCGCCAAGTTGTCCGTCTCGGCCCTGCTGTTCGACTACGTTCTGACCGGGCCCATCAGCGGCGTGTCGGCGGGTCAGTACATCGTCGGTCTTGCGCTGGAGGCCGTGGCGCGCTACACCAACATCCAACTCGACGAGGGGACGAGGCAATCGATTAAGAGCGCCGGATCGGTGCTGATTGCTTGTCTCATCACCTTGTACTTCTTTCGCCAGAATCTTCTTGGCATGTCCGAGTCGAGCGACAAGGCCTTCAAGATCATGATCGCCACCACGGTCATGGGCGTGATCCTGCTGACCTGGAGCCTCGTCAGCCTGGCGGTAAAAGGGCCGGTTAATGACCTGCCATCGTGGCAGCCCGACCTGAGCGAGAAAGTGGAAATCGACGACGCCGGAAAAGTTGTGCCGAAGATCAATCCGCTAACCGGCGAGCAGGAGGACCCGCTTGGCTTCATCCCCCGCGTTTTTCCGTCTCTTGCGGAAAAGCTGCGATCGCCGGAGAGTTGGTTGAGTCTGGTGGGCCTCATCGGTTTGATTCTCGCCTTTGGTCATTCGGTTCTGGCAATGAGCGGAGAGGAGACGCTGGCGCAGGTGTACCGCGAAGTGGCGTCACCGAAGCTGCCCAACTTCAAGAAGGCGGCTTTCATTGTTTTCTTCTACAGCTTTGCGCTGACCGGCACCATGAATCTACTGGCGATGTTGCTCATCCCAGACAACTTGAGGATGGGGGAGTATTACGAAAACTGGATGGGCGGCCTGGCGATGCAGTTGATGGGTCCGGTGGCGATTCGGTTGTTGCTCAACGCGTTTGTCGTGGTCGTCGGTTTCCTGATCCTGGCCGGGGCCGTCAATACCTCGATCATCGGATCCAGCGGTGTCCTCAGCCGCGTGGCCGAGGATGGCGTCTTGCCCGACTGGTTCCTCAAGCCGCACCGCCGCTTCGGCACGTCATCGCGCATTTTGTGGCTCATCACCGGCCTGCAGCTATTCACGATCATCGTCAGTCGCGGCGACATGATCCTGCTGGGCGAAGCCTACGCTTTCGGCGTGGTGTGGAGCTTCGTGTTCAAGACGGCCTCGATGGTAGTGCTGCGCTTCAGGGACCGCAGCCCGCGAGAATTCAAAGTGCCGTTCAATGTGCGCGTGGGCAACGTGGAGGTGCCGATCGGCCTGGGTCTGATCTTCTTGGTTGTGCTCCTCTCCGCTCTGGCGAACTTCCTGACCAAGCAAGTGGCGACGATCAGCGGTGCGATCTTCACTGCGGCGTTCCTCGCCGTCTTCGTCGCGACCGAGCGGTATTACGAGAAACGCCGCCACGGGGCGAAGCACGAGCACCTGGAGCAATTCAATCGAGAGACGGCCGAAGGCGTCGCGGCGGAGAAGCTGGGGCTGACCAAGCCATACCGAAAATTGGTGGCCATACGTTCGCCACAGAATCTTTTCATGTTGGAAAAATCCCTGCACGAGACCGACCCGGATACCACCGATGCCGTCGTCATGACGGCCAAAGTCATGCCGCCCGGTGGTGAGATCACCTCGCGCGATCTCAATCTGGACCGCTATGACCAGCAGTTGATGACCGCCGTGGTCGAACGGGCCGAGCGGGCGGGCAAGCAGGTTCACCCCTTGATTGTCCCCACGAACAATCCGTTCTTCGCGATCATTCAGACAGCCAAGAACCTGCAGGTTCAAGAGCTGATCATCGGGGCCTCGAATAAGTTCACGGCCGACGAGCAACTCGAGCAGGTCGCGTTCTACTGGATGAATTTGTGCGAGGATTCACCACAGCCGCTCACGGTTCGGATTCTGAGCAAAGACAGGGACGTCTATTTCGATCTTGCGGGAGGCAATCGCATTCCGAAATTTGGCGAAGCGCGAGCGCGCTCCATCGCGCAACTGCGTGCCGCCGGCCTGGGCGTCCGCCACGCGATGTTCGTGCACTTCGACAGTCTTGAGAGCAGCGATTTGTTCTCGGCGGTCCTGACGATGCTCGACCCCGAGATCACGCTGTCGGTGGCGCGGTTTCCCGCCCCCGCCGAGCCCGCCCAGGATTGGCTGCAACAAGATTTGGCGCGTGCCAAGCAGCTCCGCCGCCAGGTCGACCTTTGCGATTTGGGAGACAGCGAGCCGGCCGCCAGCCTGTTGCGCGTAGCTCGGGAGGATCATTGCGATTTGATCCTGATTGGGGTTCCCTCCGAGTCCGAGGGGCCGCCATCCTTGGACGTCAACACGATCGTCCGACATGCGCCTTGCCGGGTGTGCGTCATCGCGCAGCCGGAAATTCCGCAGGAAGTTACGCCGTAACCGCATTTTGACGCCTGCTCGCGTTTATTTGGCCGCCGCAAGGCTCGTGGCGTGCGGACTGGCGTCCTCGATTCGGGTTGTTTCGACCGAGCTACTCTTTACGGCGAATTGCGAATCTGGAATACTCGACGGACGTGATCGCCATCGCCGATTGGTTTCAGTCCGCCGCGCGTATCGTGACCGGTTCACGCTCGACGCGCGCCGGGTCGGGGTTTCGAGGACCCGCTGGTCGCCCCTCGCAGAAAGGTCGTGGCCATGAGCATCGACATTGCCAGCTCGAAATTCAAGGCGAACCCCTATCCGTTCTATGCGCGTCTTCGCGCCGACGAGCCGGTCTACCGTATCACCCTGGCCGACAAACAACCGGCCTGGCTCATCACGCGCTACGACGACGTGGCGGCGACTTTGAAGGACGAGCGCTTCATCAAGGACCGCCTGAAGGCCCTTACGCCCGAACAGGTCGCGAAGCAGCCTTGGATGCCGCGTGCCTTCCAGCCGCTCGCGCGCAACATGCTTGAAGTCGACCCGCCCGATCATACACGCCTGCGGGCCCTGGTGCAGAAGGCCTTCACGCCGCGGCTTGTCGAGCAGATGCGCGAGCGCATCGAGACTCTCACTGGCGAACTCCTCGACGTTGTGGTACGCCGCGGACAAATGGACTTGATTCACGATTATGCCCTCCCCGTACCCACGACGATCATCGCCGAAATGCTGGGCGTGCCCGTCAAGGACCGCCACAAGTTTCATCGCTGGTCGAGCGCCATCCTGATGGCCAGCGCCTCCAGTTGGTGGGGCACGATGAAAATCATTCCGCACGGACTGGCGTTCCTCCGGTATATCCGCAAGCTCGTCATCAAGCGCCGGGCCGATCCCCGGGACGATCTGCTCACGGCGCTGGTACAAGCCGAGGAAGCCGGCCAGCAGTTGAGCGAAGATGAGCTCGTCGCGATGGTGTTTCTGTTGCTGTTGGCCGGTCATGAAACCACCGTCAATCTGATCGGCAACGGAATGCTTGCCCTGCTGCAAAATCGAGATCAACTGGACCGCCTGTGCCGCGATCCGGCACTGATCAAACCGGCGATCGAGGAGCTTTTGCGCTACGACAGCCCGGTGGAAACGGCAACCGAACGTCGCGCGTGCGAGGACGTGACGGTGGCCGGAGTCACGATCCCGCGCGGAGAGCTGGTCATGGCGGTGATTGCCTCGGCCAATCGCGACGAGCGACAGTTTGACAATCCGGACAAGCTCGACATTACGCGCGAGCCGAACAAGCACCTGTCGTTTGGATTGGGGACTCACTACTGTCTCGGAGCGCCGTTGGCGCGGCTGGAAGGACAGATCGCGGTCAACTCCCTGCTGCGACGCATTGGGGATGTACGGCTGGCAGTAGCGCCCGAATCGCTGCGCTGGCGGCGTGGCCTGGTCGTGCGCGGGCTGCTTGCGCTGCCTGTGGCGTTTAGCAAGCAAGGAGTCCAACCGAAGAGAGTCCTTGGATTGTTGCGATTTGGGCCAAAGACCCCTCACTGGAACAAATCGGCTTCCCCGGCCGGCGGTCGGCCGCAAGGTGTCGCGGCCGACCGCGGTTGACATACCTGCGGTTCGCGGACATCAAACCTCCGCTACTTTGAGCACGAGTTTACCGATGTTCTCGCCCTTGAAAAGTTTCAGCAGGGTGTCGGGGAACGTTTCCAGGCCCTCGACGATATGCTCGCGCGACTTGAGCCTGCCGGCGGCCATCCAGCCGGCCATTTCGCGCGCCGCGTCGCCGTAGCGTTCGGCGTAATCGAACACCACCATGCCCTTCATGCTCGCGCGATTGACCAACAGGGACAAGTAGTTTTTTGGGCCCCGCACGCCGTCGGTGTTGTTGTACTGCGAGATCGCGCCGCAGATGACGATCCGCGCGCCGCGGGCGAGCTGCGTAAGCACGGCATCGAGGACATCGCCGCCGACGTTGTCAAAATAGACATCGACGCCTCTTGGACAAAGTTTTCGCAGTGCTTCTTTGACATCCTCTCGTTTGTAGTCAATGGCCGCGTCGAATCCAAGATCGTCCACGACATACCGGCACTTCTCGGCGCCGCCGGCGATGCCGACCACGTGGCATCCCTCGATCTTGGCGATCTGCCCTACCACCGTGCCCACGGCGCCAGCCGCGCCCGAGACGACGACCGCCTCGCCCGCCTTCGGCTGGCCCACGTCGAGCAGTCCGAAATAGGCCGTCATGCCGGGCATGCCGAGGGTATCGAGATAGACCGGCAGCGGCGCGATCCTTGGGTCGACCTTGCTGGCGCTCCTGGCTTTGGCCACCGCATATTCCTGCACGCCGAAAGTGCCGTAGACGTGGTCGCCGACGGCGTACGTGGCATCCTTCGACGCGAGCACGCGACCGACCGCGCCGGCCCGCATCACCTCGCCGATACCCACTGGCGGAATATAAGACTTGCCCTCATTCATCCAACCCCGCATGGCCGGGTCAAGCGAGATGTAGAGCACCTTCACCAGCAGTTCGCCGTCGCTCGGTTCGCGAACCGCCTCTTCGGTGTAGTCCCAGTCGCTGCGTTTGGGCATACCGACCGGGCGGGCGGCGAGTCGGAACTGGTGATTCGTGACATTCATGATGGATTCTCCGTTTGCGATTGCGATCGTGCGTTTGCATTCAAAGCGTGGACAGACGATTTCCACCGCTCCGCTGGGCCGCTGAAGCGCGTTGGCCGCGGCGGCTTCTTCCGAGTTTGTTGGAGTGGGATGGAAAAGAGCCAGCCCCGGACGAAGTGCATTTACACGACGCATTTCGAGGGTCTCCGACGAAACACTACGAGAGGCAGCGGGGCTGGCGATACTATATCACACCAGAAGGTCGTGTCCGTTTGCAAAACCCAATGCCGCTTGGCCGCTCTCGCGGCGCGGCTGCGGCCGGTTTAGAATGGTTGAATCTCGATTTGTGGGACCCCATAGCAATCAGGCCCTGCCAGGCCTTGGAATCCATGCCATGCGTAAACGCGTCCTGAAAATTTCGGCGATCGCCGCCGCCGTGGTCGTGGTGGTGGTGGTCGGCCTGGGTCTGTGGGTCCGCAGCCAGGTCGCCCGCAGCTTGCCACGACTCGATGGAGAGATCACGCTGCCGGCCCTCACCGCCGCCGTCGTCGTCGAGCGCGACGGCTTGGGCATTCCCACAATCCGCGCGGTCAATCGCATCGATCTGGCGTTTGCCACCGGTTTCGTCCACGCGCAAGACCGATTCTTTCAGATGGACCTGCTGCGGCGCAACTCGGCGGGCGAGCTGGCCGAGATCATCGGCTCGGCGGTCCGCGATGCCGATCGGGGTGCACGGGTAAACCGCTTCCGCGACGTCGCCCAGCGCATGCTGACAACGGGCAGCACCGAGGACCGATCGCTGCTTGAAGCTTATGCCGATGGCGTGAATGCCGGCCTGGCGTCGCTCGGTAACAAACCCTTCGAGTATCTGTTGCTTGGCGAAGAACCAACGCCGTGGAAGCCGGAGGATTGCGCGCTCGTGATGTTCTCGATGTATCTTGATCTGCAAGGCGGGGACTATGCCGACGAGGCCCGGCTTGGTCTGATGCACGATTTGCTGCCGCAGCCGATGTTCGACTTTCTCGCGCCGCGGGGGACGCAGTGGGACGCCCCCATTCAGGGCGAGGCGTTCGACGTGCAGCCGATTCCCGGCCCCGAGGTGTTCGACACGCGAAAGCCAAAGCAGATGGCTCGAAATCTTCTTGCGCCCCCAGGTTCCCTGCCGCTGACCGACAATTTCCATCCTGGCAGCAACAACTGGGCCGTGTCCGGCGAACACACGGCGGACGGCGGGGCCCTGCTGGCCGACGACATGCACCTGGGCATCCGCGTGCCGCACATCTGGTATCGCGCCTCATTCGTTTGGCCCACGTCCGAAGACGGTGGCATTGAGCAACGCGTCACCGGCGTCTCGCTCCCCGGCACGCCAGCGATCATTGTCGGCAGCAACGGGCACGTCGCCTGGGGCTTTACCAATAGCGAGGGTGACTGGGTCGACGTCGTGATCGTGGAAACCGACCCCAGCGACCAGGATTCGTACCTGACGCCCGATGGCCCGCGCAAATTCGAGCATCACCAAGAAACCATTAAGATCAAAGGCGCGGCCGACGAGACGCTCGACGTCGTCTCGACGATTTGGGGGCCGATCAGGGACCACGATCACAAGAATCGACCTCGCGCAATCCGTTGGGTAGCGCACGACACCGCGGCCGTCAACATGGGTTTGATGCGGATGGAATCGGCCCAGACGCTGGAGGAAGCGCTGCGGCTGGCGAATCTCAGCGGGTCGCCAGCCCAGAACTTCGTCGTCGCCGACGACAAGGGGCGGATCGCCTGGACGATCTTGGGCCGCGTCCCGCGCCGCGTCGGCTTCGACGGCCGGCTGCCCGGATCCTGGGCCGACGGCTCTCGCCGCTGGGACGGGTATCTGACGCCCGAGGAATATCCGCGGATCATCGATCCCGAGGGCGGACGGCTGTGGACGGCCAACGCCCGAGTGGTCAGCGGCGAGCTGCTCGACAAGCTCGGCGACGGCGGCTATGACCTGGGCGCGCGGGCACAGCAAATCCGAGACGACTTGCTGGCGACCGAGCAAGCGACCGAGGCCGACATGCTGCGGATTCAACTTGACGATCGAGCAGTATTCCTCAATCGTTGGCGGACGCTGTTGCTCGACACGCTCACGCCCGAGGCGATCGACGCGGATCCTCATCGCGGTGAATTGCGCGAGTTGGTCGACAACTGGGGCGAGCACGCGTCGATCAATTCCGTGGGATTCCGGGCGGTCCGGGCGTTCCGCCTGAAGCTAATCGCCCAGCTTTCCGACGTGCTCGTCAATCCGTGCAAGCAGGCCGACAAGAGCTTCTCGATTGCCAAACTGGATCGCACCGAAGGGCCCGTATGGCGGCTGGTATCCGAGCGGCCCGAGCATTTGATCGACCCGCGCTATGAGAGCTGGGACGAGCTATTGCTGTCGGCGGCCGATGCCGTGGTGGCCGACGCCACCTCCGATGGAGCGAAACTGGCCGACTATACCTGGGGCAAACACAACACAACCAAGATTCAGCATCCGCTCAGTCTCGCCGTGCCGCTCTTGTCGCGGTGGCTGGACATGCCCGCGCGAGCCTTGCCGGGCGACTCGGACAATATGCCGCGAATCCAAGGGCCCGCGGTAGGTGCCTCACAGCGGATGGCGGTCTCGCCGGGCCACGAGAGCGAAGGATACTTTCACATGCCCTGCGGCCAGTCCGGACACCCACTGTCGCCGCACTACGGCGACGCTCACGACGCCTGGGCCGACGGCAAACCCACCCCGTTCCTGCCGGGCCCAACGCTGCACAAACTCGTACTGAAGCCGGCGGCTTCGAAACGAATCGAGAGCGAGGCCGGCCTGTAAGGCTGGTCGGCCCGGCAGGCGTCGCTTTGTGATATCTCGCCCTCGGATCTGGTACACTGTTAAGCCACCGGCCCCGGATTCCGCGGCATTGCAAGGAATGAAAGTACCTCCAAAGATGATTACCGTCGGCATGAACTACCACGTTATCGCGGGCAAGCAACAGGATTTCAAAGAGAAATTTAGCGCCGTGCTTGCCGCGCTGCGGACAGCCAAGGGCCATACGAGTTCAACATTATGGAATGAGGTCGCTGATGACACTTCCTACATGATTACCAGCGAATGGTCGGACGAGCAGGCATTCCTCGACTTCATTCACAGCCAGGCTTTCAAAGACGTTACGACTTGGGGCAAGGAGCAAATTCTCGCCAGCCGCCCTCAGCACAAGATTTACAAACACTAAAACGTGCTGTACGAAAAAAGTGAACCCATTTTCCCGAGGCATGACACCATGATTTGCACGACTTTGGCCCGACTGTGTTTCTGCCTGGCGATCCTTGGCGTGGTTCGGCAACTCCGTGGCGACGAGGCTGCCAAGCCGTCGGCCGGCACCTGCCTAGTCTACGTCGGCACGTACACCGGCGAAAAGAGCCAGGGGATCTACGCCTATCGGCTCGACCTGGCCAGCGGCAAATGCAAGCCGCTTGGTCTGGTCGCGGAGGTAAAGAGCCCGTCCTTCCTGGCCGTGCATCCCAATCGAAGATTTCTCTACTCGATCAACGAGATCAACGATTTTGATGGAAAGCCGACCGGAGGAGTCAGTGCGTTTGCGATCGACTCCACGACGGGCATGCTCAAGTTTCTCAATCACCAATCGTCGAAGGGGGCGGGGCCGTGCCATTTGGTCGTCGATAAGTCGGGGCAAACCGTCTTGGTGGCCAATTACGGCGGCGGCAGCGTGGCGGCGCTGCCGATCGCAGCCGATGGCAGCCTCAGCCCGGCGGTGTCAGCCATCCAACACAAGGGGAGCAGCGTCAACCCAGCCCGGCAGAAAGAACCGCACGCCCATTCGATCAATGTCGATCCCGGCAATCGCTTCGCCGTTGCAGCAGACTTGGGATTGGACAAGCTGTTGGTCTACCGGTTCGATTCGATCACCAGCAAGCTCTCGGCCAACGATCCGCCGTGGGCGGTAGTCAAGCCGGGTTCCGGCCCAAGGCACTTTGCTTTTCACCCGAGCGGCAAGTTTGGCTACGTGATCAACGAAATCCTCTGCACCGTGACGGCTTTTTCCTACGACGGCCAGCGCGGCCAACTTATCGAGCGACAAACCATCGCAACTTTGCCCACAGGGGTTCAGCTCAAGCCCGAGTACAGCACGGCCGAGGTGCAGGTTCATCCCTCGGGCAAGTTCGTGTACGGCTCGAACCGCGGGCACGACAGCATTACGGTGTTTGCGGTCGATGACTCCGACGGAACCCTTCGCTACGTCGAAAACAAATCGACCCAGGGCAAGACACCGCGCGGCTTCGGCATCGACCCCAGCGGACAGTTACTGCTAGCCGGCAACCAGGACTCGCACACGGTCGTGGTCTTTCGCATCGATCCACAGACGGGTCGCTTGACCCCGACGGGCCAGACGCTGGAAGTCGGCTCGCCAGTGTGCGTCAAGTTTGTCATGCCCTAAGATTTGGAGCTTCTTGCACTCGTCGCCGCCGCCAGCCCCAGATTACGAGTCCGGCGCAGCTCAAGACGGCCAGCGCGAAGCTGTCGGGTTCGGGCACCAACACGGGGGTCAGCAAGAAGGCGTGGAACTGTTGCGCTCCGTTGATTATGCCATAACCGGTAATCTGGCCTGCGTCGTTGATGGCCTCCGCCGATCCCAGCAACCATCCGGATGACGGATCAATCAGGCCATTCAAATCCTGCATCACGCCACCGGCGAACAAGAAGGCGTGGACCCCGCCGGCGGGAACGCTGGAGCTGCCCACGATTTGTCCGCTGCCGCTAATACCAAACGCATTGCTGTTTTGGCCACCCGGAAGCGTGCCGAGATCTTGAATGCCGCCGGTGAACTGGACGGCGCGGGTACTGGCGTCACCGGCCGTATTAGCTTCGCCGACAACCTGACCGTTGGGGCTGATGCCGTGCGGGTGGGATTGCGAGCCGCCGAGCGTTCCGAGGTCGGTAACGGTATAAGCTGCGCCCAGGCAGAACCCCGGCATTGCGCCGAGCAAAACCGCAATGGCTGCCGCAATGCCACGAACGATCCGGCGCATGAGCGTTACCTCGATTTCCGCTCCGAAGGTGCCTTGGCGCTCCAATCCGCCTGCCGCAGCATAATTGGTCATAAAGCGATTGCAAGCAATAATTCTGGCGGGCGTCAAATCATTTGGCTTGATTTGGCACCGGGTACACGATTGACAAGCTGCACCAGGGTGAGATAGGATAAATCGTCAAGATAAAATTGTGCGCCATAGCTCGAATGTTCTGGAACAGAGACCGATCTATGCGAAGGCCACATCTCCCGTTTAGGCACCGCCGCGGGGCGCCCTATTGCCCTCCACTGAGATTGGAGCGGCTTGAAGATCGGCTTGCCTTAAGCCACGGCCCTCTGCCCGGGGCTTACGAATCGCTGGCCGGCTCGCACTTCGAATCTTACTTAAACGACCATGTCTCCAACCACGCCGACGGCGCGTATTTTGCGCGGATGTCACCTCTGGCGGGCATCGACTTCGGTCGGGTTTTCGGCCCGTCGATGAGCTTTGGCGGCGGCATAAGTGCTGGTTTGACTCCGTTCTCGCTGGGCGATTTTCAAGCGAACGACAGGCCGATCCCATCAGCCCCGAGTCACGCCATCGACCGCGGGACCGAACTGTTCGTGGTGGTCGTGGTTGTTGACGAGAACTACGGCACTGTCGTGCAGCCCGCCGACCTGCGCGCCGGCCTTGCCGTCCATACTGAGTTGAGTCCAGCTTTGAGCGTGGCTCCCCCCATCGATTCTCGCATCGCTCGCCCTTCGGAGGCGATGCACACGGCTATCGCCGAAGGCGAACATCACTCCAACCAATCCGTCACCGTCGGCCTCGGCATTGCAGAAACCTCGATGCGCGCCTCACAGACCGCTAGCGCAACCGTCCAGGAGTTCAGAGCACCGGTTTTCGCGATTCCAACATTGCCGCAGCAAGCAACCGTGTCGATGAATGCACCAGGCGATACCGGTCCCAGCAGGAGCCAACCCGGGCTGGCATTTGTTCCCCGGCCTGGTCTGGATACCCTTCAGCCTCCCAATTCGCGTCTCCCACAATCCAAACCCAATCTTGGGCGATCTCCCAGCAGCGCGGCGTTGCCCAGCGGCGACGCTTCGCATCCGAATAGCGAAAGCGCTGCTGCAACGATGTCGACAAGCGGCCCGGTCGCGGGCGAAATCGCAACCGTGGCGAGTGATCGCAGTAGAGCCGCGCTGTTGGCCAGCCTGCCAGTCAACATGGAGTCCGTCGACCAGGCGCTTTTGTCGATGATGCGGGAAGTCGAGGGACTCGGCGGCGAATTGGTCATGTGTCGGCGATCGGCACAAGAGGAATCCGAGGAAGAATCGTCGAGTTGGCTGTTTACTCGGTTGCAGAGCCCCGCGGGTCAACCATGAACGCCGGGCCTCTCGATACATTGCTGTTGAAGTTGAACGAAGGCGATCCGACCGCCGCCGAGCAAGTCTTCTTGGCATATGAGCCATATCTACGGATGGTGGTCCGGCGCAGATTGTCGGCGGGGCTTCGCGCCAAGTTCGATTCGGTCGATATCGTGCAGTCGGTGTGGGCCGATTTACTCGATGGGTTCCGCAAGGCAAAGTGGAGCTTCCACGACGCGAATCAGTTGCGAGGTTTTCTGGTCAAGGCCACGCACAATCGTTTCGTCGACCGGCTCCGCCAGCATCGAACGGAGCTGGAACGCGAACGGGCATTGCCCCAGCCAGATATCGAAGCATTGGCATCGACCCGTTCGAGCCGGGTTAGCGAAAGCTTCGAGGCCGACGAACTTTGGCGTCAGATGCTGGAGGTTTGTCCGCCGGCTCATTACGAGTTGCTCGAACTCAGGCGGCAAGGGGCGTCGCTTGCCGCGATTGCCGCACGGACCAGCTTGCACCAAAGTAGCGTCCGCCGCATCCTCTACGATATCGCGCGGCGGATCGCGCTCAGGCAAGCCGCTGGCACTCGGTAATTCTAAAACTGGCATCGTTCCATGAGCTTCTCGGCTGGCCGGCGGCCCGACAACGTCCGGGAATCTGATCTGGAATCAACGGTTGACGTCACCAAGTCGGCCGAGCCGCAAGATCTTTCGCTGGACCTTCTGGAAGCCGACGCCCTGCGCGAAATGGAAGCTGCCTGGCGGCAGGGGCTGCGAACACCGGCCGAAAACTGGCTCGACCGCGATCCTCAGATTCGGGCCCAGCCCGAGGTCGCCGTACGAATCATTTACGAGGAGGTCTGTCTACGCGAAGAGCGTGGGGAACTGGTCGAACCCGTTGAAATCTATCGGCGTTTTCCGCAGTGGCAGGATGCCCTTGAGGTCTTGCTGGACTGCCATCGATTGGTGCAACCGGAGCACGCTAGCGCAACGTTTCCTCAAGCCGGCCAGCGGCTGGGCGAACTACAGCTTCTCTCGGAACTGGATCGCGGGGCAGTAGGGCGGGTTTTCTTGGCCACTCAGCCCGCCCTTTCCGATCGTCCGCTGGTTGTCAAGCTCACGCCTCGCAGCGGCGATGAGCATCTATCGCTGGCGCGATTGCAACACACGCATATTGCGCCGTTGTATCTCGTGCAAGACTTTCCGGCCGAGAATCTGCGGGCATTGTGCATGCCCTATCTCGGCGGAACGAGTTGGGCGCGGGTGCTGGAGGATTTGAAAGTCCGCCCCCCAGGGCAGCGTACCGGGCGGCAAATCGCCGAACTGCTCGCAGCATCGCAAAACGACATGCCGATCGCCCTTAACTTTACTGGGCCTGCCCTTCGTTTCCTCGATCGCGCGACCTACGTTCAGGCGATTTGCTGGATCGGATCGTGCCTGGCCGATGCGTTGCACTACGCTCACCAACGAGGTCTCCTGCACTTGGACATCAAGCCGTCCAATGTGCTGTTGGCCGGCGATGGTCAACCGATGTTGCTTGACTTTCATTTGGCCCGTCAGGTGATTCCAGCCGGCAACGGACCGATTGACCGCTTGGGTGGTACGCGCGGTTACATGTCGCACGAGCAGGAGCTGGCCGCGACCGCCGTGCGTGAAGAGCGACCGATATCCCTGGCCCTGGACGGCCGATCTGACATCTATTCGCTCGGCGTCCTGATGTACGAATCGCTCGGGGGTCAACTGCCTTCGGCGGACGAAACCACCTCGCGGCGCCGCCTCCGCCAGCTCAATCCGGAAGTCAGCCGCGGCCTGGAAGACGTGCTGCACAAGTGCCTGGCGCGAGATCCGGCGGCCCGGTATTCCCATGCCGGAGAATTGGCGGCCGACTTGCGGCGCCAGTTGGCGGATCTGCCGCTCTGCGGGGTCCCGAATCGCAGCCTCAAGGAACGTTGGCAAAAATGGCGCCGCCGAAAGCCTCACGCGGTCGCCCTGCTGGGGATGACACTGATCGCGCTGGTGGTGACCGGCGCCGTCGGGCTATTGCTTCTCGGCGACCGTCTTCGTGGCGCCCGCCTCGCACTCGCGCAAGGTCAGCAGCACATCGAGAGCCGTGATTATGCGCCCGCCATCGAGCGATTGGAATCCGGTTGGGACGCCATCCGCTGGTTTCCTGGGCAGTACGACCTGAAAGAAGCTCTGCGGGCCCAACTCATGTTAGCCAAGAGGGCTCGCCTGGCCGGTGCGCTGCACGAACTGGTCGAGAGGCTTCGCTTCGTGGACGGTTTTGAGACCGTGCCAGTCACGAAGCTGCGCGAATTGGAAGCTGGCTGTTCCACGGTGTGGCACGCTCGGGAGCAAATTGCACAGCTTGATGCAGCGGCGTCGAGGCCGGATATCGAACATCAACTACGCACGGATTTACTCGATTTAGCGCTATTGTGGGCCGACTTGCGCATACGGCTCGCCTCTGCCGGCCAGGCTGAGCAGGCGCGCCACAAGGCCCTCGAGCTGCTGGACGAAGCGCAACAATTGTGCGGTCCAAGCCCGATTCTCGAGTTGGCCCGCCACGAATACTCCGCGGCCTTGGGCACAAGCGCGCCCCCGATTGGCTCGAAACTGGCGCCGGACCCTCGAACGGTCTGGGAGCATTATGCCGTCGGCCGCTGGTTGTTTCGATCGGAGAAGGTGGAGCAAGCCCAAAAAGAGTTTCAGCAGGCGATCGATCTGCAAGCGAATGCTTTTTGGCCGAATTTCCATCTGGCCCTTTGCGCCTATCGCCTGGAACATTTTGACGAGGCGTTAAACGCCGCCTACGCTTGCGTCGCGTTGTCGCCCAAGAGCGCCGAGTGCTTTTATAATCGGGCGCTGTCGCACCAAGCCTTGGGACACACCGAGGAGGCGTTGAGCGATTTTAGCCGAGCGTCGAAACTCGATCCGATGCTGGCTGTCGCGTTACTGCGCCGCGGCATGCTTTTGGCTGAATTGCAGCGATACTCCGAGGCGACTCGCGACTTGGAGACCGCCTTGACCCATGGCGCCGAACCGACCGCGGTCTACTACCAAATGGCCCTGGTCCAGGTGGCCCAGCAGGACCAAACAGCCGCTCTGAAGAGCCTGCATCAAGCGCTACAGCACGACGAAGCTTACACGCCGGCCGCAGCACTCAAGAGCCGTCTCGAAGGGCATCCTTGACAGTTTTTTTAATCGGCTCGGGCAGAGAATAATGATGTCCTCTGAGCGTATGGCGGCTTTCTTCGAAAAAGTGATCGAGTTTCGCGCGCGCTTTCGGGGCCCGGTTACGTTGCTTCTCATAGCCGACTGTTTCGACTGGATGGAATTTGCCACAGCCGGGGGGGTCGGCGGAACTCTCTCGGCATGAGGTCGGCCGGGGGCTTTGGGGGTTCGAGTGGCCGTGCGTCGCTCGGAGCCATGCGAGAGAATCATAAAACGGAGCAAACATGACGGAATCATTTCGGTTGCGGAATTTCGCGATTGCCAGCCACCGAAAACGCGATTCTTTTAGTTTCGAGGTCTTGCGGTTGGAAGCCCTGGAATCGCGGGCCTTGCTGTCAGCCAGTTCCTCCTTGGACGGCATCTTCGCGCAGCCAAATTTAAATCTTTTGGCAGTTACCAATACGACGCCGCAGGGCTACACACCTAGCCAAATCCGCCAGGCTTATGGTTTCAATGGGATCTCGTTCAACGGCGGCGCCATCCAAGGAAATGGTAGCGGGCAGACCATCGCGATTGTCGATGCCTACGACGATCCGAACATCGTCAGCGACCTGCACACCTTTGATCAGACCTTCGGAATCGCCGATCCTCCCAACCTTACCAAACTGAATCAATTCGGAGGCACCAGGTCGCCCGCCGCCAACGCCAGTTGGTCGCAGGAAATCGCCCTCGACGTGGAGTGGGCTCACGCGATGGCCCCGGGGGCCAATATTTTGTTGGTCGAGGCCAATTCCAGCTCGCTGAGCGATCTGTTGGCGGCCGTCAACGTGGCTCGTAACGCCAGCGGCGTGTCGGTCGTTTCCATGAGCTGGGGTAGCGGAGAATTCAGCTCCGAGACGCAATACGATCAGTACTTAACCACCCCCAGCGGTCACGGCGGGATTACCTTCGTGGCTTCGGCGGGCGACAGCGGAGCCGGGGCGATGTGGCCCGCCATCTCGCCCAATGTGGTATCCGTGGGCGGCACGTCACTGAGAATCTCGGGCAGCGGCTATGCGGGCGAATCGGCCTGGAGTGGCAGCGGCGGCGGATATAGCAATTTCGAATCCGAACCGAGTTTCCAACGAAGTGTGCAAACCAGTGGCGCACGCACTAGTCCGGACGTAAGCTTCGACGCCAACCCCAATACCGGCATGGCGGTTTTCGACAGCGTGGCCATTGGCGGCCGAAGCGGCTGGTTCCAAATTGGCGGCACGAGCGCAGGAGCGCCTCAGTGGGCGGCGCTATTCGCCATTGTCGACCAGGGACGGGTGCTCGCTGGTCAGGGGTCACTCGCCGGTGGTCAGTCCACGGTCTACAGTCTGCCAGCCACCGCCTTCCATGACGTGACTTCCGGCAGCAATGGCTATTCGGCCCAGCCGGGCTATGACCTTGTCACCGGGCGCGGCAGCCCGATTGCCAGTGCCGTGGTAAGCAACTTGGTCAGCAACGCCACGGTAACGACATCCGGCTCAACGTCAACTCCGACACCCACGCCCACGCAAGCGCCGTCGAATCATCACTACTATCAGATCATCTACTGGAACCACCGATGGTGGTTGGTGGAAATCACGACAAACGCCGCCGAGAGTTCGGTGGCAACCAGCCAGATTGATGTAAGCCTTGACTCGGTGTATTCCGGGCTGACCAACAACGGGACTGTCGATTCGCAGCGCCTTGACATGGCTGGTCCGGCGGCTCAGCCGACAAACTCGACGACATCGCAGCTCGCAACGACAGCAATTGCCAGCGCTAATGCGGCGATTGCCGCCGTACTCACGTCTCCTTCCGCCGGTGGCTCAGGGGGCGCTTCAGTCAGCCCCAATGACGATCAATCACCGGGATCAGATTCGACTGATCGGCAAAACGAATCGGGCAACGTGGAAAGGGACTCGTCGACTCCGGCCGACGAGACCAAAGCCCCGGGCGCGAGCCGAACTGAAACTCCGGATTCGGTGAAAGCGTCGCCAGACTTCGGCTTCAACGTCAATGGATTTGTCGCGCCCGATCTGGTGCCCGTGCTTGATCCATGCTTCACCAGCGAAGGTTGGGCACGGAGGGTCGAAGATGTCATGGTCGTTCTGCCCGATCGAATCGCGGAAACGCGGGATCTTGATCTGGCAATCGCAGCCATCGCGCTGGCTGTTTCCGCCAACTGCCGCTCCGGCCACTCCGAAGACCAGCCGCGGACCTCCCGACCGCTGCGTCAAATTCGCCGGCTTGAACGTAATTGAACTGCACGGCGGCCAGGTCACTTGCGCCGGGCTTTTATCTGGCCGTGAATTCGGCTGCGAACGCCTTGGCATTCAGTTCCTGGCCGGTGGCATGCTTCGTCAGTTCGTTCCAACGGAGCCTCGCACCTGGCGAAAATACGCGCCGTTTCATGAACTCGCCCACATCCAGGTTGTCGACGTAGACGGCACGCGGCGGGTCCGAAGAGTGCAACACTTCGCGGGCGATCGTCTCGTGAACCTGGCAAGCGAAGAGCTGGCCCATCATGTAATTATGGTAATACGCCGGATTGGTAATGACGTGAATCTTGCTGGCGTAGTCGGGCGCGTCGCGGCCGGCGGGCCGTTTGATTAACTGATATTTTTCGACCAGGTCCCACCACAGGCTGTTCAAGTCCTGCCCCGGGTCGGCGTACAGTTCTTTTTCGAATCGCAGCATCACCTGGCACCAGCGGGAAAAGATCAGCAACTGACTGCGGCGCATTTTTGCTCCCGTCTCGCTGTATGCCTTCGTGTCCGGCACCGACACGCCCATCTTATTGAGCCACTCGCCGCTCTTGGAGAACCGCTCGAACATCATGGCCACGCCCTCGGTAGTGAGGATATGGGCGTCGGTGCGCAAGACATAGGGCAGACTGCGTGGAATGTTTTTACTGCTGTACACCGAATGCCCCAGCTCGTGCAGCATGGTGCCCATCCAGTATTCGTTGGGCACGATATTGGCGAGCACCCGCACGTCGCCGTCGCGGTCGATGTCGGTGCAAAAGGCGTGCGGGCTTTTACCGGATTTTTCGAACAGATCGCTGCGGGCAATCACGTCGTCGATGGGCAAACCGATTCCCGCATAAAACTTCCGGCACAGCGCGAGGATGTCTCCATTGGCAAAGACCTTGTCGAGGCTAGTGCCGAAGATGGCTGGCGACTCTTGAAAGAACGGATCGTGGTAATGCCAGGGCCGAAGTTCGTCAATGCCGATCCCGTAGCCCGCGGCCAGCTTCTGGTCGATGTCGGCCTTCACCGCGGCGAACGGCTCGCGCGTCAACGTGTCCAGTTGATCGAACAGTTTCAGGACTTGGTCTTGATCCTGCTCGTTCAAATAAAGCCGCATCGCGTGAAAATCCTTGAAGCCAAGCTTGCGGGCCGCTTCGTTTCGCAAAAACACCAATTGTTCCAAGTCGGCCGCGACGACTTTGCCGACACCCTTGCTCGATTCCCAGACTGCTTGGCGCGCGGCCGTGTCTTTCGACTCCTTCAAAATACTTCGGACCTGGCTGTCGGGAATCTCGCGGTCGGCCAGTTTGGCTCGGTAGACGTTGAAGGCTTTTTCGATTTCGTTGGATTTCGCTGTGATCCGCTTGAGCAACTCCGGATCGACCTGTTTCTCCAAGTAGGTCCGATACAGCACGTCGATCTGGCGGGACAAGATCGGGTCTTTGACTTTGCCTTGGCGAATCGCCTTCAACGACGCAAACCGATCTCGATCGGCCAGCGCCTGATCGTAGCGGTTCTGCGCCTCGACCTTGGCTGCAAAGTCTTCATCCTTTCCGCTGGTATTCGCTTGCCACCAGGCCAGGTTCAGCGCGATCTCGAGCGGCCGCACCTGCGCCTCGTGCATCGCGACGAATCGGCCGGCGGCCGCGTCCGGATTCGTGGCTGTGGACTTGTCTTGCGCGGCCCTGCTGTCCGCGGGCACCATCATGACTACCCCTACGAATAGTTCGGTCACCAGCAACGGTCGACGGCTCGTTCTCATGATTTTGATCCACGTTGGTTATCGACTTTTTAACAAAAGGCGCAAGAATCACGGCCGGCGAAGACATCGGCGGCCGACGCGAGTCCCGCCATTGTAGCAGGACGCCGGGGGCGACGTTGCGCGAGGATTTTCAAATGCGACCTATTCGACAAAACGGTTTGGACCAGTCGCTCAGACATGGATCGCGGCAAGGCCGCCGACAACATTGCGGCCACGGCGGTAATCTTCCGTGGGAACGCCCCCATTGGGTACCGAGGGGGGCGTGGAGGGTAGGATGGGCCAGGCATAGCCCTTGTCCGACGGCATTTTCTTGCTACCTTTAGACATACGATTTTCTGGCCGTTGGGCTCTGCGATATTCACGGCAAGCTCGTGGCCTGAAAGGTCATAAGCCTCGCTTCGGCAAGGCGTTTTGGCGGCGTAGCTCAGTTGGTTAGAGCAGCGGAATCATAATCCGCGTGTCCGGGGTTCGAATCCCTGCGCCGCTAATTTCGCATGTCACGACAGCGTCTAGCACGGTGCTGCTTAAGTCCAGGGACCAAATCACTTCCGACGCTTGCCCGAACGCTTGCCGTCGTGAACCGCAAGGATCCTTTGGATTAACGATCAAAGATAGCTGGCTGATTGCTGGGAGGCTATTGATCAGATAGTCTGAACGCGCTCTTTTGCCGACCAAGACTTTGCCGAGGAATCGGAACATGAAGTGCCCCGTGTGCAGTCAAGAAATGGTCAAACAGGACTTCGGCATCGACGTGGATGTCTGCGAGAACGGGTGCAAAGGGATCTGGTTTGATCAGGGCGAACTTCCCCGGCTCGATGAGAAGAACGAGGGGTTGGGCGCGGCACTGGAGGCGGCATGACGAGTGCTATCAATGTGGCGGCTTCTTTCTCGACTCGGGAGAGCTCACCGAGATCCGCGACCACTCTATGAGTGACGCCGAAGTCACCGCCTACGCCGATCAATTGGCCAAGTCGGTCCCGCAGTATGCTCAGGCAAAAATGACTTTGGAAACAGAGAAAAAGCGCCTGGCCGCCATCAAGAAGTTCACGGGGCTGCTAACCCAAAAATACTGGCGGCTCCCATTTTAAGAGGGTCCTAGCGGAGCGGAGGTGGACAAACACCGCTGA
>JACQFF010000058.1 GCA_016200205.1 Planctomycetia bacterium
CTTTCGACGAGCCAGCCCGCCGCCTACGACCGGCCGTTTTGGCGGGCAGCCGGCTTTTCGGGCGAAGTGTGTGCGCAGCTGGTAAAGGCTGTCGAGCCAGCCGTTGCCGGCAGCAAGTAATCGAATGGGTGCAAGGCTCAACAATCCTCGGTGGAAAGTGGATCACGATGTGCGACACGATGGCGATCGCCCGATCGGACGGGGTGCTGTTTGCCAAGAATTCCGATCGCGATCCGAACGAGGCGCAATATCTCGACTGGCAGCCTGCCCAGTTGCATCCGTCGGGCGCGCGGGTGAAGTGTACCTGGATCGAAATCCCGCAGGTCCGCCAGACCAACGCGGTGCTTTTGAGCCGCCCGTTTTGGATTTGGGGGGCCGAGATGGGGACCAACGAGCACGGGGTCACGCTCGGCAACGAGGCGGTTTTCACGCGTAAGCGTTATGCCAAGACCGGACTGACCGGGATGGATCTTGTGCGCCTAGCGCTCGAACGCTCGTGCACCGCCGCCGACGCAGTGCAAGCGATCGTGGGTCTTGTCGAGGAATTCGGTCAGGGTGGGGGCTGTGGCCTGGAGCGCCGAGGGTTTACCTATCACAACAGCTTCATCGTGGCCGATCCTCGCAGCGCGTTCGTGCTGGAAACGGCCGGCCGCCTCCACGCCGTCGAAGAAGTGCGCGGGGCGCGAAGCATTTCCAACGGTCTCACCATTCCCGGCTTCGCCGAGCGCTACAGCGATACGATCAAGACCTACGTCTCGGCCTGTAAGTTGCGGCGAAGACGCACGCAGGAACTGGTCGATCGGGCCGACGAAGCAGCCGACCTGATGCGCATTTTGCGAGATCATGGCCCGGGCCGGGAGGCGCCGGAATACTCTTGGATCAACGGCGGTCTGGGAGTTCCCTGCGTCCATGCCTGTGGGCTGGTGACCTCTTCGCAGACCACCGGCTCCTGGGTCGCCCAGTTGCGAGCCGGCGCGATCCGCCATTGGGCGACTGGGACAGCAGCCCCCTGCACGGGTCTCTTCAAACCGGTAGCGGTCAACCAGCCGCTGGAACTTGGCGCTCCGCCGACTGATCGGGCCGACGAAGAGTCTCCCTGGTGGCGACACGAACGGCTGCACCGCGCCGTGATGCGCGATCCCGCGCGGCTCGGGGCTCGCTATTACAGGGAGCGGGACGAGATCGAGGCGGCCTGGCTGGCCGATCCACCCGATTCGAGCGCCGCTTTCGGCGAGGCTCAACGGCTCGTCAGCCGCTGGACCGAGGACGTGCTGGCCCATCTTGTGGGCGATATTCGGCCGCGCTTCGTGCAGCGTTACTGGGCCAAACGCAACGCCCGCGCGAGACTCCAATTGACCGGGTCGGCAAGCGGTACCTCGCCGTCTTCGGTGGCCACGCCCCGCGCGAGCTCGTGCAGTTGATCGCGCGCGGGAAGTTTGGATTCCGCGATTGTGAATTGTCCACGCGAATTTGCATCCGCCACAATATCGGAGCCTTTGCCCATGTCTGCTCCCTGAAAACGCTTTTAAACCTGCTCGATATTAACCGCTCGGATTGGATTGCTGATGCACGCGTGCGCAATTCAGCGGTCGAGTCGCGGTTAGTCCGGTGAGGACTCGATTGCCTGCAACAGGCCCTTGATGTACCCATAGCCGAAAGCGAACGCCTGCAATCCGTCCGGATCGTCCGGGTGAGCGGGCATGTGGTCCGGCATCAGCATGTGTTGGTAGTCCACCTCGTGCAGCGTGCGAGCAACCTCCAGCATGTCGAGATCTCCTTCGTCGGGGTAAGTCTCGCAGAAGTCGTCTCGGCGGCCGCGAATGTTGCGGAAGTGGATGTTGAATATCTTGCCGCGCTCGCCGAAGTAGCGAACGACCTCGCAGATCTCCTTGCGAGGGTCGCGCAACATCTCGGCGACCGTTCCGATGCACAGATTCAGGCCGTGATAGGGGCTCTCTTGGATCTCGACAAACTTTTTGAGCCCTGCGACCGTCCCCAGAACGCGCACGATTCCCTGGAAGCCGGATGGAGGGACGCCGGGATCGTGAGGATGACAAGCAGCGCGGATTTTGTATTGGTTGCAAACCGGAATCACGCGGTCGAGAAAGTAGGTAATGCGCTCCCATGCCGCGTCCTGCGAAACGCGTCCGGCGCGCGTCAGCCGATTGGAGTTCTTGGCCTCGGCCAGCTTCCAGGTGCTGTATCGACTGCCGCCCCGGCCAGTCGTCGGCTCCGTTCGCAGCACGCCCAGCAAGCTCAGGTTGTATTTGATCGCCGGGATCTCGGCTGCGGCACACGCCGCGATCATTTTTTGGATGTGCTCTATGTCGCGATCGCGATCCGCTCCGGCGGCGAGCATGATGGCCCCGCGTCGCTCATGGTCGATATGGCTGGATGAGAGCAGCGGCAGTGCCACCATGTCGAGCGAGACGCCGTGCCGCTGGCAGAGATCTTTGGTACGCTTCAAATCTTCGGTGGACCAGTGACCATCGAGCCCGGGGTCGGGCGGATATCCGCAAATGTGCTCGACTCCATGACGTTTGAAAAAATCGAGCGTCTGCGGCGTCGTGGGTCCGCGCTGACACCCGACGTGCATCCTGAGTTTGTCCGGAGAGGCCGCGCGTGCGGTACGCGTCTCGGCCGCCGCGGTGCGCGCCGGCCACGCGGCCGAGGCCGCGGCCCAACCAAGAAAGCTGCGTCGCTTCATCTCAATTTCTCCATTAAAAGGCCGCCGGTCGATAACAGTGCCGAGGGTCCGCCGCCATAGCATCGCGCGCGACTCGCGGGCCGCGCCTGTCAGGAAGCGAAATACAACTCCGTCAAAAAAATGATAGTTTCACTCGATCACAAGTCGATTGATCTGGCAAGTAACCCCGCTGCGACGTCCGGCGATTCAACGCTGAACTGCTTGAATAACGCCTAAAGCACGGCATGTTGGACGACAGCAGGAAGACCGCCTGGAAATTGCTCGATCGGTATACTGTCGTGGGGCTATAATGGCCGCCAGGAGTCGAGGCCGTGGAATCCTGCAACCGCCGCAAGAGCAGTTACGTGAAACTTTTCGTTTTTCTTGTCTCGGTATTTCTGGCGATCTCTTGCGGCCGCGTTTGGGCGGCCCGTAATCCAAACATCCTCATGATCGTTTCTGATGATCATGGCTGGACGGATTACTCGTTTATGCACCATCCGTTTGTGCAAACGCCGAATATCGACCGACTAGCGCGGGAAAGCCTGACTTTCACTCGCGGCTACGTGCCGTCGAGTCTGTGTTGCCCTAGTTTGGCAACGATTATTAGCGGGCTCTATCCACACCAACATAAAGTGACCAGCAACGACCCGCCGGTTCCCTCCGGGATGAATCCGCGAGAGTTTTACCAGTCGCCCGCGTTCGAACAAGGACGCGATGTAATGAACCGGCACCTGGAGACCGTGCTGACGCTGCCGCGCGCCTTGAACGAGCGGGGATATCTGAGCTTGCAGACGGGCAAGTGGTGGCAAGGGCACTACAGTCACGGCGGCTTCACGCACGGCATGACGCAGGGCGACCGCCATGGCGATCTGGGGCTCGATATTGGCCGCAAAACGATGCAGCCGATTTACGATTTCATCGCCACGGCGCAGGCCGAGGACAAACCTTTCTTCATCTGGTATGCGCCCTTGATGCCGCACGATCCGCACACGCCGCCGGAGCGGCTGTTAAAAAAATACGAGGAGAAGGCGTCGTCACCGCACGTGGCGCGCTACTGGGCGATGGTGGAGTGGCTCGACGAAACCGTCGGCGAGTTGCTCGGCCATCTCGATAAACGCGGCCTCGCCGAGGACACAATTGTGGTCTACCTGGCGGACAACGGTTGGATTCAAGATCCTCTCAGTCCACGGTACGCTCCCAAATCCAAACAATCTCAATACGACGGCGGCGTGCGGACCCCGATCATGGTGCGCTGGCCGGGAAGGATTCGGCCACGCCTGTCAGAGGACCTGGCAATTTCGGTCGATCTCATGCCCACGCTGCTGGCTGCCCTGGGCCAAAGGCCAACCAGCGAAATGCAAGGCGTCAATTTGATCGACGAGCAGGCGGTGAGAAATCGCGGGGTAATTTTCGGTGAATGCTTCACGCACAATGCGGTCGACCTGAACAAACCCGCCGCCAATTTGCGCTGGCGATGGATGATCCAAGACCACTGGAAGCTGATTGTTCCGGATGGCGGAAACGAGCCGAACGCGCAACTCGAATTGTACGATCTGGCCAACGATCCGCAGGAGACGCACAATCTTGCCGGCCAGAAGTCCGAGCGTCTGGCCAAGCTGCGCGCACTGCTCGACGATTGGTGGAATCCGGACAGCGAAAGGCCTTAGGACGCGTCTTCGGATTGCAGGAACAGCAAAACACGTTGGGCCTCCGCCTGGCGTCCTGGCCCAGACCGCCATCCGCGGTATACTGTCGGCTGGCGTCGAGCGGCGCGAACTTCTCCACCGATCACGACCATGTTCACCATCACGGCAAAGCCGACGCGATTGTGCGATGGAATTTCGCGGCGTGAAATGCTGCGTATCGGGTCGCTGGGCGTGGCCGGGTTAGCGCTGCCCGACCTGTTGCGGCGCGCGATGGCCAAAGAGGCCACGTCGCGTCGCGGTCGCGCCAAGTCGTGCATCGTGCTGTTTCTGTTCGGTGGACCGGCGCAGCATTCCACCTGGGACCCCAAGCCCCACGCCCCGGCCGAAGTTCGTGGCGAACTCAAGTCGATCAGCACGACGGTGCCCGGCCTGCAAGTGGGCGAGTTGTTGCCCAAGACCTCCCGGTTGGCCGAGCACCTGTGCCTGTTGCGTGCCGTGCGAACGGGCGACAACGCCCATTCGTCGAGCGGGTACTACATGTTGACGGGCCAGCCCCACGCACCGATGAACATGGAGAACGCCAATCCCGGCGCGCCCAATAATTGGCCCAGTTTCGGCTCGGTGATCCGCCGGCTCCGCGATGGCGCGACCGCGTTGCCATCGTCCGTGCGGTTGCCGCATCAGATTTTCAACACCGATGGTTCCATTTGGCCGGGACAAGACGCGGGGTTCCTCGGCCGCGCGCTCGACCCGTGGATGTTCCGGTGCGAGCCGGCCTCGGCCAATTTCAAGATTCCGGAATTCACGCTGCCGGCCGACGTGGCGCTTGGGAGGCTCGACGAGCGACATTCGCTCTTGTCCTCGATCAACCAACATCGCGCGGCCGTGGAGCGCGGTGGGGCGCTGGGGCCGTACGACGCCGCCACACAGCAGGCGTTCGATCTGCTCACCTCGCCACGCTCGCGGGCCGCCCTCCAACTCGACGACGAGCCAGCCGCAGCCCGCGATCGTTATGGCCGGACGCAGTTCGGACAGAGCGTGCTGCTGGCGCGCCGGTTGATTGAAGCTGGCGTGAGCCTGGTTCAAGTAAATTGGTTTCGCTCTCCCGAAGAGCCTTCGGACACCCCCTGTTGGGATTCGCACACCAGGGAGGCCCAGCGACTGCGGACGGTGTTGCTGCCGCAGTTCGATCAGGCTTACTCGGCCTTGCTGGAGGACCTGGTCGATCGGGGTCTGCTCGATGACACGTTAGTGGTTTGTTTGGCCGAATTCGGTCGCACGCCGAAGATCAACGCGCAGGGCGGCCGCGATCATTGGGGGAATGTGTTTTCGTTGGCGCTGGCCGGAGGTGGCGTCCGCGGCGGCCACGTGCATGGCGCTTCGGACGCGATTGGCGGCGAACCGAAGGAAGGGCTGGTTGGCCCGCCCGACCTGCTGGCCACCCTGTACCATTGCCTGGGCCATGCCCCGACGACCGAATTGCATGACGCGCTTGGCCGTCCCTTCCCCATCTCCCGCGGCGAACCCGTGCGGGAGATACTGGCTTGATGCTGCTTTCGGGAAGCTATTTGATCGTTAGTGTGTACTGATTGCCGTCCGCGTCGCCCAATTTACGGGGAGGGATTCTTGGCCGTACGTGGTCAGGTGCAACTCAAATTCATGCGTTTCACGGTTTTCCAGCAGCGAGGAATGGGAAAACTGGAGAGAACATGGTGCATTTGTCAGGGCTCCTCGTCTTAAATCGCTTCCGATCAGCAGCGCCGCCCGGAAGATGTCGCCATCGTGGCCGGTTGGATTTTCTGGCCGTAGAGTATCCCGGCGTCGCAGAATTACTTGGCTGCGTTCCGTTCGACCTCACTGTCGGACGCCGAGCGAATGACTCCCACTGACGAGCGGGCCGGCCGTGGAGCCTCGAGCGGGGAGACCTTCTTGTCTTCAGGCCCCCGCCTGGCGGAAGCGAACGTGAGGTGAAGTTCAACAGCAGTCAGGTTGGGTGCTGTTGTCGACTGATCTGATCGCCGCACGAGGGTGGCGTCGAGCTCGTTGCGTCCCGCTCGAACTCGCTCGGCGCTCAGCGACGCCTGCAATACGCCATCGTTCATCCGTGCAAGCGGCTCGACGGCTCGTCCATTCCACTCGATTCGGATGTCGTCGCCTGCTTGGAGGTGGTCGACCGTGACATGCAATGTCACTTCGTTGGGTCGATGTCGATCGAGATTGTCGCCGACCAGCACCGAGACCGCGACGGACTTGTTCTTCACCAACGCCGCGGGCAGAACGCAATCCAGCCAGTTGTACTGGTAGGCCGGCTGCGGACGACCACGGTCGGCGACAAACATGAGATTGCTTTGACGGTTGCGCAGCGCCTGCGGATCGCCGAGTTGCGTGAGCAGTTCGGCCATGTACGGGCCGTGCATTTCGCTGTTGTTGTCCACGTGCGGAAACCAGTTGAACAGGTAAATTCCATCGGCTCCTTGGCTCCAGTAATTGAGTGCGATCCCCGCGGCAAGCGCCTGAGGAATCGGGCGATAGCCGCTCGGCCAACCGTATAAGCAAGGATAAACGCGAATGCCTTTCGGCGCCGCAAGCTTCTTGAACTCTTCGATCCGAATGTCGATCACGCCGCTACCCAGCACCAGGATGTCCATCAGCCCTTGCTCGATCCATGCCGGCACATCGAACCCGTTCAGCTCACACGCGCGCAAGCTTTCGTCCACGCGCACCGCCAGCTGAATGGGGCTGCCCCTTTGCTTGGCACGCAGGGCAAGATGGTCGCGCACGCGCCCCAGTAGTTCGGTCAGCAGATGGGCATTCTCGCGCTCTTCGCCAGGCAGAAAGTACGGGGCACTACGCAGCAGGTCGATTTCCAGGCCCTCAAAGTCGTATTTGCGAAAGAGTTCTTCGATGACTCGGAACTTCAGCTCGCGCACCTCGGGCAAGGCGAAGTTCAGCGCGGTGGCAAAACTCTTTACGCTGCCGTACATCTTTTCGCCAATCAACCATTCCGGATGCTCGACCTTGTACGTCGGTAGTTCCTCCGGGGTAAACGCGTCGTGGATATCGTTGATGCGAAATGAATAGAAGACGGCGAGCTGTCGTTTGCGAGCCTCCCGGATGACCACGGTCGGCGGGTCGTCGCCTTGTGCCAGCAGCCGTTTCAGGTGCGGATCGATCTTGGAGGCGCGCTGGCCGGTCAACTCCAGCACCTGGCTGTCGTAACTGGCCGTGTTGCCGCCGGCCCCGTCACACCAGAAGAGTGCGTCGACCTGTGTGTTTTCGAGCGGCTCGAACAGATTGTCGATCCACTTAGCCGTGTCGCCGCGAGCATCCTTGAATACGGCGTTGCCGTCGCAGTTGAAGATAATCCGCGGAACCTTGCTGGTCGCGCGCGTCGTTTCGGCCGCCGCGGAGTCGAAAGCGATTGACAGCCAGGTGACGCTTCCAGCCGCGACCAAAGTCAGACGCGACACAAGACGCGTGTTCATCAGCGCTATCTCCGTCAATCCATGAATGGACACGCGAAGCTCGCCGTACGACCACTCAGTAACCGTCGATCGGCCGACCGATACGTTGCTTGCCAGCGAGGGACAACTCGGCCTGACCACTGAACGATGACAATCGTGGTCATCTTTTCCCTTTTGTCAACCAGGCAAGTTGACGGACAGGTTGGCCTTGCGCCCTCGATTCGGAGATTCTCAGAGTCCTGCCGTCTCGGCGCCGCGACCAACCGCCAGCGCGCGATGGTCTATTCCAGCCCCAATTTGACCAACAGTGAATCCAGCAGCGTATCGTCCAGATTCAGCGGCTCTGCCACCGGATCGGCTTTGACGAGAATCGCCCGAGATTTCGCGGTGTTGTCACGCGCCAGATGCTCCAAGTATTTGACGATCGGACCACTATTCAGATCGATACGGTTCAAGTCGAGGTGCGTGAGGCGATTGACGATCCACGGTGGAATGGCTGGAGTCTTCGGGTTCGTCGCTGTGCTGGTCAGGGCCGAAGATGTGCCCGAATCGCCGCCCGCTGTTGCAGCGGCTACCACCGGGGCAAATGGTCCGCCGGCCGCGATCGAGATCAATTGCAAGCCGGTCTTGTTGCTTGTGCCGTGGGTTTGGGCGTCAGTCACGTCGAACGAGCTGACCTGGCCATCCTTGTTGAAGTCGTAGATGTTGGTGAGGGGAATATTGGCCTTCAAGCTGGCCCCGTGGGTTTGAGCGCCAGTTACGTCCAGCGAACTGACCTTGGCCACAGTCGCCGTGTTGCTTGCGCCAGTGCTGCCAATCTCATTGCCGAAGAAGAACACGTCGTTCGCGACCAGACCCGTGTCGGCGGTGGCCTTGACGGCCACTTCCAGCCACTGCTGTTGAATGCTGCCATCGGCCCAAATCAATTCGACGCGGTCCGAGCCGCTGCTTCCGGCGCCGGAGCGCACCGCCACGGCGATAGGCAAGGGAGCGGCGGTCCAAAGGCCCGGCGAGTTGTTGTTGCCCATCTTGAACGTGAAATCGTTCAGGATGTTTGCCAGCGTAATGGACATGGGCGCACCGGCGCCCATCAAGTCGACCATGATGCCGTTGATCCCCTTATCGTAGCTGGAGAGGTTGGCAAACGTGGACGCCGTCCCGTTGGGGATGTAGGCACTCTTGTCGGTGGCGATCGCGTTGTCATCGCTGAACGGCAATGGGGTTTGGGGGTTGCCGGTCGTGTCGTATCTCGCTGAATTGTGATAAAACAGAAACCGCCCCACGATAGTGGCGTCGTCAGTGACGATGGTTCCCGTGGCCTGTGGCGTTGTGATGTTGGCATTGACGGCAGAAGCAAGATTGACGACGAAGTTTTCATTCTGTTCGATCGCCGTGTCGCCGTTGACGAGCACGGTGATCAGTTGAGCCGTTTCGCCGGGTGCGAAACTCAGTGTGCCGCTGGTCCCGATATAATCGTTGTCGGCGATGGTGGCAGTGCCGTCGGCGGTTGTAAAATTGACAGTCGCCGTCTGACCGCTGGCGGCCGACAGTGAGACAGTGAAGACGAAGGGTGTTGTGCCGGAGTTGCCTTCGAGGTGAGAGACCGTCTGTGGGACAAAGCTCAGCGACGGCACGGGATCGTCATTTTGGATAGTGCCGGTCGCGGAAGCTCCGTATAGTGCGGCATTCGTGGGATTGCTCAGATTGACCGTAAACGTCTCATCCGCCTCGAACAACGTATCGCCGTTGACTAGCACCGTGATCGCTTGAGTCGTAACGCCAGGCGCGAAAGTCAGTGTGCCGCTGGTGGCCATATAATCGGCATCGGCCACAGTAGCCGTGCCGTCGGCGGTCGCGTAGGTGACCGTTGCGCCGCTGACGCTCGACAGCGTAACGGTGAAGACGAACGGTGTCGTGCCCGCATTGCCCTCGGGCAGCGAGACCGTCGACTGCTGGAAACTCAACTGGGGTTGCCCGTCTGCCGTAATATTATCGACCCCAACCTGGAAGTTTCCGAAATCGCCGATAAGCGCGGGGCCGGCGGCCGCTTGAAGAATGCGACAGTCGCCCACCGCAGTCAAAAACGTGCTTAAGGGGGGAGGCGAATTGATGCCCGTCAAGCTGCCGGAGTCCAAGGAGAAAACAGCGTGATGCCATGCATTGTCCGGTGGCAAGGCAAACGCCGTCGTGCTGGAATAGCCAGGCGTGGTGGATCCGCCGGACGACGTGCGTAACGCAATGCGTATCGCCTCTGCCGAAGCGGTGAAATTCTTCAGGTCCATCTCGATCGCGGTCATACCCGCGGCAACATAATTGCCGATCCACTGAGTGTCGTTGAAAACCACCAATCTAGGTCCGCCGCCGAAAGTTCCCGATGAGACCTGCAAGAAGCGATCCGATGCGCCGCCAGGGCCACCCAGGACGTTCACCGGGTTGGCCACCGGTCCGTTGGTCCAGTTCTGCGTGGTGCCATCTTGAAAGTCGTCAACTTGTCCAATGAGTGGCGTGGTCGACGGCATCCAGCGCTGCTCGAGCGCCTCGAATCGAAGGCGATAACCGTCGCGCCCAGTCGACTCGCGAGATGGCCTGCGGGCCGGGTCTCGGAGTGAATTGAACTTGCCTGCCATGGGCTCCCTCGCGATCTTGTCCTCGGCGAGCCGGTTCAAAGTGACTTTGCCGCAAATCCGCGCGCCGGCCAGTTTCGCTTCCAAATTGTCTCAAAGCGCCCAGCGACCAACAGTGTATATTCACACACGCATTATTTCAACGAAAAAGCCCGTAAACCGTCGGAAAAAACGAACCCGGAATGGACTGGCACGGTGAAAGTCCATTTAGGTTTGCCCTACAGACAAAATTGTCATTCAGGCCTACCGAGCCGCGCCGACCTTCGCAGCGCGGATTGACGCGACCGGCTGTCTATACGCCCATCGCGCTGAGCCCGAGTGAAATTAGCGTCGACCGTTCCGGACTGGCTAGTATCGGGTGCGGAAGCGAGGTCGTTGATTTGGGAATAAATTCCCGTCAGCACTCGCTTCAGCTTTTCAATCCACCACCCCCAATTTGGCCAGCAGCGAATCCAGCAGCGGATCGTCCAGATTCAGCGAGTCGGCCACTTGATCGGCCTTGACGAGAATCACCCCAGATTTCAGGGTGTCCTCACGGGCCAGCTGCTCGAAGTATTTGACGATCGGATTACTTTTCAGATCGATACGGTTCACGCCGCGGTGCGCGAGGAGTTTGACGATCCAAGGCGGAATGGTTGGAGTCGTCGGGTTGGTCGCCGCGCTGGCCAAGGCCGAGGTCACGCCCACATCGCCGCCACCTGTCGACGCCGGCGCAAACGGTCCGCCGGCACCGACGTTGATCAACTGCAATCCGGTCTTGAGGGTTGTGCCGTGAATCTGGGCATCCGTCACGTCGAGGGAATTGACCAGGCCATCCCTGCTGAAGTCATAGAGGTCGGTAATTGGGATGTTTGTTTTCGAACTCGCTCCGTGAGTTTGGGCGCCCGTCACATCCAAAGAAGTGACCTTGGCCACGGTTGCCGTATTGCTCGCGCCCGTATCCCCAATTTCATTGCCGAAGAAGAACACGTCGTTGGCAGCCAGGCCGGTGTGGGTGGTGGCCTTGACGATCAATTCCAGCCATTGCTGGGTGATGGCACCATCAGCCCAGATCAACTCGACGCGGTCCGAACCACTGACGCCGGCGCCGGTGCGCACCAACACAGTGCTGGGCAAGGGAGCGGCGGACCATAGGTTCGGCGAGTTGTTGTTGCCCACCTTGAACGTGAAATCGTTCTGGATGTTCGCCAGCGTGATCGACGTGTGAGTACCGATGCCCAACAAGTCAACCATGATGCCGTTGATCCCCTTATCGTAGCTGGAGACGTTGGCAAACGTGGCCGCCGTCCCGTTGGGAACGTAGGCGATCTTGTCAGCGGCGATGGCGTTGTCATCGCTGAATAGCAATGGAGTTTGGGGGTTGCCGGTGGTGTCGTATCTCGTCGAACCCGCGTAGAACAACAACCGGCCAACGACCGTCGAGGACTGAATATTGATTGTAGAGGTTGCCGTGCCGGTGGCGCCAAACGGATCGACAGCCGTGAAGGTTGCGGTTTCCGAAGCGATCCCGGGACCACCAGATAGGTTATTGTACTGAACAGTCCGCAACACCGTTTGGTAATTGGCCAGTGTGTCGCCACCGCTCAACACCAAATTTGTTCCGTCGAAAGGAGCGGCGGCGATGCCAGTTCCCGCCGTGTTGGCGGACAACACGTCGCCCGTGTTCGGGCTGTTGAGCGAAATGGTTAACGATGTCAGATTGGCATTGTTGGCGTCGGTTATCGTCGCGCCAGCCGACGTATTGGCCGTACTCTCAATGTTGACCGCGCTGCCGCTCCATGTGACGGTGAAGCTGGGGCTGACATCGCCGTTGAGGGAGATCACCGGCGGCTGATTAGCGACCAAGGGCGTGTCAACCATCTTCGCGCCAGTAATCGTATACGGACCATTCCCGAGGACGTCCGAGGCATTCGTGGCAATCGCCACAAGCTGGCCGTCGAATGACTCCTTGGTGCTGGCGATGTTTTTCGACATGCCGCCGGAAATCAGCGTCTGCCGCGGGTATTGCGAATTGCTCACATCCGGCCCGCTGTAGAATTTGTTCGGCTGGTTGGGATCAATCGCCGAAAGCGGAATGTCCTTGTAGACAATGTCGTTGACATTGGTGTCACCGGCATACATGAACCGCAAGAACTCCACAGTGTTGTCGATGTCGAGAATCGGACGGGTGCCGTGGCCATCGATGCCGTATAGGGGATCCCAGACACCCGAAGTCCGCCTGACCAGCAGCGCCATTTCCGGGGCGGCCTGGGTGTGCGCGTCGTAGGCGGTTTTAACCGCGGCGTAGAGCGTGCCGTTGGAGCTCACCGCGAGGTGGACATGATTGTCGGCCATGCCCGAGCCCACGTTTTGCGCCGATTGCGACGCGGGCACTTCGTCGGGCGAGAAGACCGTCGGGTCCGCTCCGTCGACGTGATATCTGAAGCCAAAGCGTTGCGCTGCATGGTTCGTCCACATCACGCCGATCTTACCGCTGAAAGCGACGACCGCGTTGATTTCGGCCGTTGGCGATGTGAAGCTTGCGATCGCGATCGGCGCACTCCACGACGTGTACGGCGCATCGGCGTAGCGAACCTCTATCGCGGTGGTCGCAACGGAGGCGACCCACATCCGTCCCGTCGAGTCGATGTCGAGGGTTCCCGTCTGAGAGCCCGTGCTCAGCGTGATGGATGCCAGCGGCGTCGACGGGCTGACCAGCGGGGTCAGTTCATAAGTACCATTCACATAGGTCAGCTTGGCCAGCTTCGACGACGTGCCGTGGTACAGAAACACATAGGTTATGTCGCCGTTGCCGACCGGCTTTACGTCGGCATTGTACGTTGTGCCGGAGATTTGAAGGACCGGCGTCCAGCTCGACCCATCGAGTCGATAGGCCGAGGTGCCGCCGGAGGTTTCGACCATCGACCACCACTGGTTGCCGTGTAGCCAGCTCTTTGACTGCGGGTTCTTGGCCGTGGAATTAGTCTCGGCGTTCGCGATCGGGGAAAGCATGGTAATGGTCGACGTGACGGGGTCAGCGGTCATCGCCGCCTGCGCGACCGCCGTTGGCTGACTGCCGAGGGAATCGACGGCCAATAACACTCGGCTTTCGAGTTGCTCGATGCAGCCGTTGGTCCTATTCCTCAAACGAGGGGGTCGTTTGTGCCATTCCAGACCAATGCGCATTTTGGCATCTCATCGCCCGAAATAAAGTTCCGAATGGCGTGAAGCCGCTTCGCCGCGTCGAGGGTACGCCGTAATATACGGCCGCAACGCCTCGTCATGAAGAAACAATCTGGTGGCAATGTGGTGAAGCCGGGCCTGACGCGATGAGTCGCCAAAAGCTCGGTTGTGCGTGGCCTGGCCCGCTGCGGTGGCTGGCGACAGGGGCTATCGCGCGAATTGGATTGATGCTTACTTGATGGACTTGGGTATTCAGCCTGGCATTGCTCTCTTGAGAGAATCAGGATCGAGACGCTTGCCCTGTGGCGTTTGATCGCGATCTTCATCGCCAACGCAATATCACGGAACGGTTAATTGGATGGCTGACCACAAGTAATCGCCAGGGTTGCGACAGTGCGTAAAATGCTGGCGACCTTGTTGCTGCAATTAGCCCTCTGCTGGGTTTGACTGGGTGTTTTCAGCGTGCGGGAGATGGCTTGGTGAACAAGAAGGCGAAAACGAATTGGACTCCCTCGCTCGAGGAGTTCACAGGCTGGTACAACATCCGGGATGACTATGGCGACGGCCATCCCGTGCTACGCTCGAAAGAGCCGATGCCGGAGTTCGAACACGCGGAGATTTTCGAACTGTATCCCAAGGCGGCAAAGTGGTTCGACCAACTGGTGACAGCGCGCCCGAACATTCCGTTCGATCCGCTGGTTGAGCCTCCTTTCTTTGTACGCAGCGACGCCGACGATCGGACATTGGACATTGATGCGGATTTTAGTTACCTCACTGTGCGGTTGCTGCGGCGCATTCAAAAGGAATTCCTAGGCCGCTATCCACTGTGGCGGGTGATTCTTACTGGAGAGCAGCCGTCGTGCAGCATTGTGATCTATCCCACCGCGATCCGGTTTGGCAATCTGCCTGCGGACGTCGACCCAGAGCACGCGCTTCGAGAACTAGTGCCACGCGTGCTTGCCCTCCGGGCAGCGCGCGAGCGGCCTCAGCGCGAACACATCTCGCGCTTGCAGCGTCTGCTTCCCGGCGCCGTCGAAAGGATCGGCGACCGGCCTTTTCTGGTGTGTGGCATGCTGGGTAATTACAAGGGTGATTACAGCCGACTTACGATTTGCCTGCTGATCCGGGGGGCCGACAGCGATGCCATCGACATCGACGGGCCCCTGGGCAGCCCGAATGATTTGCTCTGGTGCGGCAGCGCCTTCAGCGTTGACGCGAAAGGCGCCATTATCAGTTACATTCACGTTCCTGAGACGGCCCTCTTTTGTCTCGCCCGTTGGCTGCCGCTGGCCGACTATCGCGGCCCGCTAGTGGTCTGTCGTTGTTTGGTTCGTCGGCGATAGCACGGGATAGAGGCGTTTGAGCTTAATTCGGGCGTCGGCGGTTGTGAATTGCCAGTCGACGCGGACCTGTTGTTGGTTGCGA
>JACQFF010000141.1 GCA_016200205.1 Planctomycetia bacterium
CCAGAGGCAAGGGAATTTTGTGTGGAACCACTAAAGGGTCGTGTTGCGATTGTTACTGGAGCCAGTCAGGGCATCGGGTTGGCGATCGGCGTGGCGCTATCTGAAGCCGGTGCCAGCGTTGCGTTTAACTATCGAAAGCAGCCCGGCGAAGCGGCCGCGGCATTGGCCAGAATCGAGCGCTCGGGCGGCCGGGCAATTCTCTTGCAGGGAGATGTCGCCGAGCAGGCAACGGTCGAGGGATTGGTTCGTGAAACCGTGGCTACTTTCGGCCGCCTCGACATTGCCGTAACTAACGCCGCCTACAGCGACCGCGAACTGTTCCACGAAGCCGACATGGCCGGTTTTCGCCGCACGGTCGATGTGACCATGTGGGGGGCTTTCTACCTGGTGCGGGCCGCGGCCCAACAGATGATCGCTCAGCAGCGCCGCGGCCAGGGCCAAGGGGGCTCGATCGTGGTGGTCAGTTCGCCCCATTCATATGTCCCAATTCCGCGTTCGATGGCCTACAACATGTCGAAAGCGGCGCTGGATCAAATGGCCCGAACCGCCGCCATCGAGTTGGTCGAACACAAGATTCGCGTCAATATTGTCACTCCAGGATGGATTGACACGCCCGGCGAGCGGAAGTTCGCCAGCGATGAGACGATTCAAGGGGCGGCGGAAAAACTGCCGTGGAAGCGGCTGGGCAAGCCTGAGGAAATTGCCCGCGGCGTCGTGTTCCTGTGCGACCGCAGGAGTGATTATATTACCGGTAGTTCATTGCTCATCGACGGCGGTATCACGCTCCCCTGGTGGGCCCATCGTGGCTCGGGCGTGCCGGAATAGTCGCACTGTGGCAAGGAGTCCATCCCCGCCGGGCGCATGGTTGCACCGTGTCGCGGCAGCCAGCCAACAGCCGCGCAAGCCAGCGCTTCGGCTTTGACCAAACACCTTATTGGCGGTCCAAAAGAGTCTGCATGTCGAACTTTCGATTGTCGTGTACCTGTGGCCAAAGCGTGAGCGTTTCGGCCAGCCAGGCAGGCCAGACAGTGCGGTGTTCGTGCGGGGCGCAGCTCGAGGTGCCCACCTTGCGCGGCCTCAGAGAATTGCCGCTCTCCGACGCGCCGGCCGACGCCAAGCGCCCCTCGAACTGGGAAAACCGCCAACGCGCGATCTTTTCGCTCGTGTTGATTTCGCTCTGCGCGCTTGCGCTGGGCGGCTATTTGTGGACGAAGTTGCCGACCATTCGGCCGCAAGCCACGCCCGAGCAAATCAAGGATTTTTTCGCCGCCGGCAAGCCCGCTGAGGTCTACGATGCATTTCAAGAGCTGCAAAAAGGCCTTGGCAATCCAGCGCTGGAGGTCGCCGAGGACCAGCGAAATTTCATGGCGGCCGGAATTGAGATTGCCCTGGGCATTGGCGTTTGTGGACTGATCGCGGCGATCGCGATGACGCTCCGCGGGCGCACGCCAACCAGTTAGCAAGGGGGGCGAGAAATCCGACCCGCAGGCTCTCGCGATCACTTGCCCCGGAAAATCAAGGAATCAAACATGAAGTCCGCCTACATCAAGCAAACTGGGCCTCCGGAGAACATCCTCTATGGCGATCTTCCCAAGCCGCGGCCGGTCGATGGCCAGGTGCTGGTGAAAGTCGAAGCGGTCGATGTCAATCCCATCGACACTTACGTTCGCGGCGGTATGGTGGCCATGCACTTGCCGATTCCGTACATCATCGGCTGCGATCTGGCCGGAGTGGTTGAAGAGGTAGGCCCGAAAGCCAAAACATACCGGCCCGGTGATCGGGTTTGGGGCTCGAATCAAGGCCTGCTTGGCCGTCAGGGTACGTTTGCCCAGTACGCGGCGGTCGACGAGCAATGGCTCTATCGCACGCCCCAGGGCGTGAGCAGCGAAACGGCAGTGGCGCTGGCGCTGGTGGGCATCACGGCGCATCTGGGCCTGGTGCACGACGCAAAATTAACGGCCGGCGAGACCATTTTCGTCAACGGCGGCTCGGGCGGCGTGGGTTCGGCGGTCGTGCAAATGTCCAAAGCGATCGGGGCCCGCGTGGCTACCACGGCCGGCAGCCCGAAAAAGGTCGATCTCTGCCGCGAGTTGGGCGCCGACCTGGCGATCAACTACAAAACCGAGGACGTCGACGCGCGGATCAAGGAGTTTGCGCCGCAGGGCGTCAACGTGTGGTGGGAAACGCTGCGCGAACCGAACTTCGACCGGGCCGTGAACTTGCTGGCCCCGCGAGGAAGAATGATCATTATGGCGGGGCGCGAAGCCCGGCCACCCTTTCCGGTCGGACCCTTTTACGTCAAAGGCTGCTCGCTCCACGGCTTTGCCATGTTCAACGCCACTCCCGCGGAACAACGCTCGGCCGCCGAGGACATCAATCGCTGGCACGCCGCCGGCAAGCTGAAAGCCAACATCGATCGCGTTTTGCCTTTGTCCGAAGCCGCCGCCGCGCATCGCCTGCAAGAAGAAAACACAATCGGCAAATCCGGCACTCTTTCGGGCAAGATCGTGCTCAAGCCGTAGGGCCTCGGTCCGCTGTCTCCCCTGGCGAGAGCGGGGTAGGGGTGAGGGGGCGGCCAGCGGCTGCGACGTCGCCGCTGGTACCGAACCAAGCTTCCCGCTATATCTACGAAATACACCAGGGCGCAGCAGTTCGCCCGGCCGCAGCAATCTAACAGGATGCCATGATGCACTATATTTCGTGGACGATACTTGTCGTCGTCGGCCTGTTTCTGGCGCTGCACTTTGCTTGGCGATACGCGAGCCGGCGTTGGTCGCTTCCCTGCCCCACGCTTCTCTCGTGGGCCGTGGATGGGCCTCTGGTCGACGCCGTCGCCGGAACCGATCTAACGTTGGACCGGATGGGCCTGCGCCCCGGGATGACGGTGGTTGAAATCGGTCCCGGGCCGGGCCGTCTGCTGCTGCGAGCCGCGGTGCGCGTGCTACCGGGCGGAAAGGCTATCGGCGTGGAAATCCAGCAAGGGATGATCGATAAGTTGCGCCGAAAGCTTTTGCGCGACGATCCGGGCAATGTCGAAATGATCCGGGCCGACGCGACCCAGCAGGTGTTGCCGATCCAGTCGGCCGACCTGGTCTTTTTGTGCACGGTGCTCGGGGAGATTCCGGATCGGATCGCGGCGCTGCGCAATTGCTTCGAAGCGCTAAAGCCCGGCGGGCGCCTTTCAGTGACCGAGAACATCTTCGATCCACACTACCAGTCTCGCTCGAAGGTCCGCCAATTGACCGAACAGGTTGGTTTCGAATCGGAATCGCTCGACGGCAACTGGCGGATGTACACGGCCAACTTCCGCAAGCCGGGTGCGCGCGAAACCCAGGGATAGCCATCCCTGGACGTAGAATCGACGAATCGAAGTGCGACCGCAAACTAATCCAACCACTCGCCGTCGGCGAGCCGGGCCGGGGTGTACGTTTCGGTGACGTAGCTGATATCCTTGGAGATCAACGATTCGACTTCCAGCTTGAAGCCATTGGAGAGCATCTGCTCGATTTCTTTTTGCCAGGCTTTCTTGTGCTCGAACCACGGGTAGCTGGCGATTTGTTTCGCTCGCTTGATATCCTGTTCGTTGAGATTGATCTTCACGCTGGGCGATAGCCCGCAGCGCTCGTAATCGCGGGAGCGGAGGCCCAGGAATTTGGCATCGGGAATCGCCATGCGTTCCGATTCGTAGGCCAGATTGATCGAGCCTTGCTTGATCACGCTGTAGATGTAGTATCCCCAGGGATCGTTATCCAACAGGCAGTAGATCGGCAGCTTCAGTTCGTTGTGCAGTCGATTGAGCATCCGCCGCACGCCGCGCGGGGGCTGGCCGCCGCCGTGGGTCAGTATGCAATTGTGCTTCTGCCAGAATTTGTCTTCGCTGAAGCGGCGCCAGACCGTGTCTTTTTCGACGTGCAGGATAAACTTGGCGGTGCACTTTTTGAACTCGATGACGTCCTGCTCGACGATCGAGGGGATGCTGTATCCGGCCGAACCCATCCGGGAGCAGTCGATTTCATCGCCGCTGTCGACCAACGTGAGCGGGCCGACGAGATTGCCGCGGTTCGAGGCATAAACGTGCAGCTCTTCGCGGAGACTGTTGAGCCCGACTTCGACGTCTTCGATCACCGGATCGCATTCGGCCTGATCGTCGAATGTCTCTTCGCGCGTCCCTTCGATGGTGTGCTTGAGCAAGTAGTAGAGACCTCGGATGCTGGTGGTCTTGCCTTGCTCGATCAGTTGCTTGCAGCCGCTGGCCACGAGCACTGTCTGCATGTAGCTTTTGGCTTGCGAAAGATTGAACAATTGGCGGCGATTTTTGTTCGAGCCCATCTCGATCCGCCGCCTGGTCTTGTTGTAGCGCACGTTCGACAGTGCCCGGGTCGGAATATCGATATACGGGTCGCGTTTCTTTTGCGCGTCGTCGACAATGCGATCGGCCAGACCGATCAAGTCTTTGAGGGTCTTTTTATCGCGCGCAGTCAGCGCGGCCGCTTTCTTGGCGCTGCCGTTGGTGCCTTGAGCGGCCGCCTTACGAGCCTTTTTGGCCATTCTTGGCTTCCGAGTTGCGGATTCCAAAGTCGGATTTTTGTTCCACGATCAACACATTGTCGCCAAAATCCGTCGGCTCCTCGTCGACGACTTTGCCGCGCTCATCGAGCTTCAGGTCGGCCGAGGCGGTCTTGCGCTTGGCGACCAGCAGCAGTTGGTCGTACAGTTTTTTGCGATCGGCCCGGTTGATTTCGCTCACGGCGCCGGCGACTTCGCCCAAGTAGCGGAGAAATATGTTGCGCCGCTCGCCTTCCTGTTTGACTTTGAGCCGGCGGCGCAGGTACATGCCCAATTTGCGGCCGACCGATTGCAGCGCCAGTCGCAATTCCTTTTGAATCTCAGGATAGCTGGCGATGGCCTCTTTCGATTCGCTGGTAAACGGGACCCATACGCTGGCCACGTGCACCATGATAGTGACCGGGCCAGTCGGCAATTGCCCTCGCGATTGGGTCAAGCCGTAGGACCGCCAGTTGGTCTGCATCACCATTTGCGTAATGGCGCAGGCGCCGTGCTGGAATTGCAGCGGAACGCGGTTGGCGTAGCGCAGCACGTTCATCGTCTGGCCGGCTTCGAGATTGACGCTGCGCATGGCTTCGTGAAGCCTGGCGATTTCTGCCGGTTTGAGTTTGCCGGGCGAGGTCCGCGGTCCGATGCCCGCTTCCTTGATGATCTTGTCGGCCGCTTCACTGCCCAGGCCGTAAAACGTGCTGGATAAAAACTGCCGCAGCGTGCGGGCATCGCTTTCGGCAAGCAATTCGCCGAGCACGTCCAGCGGAACCCGATTCGCCGACGACATGCCGCCGTAGGCCAGCGCCACTTCGATCAGAAACGGGTTGCCGCGATACACGGCCGGCGGCCGTGTGCTGGCGATATAAAACTCGCCGGGCACGACGTGATGCAACCCCTTGAGCAACAACTCTTCGCCGATGGGCGAAATGCAATCGGTCGCCGGCGCGCCGATCTTGGTTTGCATGATGGCTTGAAATAGTTTGTCGGCCTCGTTGCGGCCGATCTTGGTGGTGTTGGCTCGCGTGCTCAGGCCGGCCGTTTCGCAGATCCGGCTGGCCACGCTCGGACTGACGCGACTGAACGACGAAGTCAAAAACTGCGACAGGGTCATGGCCTTGGCATCTTGCAGCATGGTGACCAGCATGCCCAATTCGATGCCGTAGGGATGCGGCTTGATTTCCTTCGGCTCGCGCGGGAGCCTCGTGGTGGAGCGCTCGTAGACGCGTTCTTCTCCCTGGCCCGTGCCGCTCTCGGGGTCGAGATAGTGCAAGGTCACGTGCGGATTGGCGATTGCAGTCTGCTCCAGGTAATCATCGACGCTGCCGCGGCCGCGATGAAAGCGACCATCGAGTTCGATCGTCACCCGGGTGCCGTGGTCGAGCTCGATCCACTCGATGCCGTGCTTCTGGATATATTTGCTGCCCGCCTCGCCGGGCGGAATGTCGACGCCGTCGCCGCCGCCATTGAGAATCTCGGGCAGGTTCTTTTTGGTGTCGATCTTGATTTCATAGTAGTGGGCCGGCTTGCGCCGGGAAACTTTGGAGATGATCTTCACCGGCTTGCCGGTCGTAAGCACGCCGTACATTCCGGCCGCACTGATGCCGATGCCCTGCTGGCCGCGGCTCATTCGCAGGCGGTGGAATTTCGAGCCGTACAGCAGTTTGCCGAAGATCAGCGGAATCTGCTTTTTGAGAATCCCCGGGCCGTTGTCCTGGACCCCGACCTTGTAGCGGTTCGTGCCGGTCTGTTCGATATGGACCCAGATCTCAGGCAGGATGCCGGCCTCTTCGCAAGCGTCGAGCGAGTTGTCGACCGCCTCTTTGATCGTGGTCAAAAGAGCCTTGCGGGGATTATCGAAACCCAGCAGGTGGCGGTTCTTGGCAAAAAACTCGCTGACCGAGATATCGCGCTGGCTGGCAGCCATCGAGTGGGCGGTGGCCCGGCGTTTGCGACGGGGGGCGTCGCCATTTTGGCCGGCGCTAGCCGCGGCCTCGTCCTTCTCGAGGAGTTCGTCGTCGAGTTCGGCCGCCTGGCCATTTTTGCTAGGTCTTTTCGCCATCGATATCAATATAAATAGTCAAGCCGGGTAAAGTTTATCGGGAGCACAAACCACGGAGGGGTTCGCTGCGCGAGATTCGCGTGATGCATCCTTGCCCTGGGGCGCGCTCTAGTTTGCTGCTTGTGCAGAGTATAACGATTATAGGCCCTGCGGCCAGCCGCATTTACCCCCGCACGTGCGGCAAAACAGGATCAATTGCCGCATTCGGCACATAAAGGTTCACCCCTACGGCCGCTAGTGGCCGAGATTGTTTCTGGGGCACCTGGCCGGTCAAGCAACGGGCCACGCGCCGCCCCGCCGCTAATTCGAACACGCCACAAGACGCCTGCCGCAAGCACCCAGGGCTCATTTCGGGCTGCCAAAAACGGGGGCGCATGCACTCTCAATCGATTCCCGCAAGGAGGAACTACCGCATGGTTCGCCAGACAATGCGCATGATGCTGGCTGCTTTGGCACTGGTTTGCGTGGGCACGACATGCCCCTCGACCGCCAAGGCGGATCATCCCGACCTGTTTTACAACTTCTACAACGGCCCCTCCCTCGGCGGCGGCCTGCCGGCTCAATTGTATGTCGCTCCCCGCCCGACCCTGCCCTCAGTCGGCCACACCTGGATCACCTACCAGCCACTGATGCCGCACGAATTCCTCTATCACCACCACCGCACGTATTACAAGTACAACCGTTATGGCGGCCACACCATCGCCCACGTTCGCTGGCACTAAGCAATTTCTCCGGCCCCAGATCTGAAGCAGCGCTCGGCCCCCGGATCCCCCGTCCAGGGAGAGCGCGAGACCCGCTTGACAAGGAAACACCTCATGAAACTGCGAACCTTGGCTGCCGCGGCGCTGGCGCTGGCGGCCGTCGTTTCGGCCGCCCGCGTGCAAGCGTTCGACGAAACGCACTACGGACACGACGCTCGCTGGCGCGCTAGTCTGCGTCCGTGGCACGGCCGTAATTACAACGTGCAGTATGGAACGCCTCTGGCATTGGTTGTGCCGCCCACGGCCGAACTGCAGACCGACTATACCTGGGGCGTGACCAGCTCGCGCGTTAGCCGCATCAATCACCAATTCCAACGTCCCTGGCCAAACGGCTATTTGGCCCCCCACGGGTTCCGGCCGACGCCGCCGTGGCCCAGC
>JACQFF010000181.1 GCA_016200205.1 Planctomycetia bacterium
GCTCAGTTGTTCGAATGCCGCCAGCGCCACCTTCTCGTCATCTTGGGGGTGGAGTTTACCGAGCACCACGCCAATATTGGGCCGCGGCTTTTGCGAGCGGCCATAGGGAATCGCCAGGCCAACCGTGGGCGCGTAGCGTACGCGCGACTGCGAAATCAAGCTCTTTTGATGTTCGCCCTTGCCGACGAAGAGCGCTTCGAATGGCAGATACCACAGCGCGCCATCCGGCACGATCACGATTTCCTCGAATTTGCCCGCCAGATCCACATTCGATTTTTCCAACAGCAGACTCATCACCTTGGCCGCCGTGGTTTGCCAGTTGGTCCGCGCCAGGTCGTTGGGCGTGATTTCGTGGTTCTGTTCGAAATTGCCAATCTCGCGCAGCATCGTGCTGATCTGCTTCTGCAGTTGGGCGGGCGAATTGATGTGCCAGGCGGCATACTTGTCGCGCGAATAGAGGAATGCGTACGTGCCGCGGCTGGTGGCGAAAAAGGCCAGCAGCACTTGTCCTTCCGGCAAGCTTTGTTGGACATCGCGGGTTTTTCTCAGCGGCGGGAAGATCATTTCGGCCGGTTCGTGGCGCACGGCGATTTCGCGCAGCAGCACTTCCTGGCTTTGACTGGTATCGGCCAACGAGGCCAGTTTTCCCGCCTGATCGCGCCGCGCATCGATCGCCTCCTCCACGACTGGCTTGGCCGCCAGTTGCGCCCGGATTTTGGCCGCCTGCTGGGAGAGTTGCTGATATTTGGGGTAACGCGCCAACAGGTCTTGCCGCTGGAGCATGGCACGTTCGGTAAGCAGTTCTGGAGGCCCCTCCAAAATCCAGCGCAGAGCCAGCAGCCGTCCGCCCAGTTCGAGCGTGCTGAAAAACCGGTGTCGGCGTGCTCGATCGGCGATTTCCAAGGCCAGCTCGTGTTCTTTGCTGTTTTTGAGCGCCGCTTCGAACCAGTGTTCCAGCACGGCGCCATGTGGCGTCGATAAGAGCGACAAGCACTCCAAGGGATTCGACGCCCAATCGGCCGGCGTGGGATCTCGAAGCAGCGTGTCGTAGAGGATCATGCCTACGCGGTCGCTGAAGTCGCCGCCCATATAGCGACGATCCGCCAACGCGATTTGAAACATCCAGAGCGAGCCATTGCGCTGGAACGCGAGGGCTTGCGCGAGCGCCTGGTCTCCGGCATTCACATTGTTTGCCTGATAGGAAACAAGCGCGGTCAGATGATTCAGCCGCGCGCTCAATTGGCTGATCGCCAAATCGGTGCGTCCGACGACCTGTCGCGCATTGTTCAACAGGCTGGTTGCTTGCGCGGTGTCGCCCAGCACGGCCATGTTCTCGGCCGCCAGCAGCAGCAGCGAGGCTTGCAATTGCCGGTATCCTTGCGCTTTGGACCAGGCGATCGCAGGCGAGAGCAAGGGATATGGCGTGCGTTGGTTCAGCAACTGGTGGGCCAGGAAGCCGAAGCGAAAGGCCTCCTCGAGATTTCCCAAGTTGGGAAAATTGATGCAGGCGTAAGTCGTTTCTTCGAAGTAGCGGGCCGCGGCCGGAAAATCGCCCGCCTCCAGCGCCAAGCGCCCCAGCTCCAACAGGGCCGTACTGGTCAGCGGATGGTCGTACTCGCCGGCCGCGAGGACACCCCGTTGCAGCGCGGTATTGGCCTGTGCCGCGTTGCCGGCGGCCGCGTAAGCGCAGCCCAATTGCACGCTGACCCAAGCCTCGGACCAATGGTTGGGAGGACCCGGACGGCGCGAGAGGACATCGATCAAGTCATTGGTCAGCGAGTCGAACTTGCAGACCGGACCCATCAGCTCGCGGCGGCGACGGATGGCTAACGACGTGCAGCGGACGATTTCGGCGGCATGTACCGGGAACAAGACCGCTTGCTGCACGACGCCCCCTCGAAAGACAGCCGCGCTGTTATCGATCCGTCCCTGGCCCATGAGAAAGGTTTCTGAAAACTGGCCGATGCGGGCTCCGCGTTTGCTCTGCCCCCAGGGCGTGGCGCGAACCGTGCCGGTTATGGCCGGCGGGATGACCAACGGAAATTGGACTCGCATCATCCAGTCGGAAAAAGCCACGTAGAGCTTCAGCGCCGAGTTATAGCTATCCAAAGCGGCCGGCAGGTTGCCCATCTGGTAATACGATTCGCCGGCCATCGTGAAGTAGCAGATCGAATCGATCCATTGGCTGGTTGCCGTTTTAATGCCGCCACGGCCTTCGCTGAGGAACGCGCTCAAAGCGTTGCGATAATCCCCGTCAAAGTACAGCGGGAACGTATTGAAGTAGATCCGCGATGGAACGCCGTCGCCCGGGGTTATTTGGGCCCTGGCGGTCGGCATAAAAGTCGCGGCCGCGCAAAACCACACCCCCAGGGCCGACACGATCCACCGGCAGCGGCGCGACAAGCTATAGGGCATCGCAAACATGCCTCCTGGGCAGCCGGCGGCCGGCGAGCGACTGCTCGATCGGCTCGAGCGGCCAAGGCTGGGGCCGCACACGTCCTGCGGTGGACATTGGCTGACTTTATCATACCTAATTCTCCCAGCTTGAGCGAACTGACGCTGCCGGGGTGCTAGCAACCCTGCCGCGGGCTGTGCGAATCGTGACCGACGAGCTGGAACGGGGGGCGTTTTTCCAGAACTTTCCCAATCCCGTGAAAGTCGGCGGTTTGCTGTGGCCGATAACCGTGGTGCGGATTGTATCGGACACGGTGAGTTTGCCGGCTGGCCGCGCGCAGTTAAGCGCCGGCAAGGCCCAGTCCGCCCCACGGAGGTGATTCGAATGCGGCAAACATACGAGCGACGGCACGCTTGGAGGCGCACGCTCTACAGCATCGGGGTCTGCTCGGCCTTCGGGCTGGCAGGTTGCCAGGTTGACATCGGTGGCCAGACGCTGCCCAGCGCGCATTACCAGCAGGATGATATTCAGTATTTTCCCCCGGGGCCTGAGTTCAAGTTGTCTCGCGAGGCGGCTGCGCAAAAAGCATTCTCCGAGAGCCAGGCGGCCGAAGAGCGCTAGATGAATCCGGTTAATTGATTGTGGCGCCGGCACGCGCTGCGTAGGCACGCACCCGGCGCGATTGAAGTTTCGTCGAACACCCCGGCGGTCCGGATGGTTGTGGCCGGCGATTGCCGGCACCAAGCAGCACCGACTGTGGGGTGTTGGGGGGACGACGCCCTTGGCGGCTGACGTCTGAGATTGGTTCGCGCCGGCAAGCGCGCCTTGGACGTCAGCGGCCGAGGGAATTTTTTCCCCACCAGCAGAGAAAAAGGAGAATCAAACGATGGACGCTCAATTCTCTTCCGCGGTTCAGCAGTGGGCCAACGACATACTGGTGTGGGTCGGCTTCGGCACGCTGGTGGGTTTGATGGCTAAAGCCATCATGCCGGGCCGCGATCCGGGCGGCGCGGTCGCCACGCTGGCCATGGGCGTCGGAGGCACCATCGTCGGCTGCAGCACGCTGATGTACTTCTCGCACGGTGAGCGCGTGTCGCCCATCAGTCCAATGGGCTTCGTCGTGGCCACGGCTGGCGCGTTCACGTTGCTGTTTTTCTACCGGCTATTGGGTGGACGGTTTTTCATCGAGGGCGACCGGGCCACGCAAGGGCGCTTTCCCTATTACAGCCGCCGTCGCTCCTACGGCTCGTCGCGCATCGACAACTAGAGAACGCTCGGCGAGCGGGGTCTTAGCGAGCCGTAGGTTGACGCGCGGACGTTTGTCGATGCCGGCCCCGTTCAGGCCTTGCCGGCCGCGGTCGCCCGTTCCCCTCGGCCGAACCAGCCTTGCAGTTTGCGTTTCACGCGGACTAACTGCGCCAGAGGCGCAGTGCTGGCGAAATGCGTATACCGATAACTGCTCTCGGCGTGCGTCTGCCAATGACGTTTGCATGCCAGGTAATCGGGTCCTAGATCGTACGTGTGGTCTCCGCGGGCAAAGCAGTTCTGAATCATCCGGGCCTGCAACACCGTGCCCGGTCCTTGGGCGGCAAACTCGCGGTCGTAGCCTGTTCGCAACCCGAACACGTGGCCGCGATAGTGATAGGCGTAATTGAACGCCACGCCCTTACCGTCCAACAACAAAAGATTCAAATCCAACGCGCCGGCTTTAGCCGCCACGAGATTCAGATCGCGCAAAAAGGGGCGGATCACCTCGTGGGTCAGCGTGGTGCCGGTCTGGGAACTGCCCTGCCAACTGGTTCGTGCGATCGCCTCGCATGCTTGATACAAATCCCAACGCGGATCGCCATCGCCGTGTGCCGCGCCGGCGGGCCGATAGCGGACATAGGTCACCGCGCCGCGCTGGGCGAGCTTCTTTTCCGAGCAACGAACATTGGTGCGCCAATGACTGCTGCGCATCGCCCAATACGCGTCCCAACCGCCCTGGCCGGTCAGATCGATCAGGGCGCTGGTCTGGCGACACTCGCTGTAGGCGACGAATCCGGCGCTGTTCATCGCTAGTGGCGTGCGGCCTTGATCGCTGCCCAGCGCGTTGACCCATGGAAGCTCGATGAGGTCCCAATCGCGGTTCGTGCGGCCAATGTGACCCAAGCCCGAAAGCAATGTGGCCATGGGTTTGGGACCGATGGGGCCGTAGAAACTTCCCCAACTGTCGAGCGGGTAAGTTAGCACCCGCAGCGTGCCGACAAGTCTCCGCTCGTTGCGGACCACCAGCGGCAAAATCCCGATGCAACGATCGCCGGAATAAACCGCCAGGATGCGCCAGCGTCGATGGACCCCAAAATGAGACCAATACGTCTCCAGCCAATCCACACTATAAAAGAACGAAGCCCCGGCCGTCCGCAACAACAGCGAATTCCACACGGGTCGATACCTGGCGAGCGTCTCCAGATCGTTGATTTCGTGGACGATTGTCATTGGGATGGCGGCTACGATTGCAAGCTGCATGCCGCAGGAAATTCGGCAGACGGCGAAACAGGATCGCCATCTCTAAACTCAATCAGGCCATACGTTTCGTGCCCAGGGACGACCCACGGGGCGGAGGTCCGCAGGTAGTTGCCAAAACGCAACGCGACCGCCCTCGTGGTGCCAAAAAGCAACGCGTTTTCGTCGATGAGAAGTTGTCCCTTCGGAGCGGCGCTACTCCAACGATGCGGATAAAAGCAAATGTACAAAACCCAACTACCGCCCTTGCAGGCGGTGTTTCACGGCCGCTTGGGGCTTAGCATCGCCGGCCGATAGGTTTTGTCCAGCCGCTCTTAGACTGTTTCGAAGCCCTAGCCGGGGCAGGAGTCATCATTGGGCGAAACTTCTTTGGCGGCATTGGTGTTCAATAGTTATCGAGCGTAATAAGTTTTGTGCGAGGTTGCGCCGCAATCCATTCAGGCAAGCTGAAAGGCGATAGTTATGTCTTGTCGGTTTCTAGTGCTTGCGGCGGCTCTGGTGCTTTTGGCCCAGCGCGGCACGGCCTCGGGTCTCGACCCGCACTCGGTCGCCATGCACGTCGACGAACAGTTGTCGAAGGAATTGTTTGGAGGGGCCGATGGGAGTGCTCATGACATCGCGACTCGCGCCGATGATCAGACATTCTTACGGCGACTGTCGCTCGATTTGACCGGTCACACTCCGACGCCGGATGAGGTTACGGTTTTTGCGCTCGACGGTTCGCCCGACAAGCGCTCCACGGCCGTCGAGCGGCTGCTGGCGAACACCCAATTTGGAGAAAATTGGGCCCGCTATTGGCGCGACGTGATTTTGTATCGCCGCAGCGAGGATCGGGCGCTACTGGTGGGCCCGACCGTGGTGAGCACGCTGTCGGCGGCATTCAACGGCGATGCGCACTGGGACAAGATCGCGCGCAGATTTATCACCGCCACCGGCGACGTGCGCGAGGAAGGTGCCACGGCCATCATCATGGCGCAGATGGGCAACACCGAAGATACGACCGCTGAAATGTCGCGCATTTTCTTGGGCATTCAAATTCAATGCGCGCAGTGCCACAATCATCCGACCGACCGCTGGAAGCGAGAGCAGTTCCATCAGTTGGCCGCGTTTTTTCCGCGGATCGCGGTGCGGCCAGTGAAGCAAGGTGAGGAGCGTTCCTTTGCGGTCATCTCGATGGACCGCGAGCGGGGAAAACCGAATCAAGTCGTCAAAGGCGGCGGCCATCTCGAGCATCACATGCCCGACTTGAATCATCCTGATGAGGAAGGCAAGTTGATGCGGCCGGTGTTTTTCGTCACCGGGCAAAAGCTGGACGTGGGCATGCCCGACCGAGAGCGGCGCGAAAAGCTGGCCGAGTGGATGACCGGGAAAGGCAACCACTGGTTCGCCAAGGCGTTTGTCAACCGCATGTGGTCCGAACTGGTCGGCCACGGTTTTTACGAACCGGTCGACGATTTGGGTCCGGACCGCAAGTGTTCCGCGCCCCACACGCTCGACTACCTGGCCGAGCAGTTTGCCACGAGCCATTACGACATCAAGTGGTTGTTCCGCGTAATTACAGCAACCGACGCCTACCAGCGGCAGAGCCGGTCACGCTATGAAGAGGGCGAGGCGCCGTTCGCGGCCAGTTGTCCACAGCGCCTGCGCGGCGATCAGTTGTTCAACTCCCTGATCGAAGTCTTGGGGATCGACGAATACGCCCAGCAGCCGAACAGGGACAACTTTCGAGCGATCCTGGCAGGACCGCGGGGCCGGATGAACGCCACATTCGGCTATGATCCGAGCGGAAGGCGCGATGAAGTCGCCGGGTCGATTCCTCAAGCACTGTTCCTAATGAATGGTCCGGAGCTGAACCGCGCACTGAGCGGCCGGCAATCCAACACCTCGCTGGGAAAACTCTTGGCCGAAGTCAGCGACGACCAAGCCGTCGTGGAAGAGCTCTACCTGCGCTGCCTGGCCCGAGAACCGAAGGAAACCGAATTGCAAACTTGTCTCGACCACCTGCACACGACGCGCCAACGAGCGGAAGCCTTCGAGGACATTATGTGGTCTTTGATCAACTCAACTGAGTTTCTGAATCGAAAGTGAAACGCGCTTGCCAAGCGCGACTGTACCGCAAACCGTGAAACAGGGCGGAATCTCCCATGACTTTGCATTTACGTCATCAGATGGATCTTTCTCTAAGTCGCCAAGGCACGATCGGCCGCCGCGACTTTCTTCGCGGCATCACCGCCGCCAGCATCGCCGCCGGAACGCTCAGTTGGCGCGATCTGGTCGCGCTCAAAGCCGGCGAGCTGCGCAAGCAAGGCATGGCCTGCATTTTGCTTTGGATGCAAGGCGGCCCCAGCCCGTTCGAAACGTTTAGTCCCAAGCCGGGTCACGCTAACGGCGGCGAGACGAAAGCGATTCCCACCTCCGTTTCGGGCATCGAAATCAGCGAAAATTTTCCGCGCGTGGCCAAGTCCATTGAGCATGCCGCGATCATCCGCTCGATGACCAGTAAAGAAGGCAGCCACCCGCGGGCCAGCTACCTGCTCCATACCGGCTACTTACCCACGGCAAGCGTGAAATTCCCCTCGTTCGGGTCGATCGTGGCGCAGCAAATCTCGCATGCCGACCTGGAGTTGCCGGCCTTTGTGCGAATCGGCGGTGGTGGGCGCGAAGGCAGTGGCGGAGGCATATTGGGCGTCGAATACGATCCCTTTATCATGCCCGTGGCTGGCAAGGTGCCGACCAATGCGACTCCGACCACCGAAGTTCCGCGCTACAACCGGCGGCTCGATCTACTGAGCCGCTTGGAAGCCGATTATGCCGCCAGCGGCGCAAAAGAGGAAGTTTCCGAACATCAGAAGCTGTATCGGAAAGCGTCGCGGATGATTCTCAGTTCGCAAATGCAAGCCTTCGATCTCGATCACGAGCCCGCGGCGATTCGCGAAGGCTATGGGTCCGGACAGTTTGGCCTGAGTTGTCTGCTCGCACGCCGCCTGGTCGAGACCGGCATTACCTGCGTCGAAGTCGTGCTCAACGGCTGGGACACGCATGCCGATAATTTCAACAAAGTCAGGGAAATGGCCGGGCAAGTCGATCAGCCTTTCGCGTACTTGCTCTGGGATCTGAAACAGCGCGGGCTGCTCGACACGACGCTGGTGGTCTGGATGGGCGAGTTCGGCCGCACGCCGAAAATCAATCCCCGCGCCGGTCGCGATCACTATCCCAAGGCCTTTAACATCGTGCTCGCCGGCGGCGGCATTCGCGGCGGGCGGGTGATCGGAAAAACTGATGAAGGCGGCACGGAGGTGACGGATCGTCCGGTGACGGTATCGGATTTGTTTCAAACCTTCTGTCGCAGCCTGAAAATCGACCCCAAGGCCGAGAACATCGCTCCCAACGGACGGCCGATCAAAATCGTTGACGGCGGAAAGCCGGTCAATGAGCTTTTCGCGTGAATTTTCAGCCCAGGCTGCGCCGCGACCCGCTTGGGTTTGGACAAGCGGCCGTCCTTCAGGTTAGCATGGCGGCATGAGCACACCTGATGAACTCGTCACTGGCAACCCCCGCCGTTTCGATTCGCTCGAGCAAGAGGCCTTCCTCAATCTTTGGCGCACTTACGACCGGCTGCATATCGCCGAAGAAGAGCTCTTCGGCCGCTATGATTTGACGCCGCAGCAATACAATGCCCTGCGGCTGCTGCGCGGTGAAGGCAGCCGTAAGCTGGCCACGCTCGCGCTGGCCGCCCGGCTTGTCTCGCGGGCGCCCGACATCACTCGCCTGCTCGACAAGCTGGAAGAGCGAGGGCTCATCGAGCGCGAGCGGCCGGCCGACAACCGCCGGATGGTTCTGATCGGCCTGACGCCTTCCGGCGGAGACCTGTTGGCCGAGCTCGACGGCCGGGTGCGCGATTGCCACTTCCGGCAACTCGGCCATTTGCCGCCCGATCAACTGCGCCAACTGATCGCCCTTTTGCAAGCCGCTCGCTGGCCTCACGAAGACGCCCGCAGCCACTGGCTGCCTTCGGTATAATGGCTCGATCCCGTCCACGCGGCCCCAGGTAGCGATTTGTCGCTGTTGCGCCATGACATTGGAAAAGCCCGTTTTCTCCGACGTACACCGATTTGATTCCAGCACCGGCGTGCGGATTTATCGCATTGCCTGCGACGCGTTCCCCGGCCTGGTCGCAAATATCTACCTGCTGCTCGAGGCCACCGAGCCCACGCTGGTCGACACCGGCAGCGGTTTTGGCGAGGCAAACGCTCAGCTTCTGGCCGGCATCGACAAGGTGCGCACCGAATTCGGCGAGCCGATCGCGCTGGCCGACATCAAGCGGATCATCATCACGCATGGGCACATCGATCATTTTGGCGGGCTGGCCGCGCTGCACCGCAAAGTGCCGCAAGCCGAGATCGCCATCCACGAACTCGACGTGCGGATTTTGACCGCCTACGAAGAACGCGTGGCAGTGGCCAAAAAAGCGTTTCGCCACTTTCTACAGCAGTCGGGCGTCCGCGCCGACATGCTGCCCGGTTTCATGGACATTTATGGGTTCTCGAAAAAGAACGTGCACAGCCTGCCCGTGACGCGCACGCTGGTCGATGGCCAGGAGCTCGACGGCCTGCAATTCATCCACACGCCGGGGCATTGCCCTGGGCAGGTGTGCATCGGCGTGGGCGACGTGCTGTTGAGCGCCGATCACATTTTGCCGGAGATTTCGCCGCACCAAGCACCCGAGAGCATCATGCCCTATACCGGGTTGGGGCATTATTTCGAATCGCTCGACAAAGTTGGCCGAATGGGCGGATTCGATTTAGCCCTGGGCGGCCACCAAGGCCCGATCAAGGACGTCTACAAACGCATCGCCGAAATCCGCCAGAGCCATCGGCGCAAGCTCGAAAAGATTTTGGAACTCATCCGCCGATCGCCCGAGCCGCTGACGACGAACGAAATCTCGAAGCAGCTCTACACTCACGTCAAGGGTTTTCACATCCTGCTGGCCCTGGAGGAAGTCGCCGCCCACGTCGAGTATCTCTATCAGCACGGCAAACTGACCATTGCCAACTTGGATGAATATCAGCGCGAAGAAAACCCGCCGCTCCGCTACGCAGTGGCGTAGGCGGACCATCGACGTGCGCAATCGCGCCTGCCGCGGAGATCTACGGGTTTGCTTTCGCAGTCCCCTTGCAAATCCACCGGCCAGTGCGGCGAGTCGGTGCGGGCGGTGGCGAGACTGGCTTCGACTCGAGCCAGGATCTCGGGGTGGGCTGGGGCTATGTCATGCTATTCAGACAGATCGCTCGCCAAATCGTAGAGCTCCAGCGGGGCGCCGGGGTTGAGGCGAATGGCCTTCCACCGGCCGACTCGCACTGCCGAGCAACCATGCGACCAGCGGGAAAAATCGGCGCAAGCGGTTGAACCGGGAACTCATTGTTCGCTTTCTTGAGCTTTTCGTCGGCCTCCGCCTTGCTACCGTAGGGCTTGGTAAGTGCGGATGAATAATCCTTCAGCTTGACCGACTTGCCCTCGGGGATAATGAATCTGTCGTTCATGATTGGCTCGGCAAGAGTGCATCGCCGCGCGTTTCCAATCGCCGCCATGCTTGCTGCGGTTCGGAAAATGGCGGCGCGAAGAGCTCGGGATGAAACAGATGCGCGAGAATTTCCAAACTATCGACCAGCCGTGGCCCGGAACGATTGAAATAGGCGTTGCCATCGGTCGCAAACACCCGGCAATTGCGAATCGCCGAGAGCTGCCGCCAGCCAGCAATGCCAGGGAGCACTTGAGCTTCGACAATCGCCCGCTCGAGATTGAAACCGCAGGGCATGATCACGATCACCTGCGGGTCATACGCGACGATCTGCTCCCAATTCGCGTACGTGCTATGGCATCCGCCGACCGTGAGCCCGGGCTCGCCGCCGGCCATTTCGATCAGTCCGGGCGTCCAATTCGCCGCCAACATCGGCGGATCGATCCACTCCAGGCAGGCCACCCTTGGGCGTTGTGCGCAGGGGAGCGAAGCGGTTTTCGCGCGAACGGCCTCGACGCGGGCATGGAGCTGTGCCAAAACCCGGTGCGCGGCCTGTTCCACACCCGTGGCCGCGCCGATCCGCACGATGTCGTTGAACACATCGTCGAGTGATCGTGGATCGAGCGCCAAAATCCGCGTGTGACGCAAAGCCGGCGAATCGCGGACCGCCGAGACAACGTCCTCATACCGCACCGCGCACACGTCGCATTGGGCTTGCGTGATAATCAAATCGGGCTCGAGCGCCGCGAGC
>JACQFF010000142.1 GCA_016200205.1 Planctomycetia bacterium
GATGATCGCGGCGGAGCTCGAACCATTCGTCAAACACACGGACCCGAACCTGCGGCACGATTTGCTGAGCGAGGTGAATTTCCCGGTCTACTTCCAGCAATTCCTCGCGCACGCTCAAAGCTACGCCCTGCAGTTCCTGGGCGATTGCACGCAGGGCGTTCGCTACGCGGATTCCCTATCGGTAGAAATCGAGCAAGATTTGAGCGGGATCACAAACGACCCGCTCCAGCAAACTCAATATCGGGACATTCTGCAAAAAAAGACCTTCCGCCAGACGCTGTTGTGCCATGCGGGCATCGCGGTGCGGCAATCGCCCACGCCGGAGCTCATCAGGGGGCTTTATATCGATGCTCCCATTCGTCGCGAGAACCCGGAGTTGAATCTTCAGTCCACGATTCTCGAGCGATTCTTCGGTCGTGGCGACGCCACCGTGTCGACCGCCGTGCCGATCATCAAAGCCGCACTCGTCCATCTAGGCGAGATCTGGCCCCAATGCTTGCGATTCGAAGAGCTGGTTGCCGCCGCGCGGTCGCGCATCGAGCAGTTGACCGATCCGCCGTCAATCGTCTCGCCCCTGGAAATCAAACGTCTGGAAGATAATCTCATCGAGTGCTGCACCGCCGGAATCGTGGACGTGCACGTCAAGCCGCATTCGTTCAGCACCATCGTCAGCCAGCGGCCTGCCGCCAGCCCCTTGGCGCGGTGGCAAGCCGCGCGTGGCGAGGTCGTTACCAACCGGCAGCACGTTCCGGTTCGATTGGATCAGTCCGACCGCCAGGTTTTGCAACTGTTGAACGGAACTCGCGATCAGTCCGAACTGCTCGACCAGTTGGCCGAGTGGGCATCGCAGGGGCGCCTCCACGTGACGGAAGGTCAACAACCCGTCGCGAGCCCGCAACGCATCAGACAACTGCTCGAGCTGGCACTGCCCCAGGTTCTCTCGCGCCTGGCGCAAAATGCGTTTCTCGTGACTTGAATCGCCACGCGCGTGACGCGTCGAAATTAGAACGTGTCTTCAAATCACGCGACCGGGAGCTTCGCTCCCAAATTCCAGCGTTTGGAGCATGTTGAAGACACGTTCTTAGCCGCCGAGCGCGGCCCACAACAGCCCGGACAATTTCCAAACGGAGGGCTTGCCGTACAGATCGAGCAACTTCCAGGCGACCGGCTCGGGGCGCCGATTCGTGGGAAACCAAAACGGCTTGGGCGAAATCGTCAAGGGCCCTTCCAGCACGGTCTTTTGCACGCCTGAGAGCATGAACGTGTTGTGAACCGAACCGATGCCGCTCTGCGCATCGGCCAGGGTGCCGCTGGGATAACCGCCCCAGGGCGGACTCATCATGGCGTAGATCAACGCTGGCCAATGATTCACGCCCACCGCTCCGTAGCGCAAATTGGCCAAACACGATTGAAAATACGCTTCGCCCTCGGCCGCGCGGCGAAAACTGGGATGAACCGTCAGCGCCGCGCTGAGCGTGCCCCAGAGCTTCTCGTTGGAAAACTCGACCGCTTGCGCGAGGAATTCTTTTTCATCAACGGCCTCAAGCCCGATCTCCGCGCACACGCAAACAAACGATTCCTCGCCAAACAACTGCGGTGAACCCTTCGGATCCGCATCGCGCACGAGCGTCCACGGAAGCGTGAGGGAGTCGCTCGCAACGGGACGCTGGCCGGCAAACCGGCAATACCGCTCTAAAGCACCCGGATAATAGGCGCGGCGTGGCGGCACGTTGGCCAGAAACTGCTCGACCATTTCGATAAACTGCTGCCGCTGGGGCCACTGTTTCCAGGTGATGATGACTTTGGTGGCGATGCAATTGAACGACGCGTTGTTTGTGATCGACGCCGCCACGTTTTCCGCCTGGAAACGCAGTTGCCTGGCCGAATAGGGCCCGGGAACCACGATCCACGGGCTCACGCTGCCCAGTTCACTGGTAATGGGCTTGTCGAGGATTGGAGCTTGCTCGCGCTTTCGCCGCTCGCGTTCGGGCCCGGGCGAACCCCACACGATCGCATCGTGCGAGTGAATGGAACCGGTGATGTGCACCTCGTCGACTTGGGGATGACCAATGGCGGCCGCTCCGATGTCGGCGCCGCCATAAATGATCCGCGCGAAGCCCGAGTCGATCAGCTTCGTAAACAGCCGCGCGAAAATCGGCCCCAAATATTCGTTGACGGGGTTCATCTTCAACAGAACGACCTTGCCCTCCTGAAAAACCTTCGAGAGAGTATCGGTGACGGGAATGCTCGATACATTGCCAGCCCCCAACACCAGCGCGGTTTTCGCGGGCCCCCAATTCTTGAGCTGACGGCCCAATTGCTCCAGGTCCTGCCGGCTCACCTCGGGCGCGAGCCAGGCGTGGGCCTTGAATCCCGCAAACACGATCGCGTCGAACAACCCCTGGACCGGCATGACCTGCACTCTCAAGGAGCCGTCGGGGCCTTGGATCGCGGCAGCCGGCAGTTTGATTTTGCCCGTCGTCCGCACGGCCCGGTAACTTTGCAATAACAGCCGCAGATGCCGCGCGGTGGCGACCGGCCCGGCGGCGATTTCTTCGGCCCGCATCGGACTCTTGGCGGAAACTCCCTTGGCCTTGCACGCCGCGTCGACCCATTCGGGCGCCAGTTGCACGACGCGCTCGAGACAATCTTCGAGCAGATTGATGCGGCCCTGCAAATCCATTTCGCTCAGTTTCGTTTTGGCCGCATCGAGATCGGCCAACGAGCGTTCGATTTCGTCGGTCGAACTTGGCGAGTGCTGGAGCTCTAAGACTGACATGGTGCACCTTGATCTTGGTTGACGCTGGCCGAGTTTTTCACCGCTACGTGATTCATAATCCATTCGCTCAGCGCGCAAATCGTCAAGCTGGGGTTGACGCTCAGATTGACTGGCACGATCGATCCATCGGCAATGTAAAAATCATCATAACCGAAAACTCGGCCGAATTTATCGATGACTCCTTGGGACGGGTCGGCCCCCATCGGACAGCCGCCCAGAATGTGTGCCGTGGAAGTGGTGTTGAAGAGCACTTCGGCCAGGCCGCTCGATGCGTCGCCCTCCATTTTGACCGCCAGCCGCTCGGCCACTTCGTTGGCGATCGGAAAATATTTTGGCACTTTCTCCGGCGAATCCCACAGTGAATCGAGTCGCTTGGAAAACGGCCAGAACCACCGGCGGCTCAAGCGGAGACTCATGTGATTGGGCAGGAATTGCATCACCAGCAGAATCCCCGTCCGCCGCGCCCAGCCGATCGGATTGCACATCCGCAAAAACTTGAGCGGATGGCGCGCGATCTCGCCTAACAGCCTCAAGGGTCGGGGCCACGGCGGGCCGCCTCCGACCATCACCGTGCACAAGAGCGACATGAAGTCCTGCCCCTTTCCATAACGGACCATTTCGATGTGCGTTTCCGCGCTCGGCCGAAATCCGGATGCAATGGCAATTCCGCGCGAAAAATCGACATCGCGGCGGCGACTAGTGCTGGCGACAATAGCTTCGCTGTTGGTGCGCACAAAACTTCCCAGCCGATCCGACAGCCGAGCGAGCGAGCCTCGTTCTTTGCACTTGAGCAATAGTGGCACGGTCCCCAAAACTCCGCCGGACAACACAATGCCGCGACAGCGAAATTTGCGCCGCCGTTTGAAAATCAGATCGGTTATTTTCTTGGTTTCCACTTCGAATCCGCCGCAAGCCGACTCGCGTATGTCGAGCACTTCGCTTTCCGCGACGATCTGCGCTCCGAGTTGCTCGGCCAGATGCAAATAGTTCTTGTCCAACGTGTTTTTCGCGTTGTGGCGACAGCCTACCATGCAGCCGCCGCATTGCGTGCAGCCGGCCCGCTCGGGTCCCCGGCCGTCAAAGTACGGATCGGGCACGGTCTTTCCCGGCTCGCCAAAAAAAACGCCGACTTCGGTGGGATGATACGTGTCGCCACAACCTAGATCGTCGGCGATTTCACGCAGCATGTGGTCCGTTTCCGTCGGACAGCGAGCGGTGGTCACGCCCAACATCCGCTGGGCGGTCGCGTAATGCGGCGCCAGGTCATCCTTCCAGTTGCCCAGAGCGCTCCACCGCGGATCAGAAAATATATTGTCCGGGGGAACCAACAGCGTGTTGGCATACACCAGGCTACCGCCCCCCACGCCGCAACCGTGCAGGATCATCACGTCGCGCAAGACCGTGATCGCTTGAATCCCGAAGCAGCGCAACATCGGCGCCCAGAGATACTTGCGAACATTCCAGTTCGTTTTGGGAAAGTCTTCGCTGCGCCACCGTTTGCCGCGTTCGATCACGGCCACCGAATACCCTTTTTCAGACAACCGCAGCGCCGACACGCTGCCCCCGAAGCCGGAGCCGACGATGATATAGTCGAAATCGAATTGATCCGCGCTCGTTTCCGCCATGCCGACTATTTGCTCCGAAATCTCTGGGAAAAGCAAGCCGGCGTCGGAAGCCGATTTGTGAGCGACATTCAAGCAAGACGTCGGAGCGCGGAGTCAGAGGCCCCTTTGTCAGATCCCAAACCGGCCGGATAGAATGGACGCTCTTGGGAGCCCGCTCATGTCCTTTCATAGCACCATCCGCGGCCAGCGATTTGCGTTCGGCGACTTGCGCGAGGTGTTTGCCAAAGCCAACGAGGCCAAGTCGGGCGATTCGCTCGCCGGGATAGCGGCCGAATCCGAGCGCGAACGGGTGGCCGCCAAACGGGCGTTGGCCGACATCCGCTTGAGCGAAATCGCAGAGCACCCGCTCGTCGATCCCGATCGCGATGAGATCAGCCGGCTGATCCTCGAGACGCACGATCGCCACGGCTTTCGCGCAATCAGCAGCCTGACGGTGGGCGAATTCCGCGAGTTTCTGCTCGACGATGCGACCGACGAACGGGCGCTCCACGAGCTGCATTGGGCGATTCTGCCGGAAATCGCCGCGGCTGCCGCCAAGTTGATGAGCAACAAAGACCTGGTCCTCGTGGCCAGCAAGATTCGCAACGTTACCCGCTCGCGCAATACGATGGGGCAGCGCGGGGTGTTGGGAATGCGATTGCAGCCCAACCATCCGACCGACGATTTAGGGGGCATCTTGCTGTCGGCCGTCGACGGCCTGTTGTTCGGCTGCGGCGACGCGGTCATTGGCGTGAATCCGGCCATCGAGTCGGTCGACACGGTCGACGTCATACTGCGTGCGCTGGATCGGCTGATCGCGATTTCCGGCGCTCCCACGCAGCACTGCTGCCTGGCCCATATTACGACGCAATTGGCAGCCCTGGAGCGCGGCGCCCCGGTCGACTTGCTGTTCCAATCGGTCGCCGGCACCGAAGCCGCCAATGCGAGTTTTGGCATCAACCTCGCATTGCTCCGCGAAGGGCACCAGCGCGTGCTCGAGCATCACCAGACCCGCGATGTCCGCTGGGCCGGCCAAAACGTGATGTATTTCGAGACCGGCCAAGGCAGCGCACTTTCGGCCGAGGCACATCACGGAGTGGATCAACTCACGCTCGAAGCGCGGGCCTACGGCGTGGCGCGGGTGTTCGAGCCGTTTCTGATCAACTCTGTCGTGGGCTTCATTGGGCCCGAGTATTTGTACGATGAGCGGCAAATCACGCGCGCCGGTTTGGAAGATCATTTCATGGGCAAGCTGCTCGGGCTGCCGATGGGCTGCGACGTGTGCTATACCAACCACGCCGCCGCGGACCAGAATTCGGCCGACAACCTGATGCTGCTACTCACGGCCGCCGGCTGCAATTACTTCATGGGCGTGCCCTGTGCCGATGACGTGATGCTCAGCTATCAATCGACCAGCTTTCACGACGGCGCCGCGATGCGAAAACTCTTTGGGTTGCTCCCGGCGCCGGAGTTCGCAGCTTGGCTCGAAGAGCGCGGGATTTTTCGCGACGGGCAATTAGCGCTTACCAGGCCGACGGAACACCCGCTCATCGAACAATTGCAAGCGGTGCTCAAAGATCCAGTTTCCGCGAAATAATCGGATGCCTTTGATGTCGGATCTTCCTAAACTGGCGAACGAGGCCGCGGCGGATGCCCTCTCGGCATTACGGGCCCGCACGCCGGCCCGCCTGGTGGTCGGCCGGTCCGGACCGGCCTATCGGACCGCCACGCAACTTGAGCTTCGCGAAGACCACGCGATTGCCGTCGACGCCGTGCACGCGGAATTGGACCTGGTCCACGACTTCGGACAAAATTTGATCGATCGCACCGGACTGTTCGAGGTCCATTCGCTCGCAGGCGACAAATCCGAGTTTCTGAAGCGGCCCGAGCTTGGCCGGCAATTGGGCCCGCAAGTCCGCGCCGAGATCGCGGCCAAGTGTCCCGCGGGAGTCGACCTGCAAGTGGCGATCGGCGACGGACTGTCCGCCGCGGCAATTGCCGCCCAAGTGCCTGCGCTCTTGCCGCTCTTGGAAGCCGGCGCCAGACAGCGCGGCTGGACCTACGGCCGGCCATTCGCGATTCGCCACTGCCGCGTCGGCGTCCTCAACGACATCGGCGCCCTGCTCGATCCGCAAATCGTCGTGCTGTTAATTGGCGAACGGCCCGGACTGGCCACCGCCGAGAGCCTGTCGGCCTACATGGCCTTTCGGCCTCGCGCGGGCCACACCGACGCCCAGCGCAATTTGATTTCCAACATCCACGCCCGGGGCGTCGACCCACGCAGGGCCGCCGAGCGCATTTTGGCATTAGCCGAGCAAATGCGCGTCGCACAATTGAGCGGTGTGGCTATCAAAGAGCGTTTGCCGGCCGCAGCCACCGCGTTGCCGCCCACGAGCCGACCCGCCGTCGGCCAATGAGCAATCTCGAGAAACCACGTAATGCGGTGGTGGCGCGGCAAGTTTTCCTGGCGGCTGGGGCGCACTGATCGCTGGGAGATAATTGATTTACCTTGCAGCCGCAACGCGGCGACCTGCAAAAGCCAGGGGCGCGAGCCCCTGGGAACGTATTCAATGCGCAATCGAAGACCCATCGGGGCGGCCTCAGAGCGCCCCCTTGGGGCTTGCGATTCGTTGCGTATTCGAAAAGCAGGGGCGTTGCCCCTGCCTGTTGCAGGTGGTCCCGTTGGGACCCTGACAAACGAATCGCCGCAGTAAAAGTCGCTGGCAATAAGTTTTGTCACACTCACGCGGTGGCGGCGGCGTGACAAACCCGCAACCATTTGACATAATTCCGCTTGTGGCGTTTTCGTGCGTGCCGGACCGGCGGTGCATTCGGTCAACAGATCTCGCGCACCACGTATTAAATGACGAACATAGGGATCTGCAGTCACGCTACTATGGCAGAGCAATCTTGGAAGAGCGCGATTGTTGCCGTCCTTGCCGATGCCAAGGAGCCGCTTCATTATCGAGAGATTACCGAGCGCATCCTTTCGCGAGGTCTCAAAACTACGGACGGCGCTACTCCCGATGCGACCGTCGGCGCGCAGATTACTGCATCCATCAAGCATGAGGGAATCGCTTCGCCTTACATCAAGGTAGGTAGGGGCACTTTTGCTCTACGGCAGCGAGCTGCTCATGTGGACGTGGGGTCGGAGCCTGAGCCGAACGGATCCGACGAAGTCATCCGTGCTTTTGGCATGTATTGGCAGCGCGAGCTTATTGTTTGGCGCAGGCAGCCGCGGATCTTTGGCCGGCAGCAGGTCGGAGCTAAAGGTGTCGATTTCGCTGGACAGCGAGGCATTTACATTCTCTACGACCACCACACCGTCACTTATGTTGGTCGTGCTATCGATCGCCCGCTCGGACAGCGTCTTTACGAGCATACGCTCGACCGTCTCTCCGGCCGCTGGAACCGCCTTTCCTGGTTTGGACTTTACGGAGTCTCGGACACCGGCAAACTGAATGAAGACAAAATCACTCCGACATTTGCAACACTCGTGACCGCGCTTGAGGCGATTCTCATCGAGACGCTTGAGCCGCCTCAAAACCGCCGGAGAGGCGACGATTTTATGGCGGTCGAGTATATTCAGGAAATTGCCCCGGAACTCAAAGAACAGGAATTGCAGCGGACCATCCGGACGATCGAACAAAAACTCAGGCAAGCACCCTAGCACGCGGCCACATGTTTCCGATCAACTAGAGGCTAGCCATGCGAGTTCCCGGCGAGCGAATCAAAAGGACGCGACTGATTCAAACCGAACGGTACGTAGTCGCCGTGGAGGTTGAAATGGTCATCCCGGCGGACGACCCGAGCGAGCCGTGCTATGAAGCGGAGACGGTGAAGTTCCTGCGGGAGGTCAAGGAACGCGCCGAGCGAGACGAGGTAAGCTGGTTGAAACAACACGGCAAGGTTTACGCCGCAGTTGGCGCGGCTTGATGCTCAGAACCAAGCCGGGCTAATTGACCA
>JACQFF010000151.1 GCA_016200205.1 Planctomycetia bacterium
GCCCTTACCTTTCGGGCCACCGGGACGCTTCCCGGCAATGTGCAAGTTATCAGCGAGGCCGCGGTGGCGCTAAAGTTCGAGTAGTCAAATCGGCCCTCGGCAGCGTATGCTGATGTTCTCCAATAGGCCGCTCAGGGAGAGCGACGACTTCAAACTTATGACGGAGGATCGTGATGCGAGTTAATCGGGTTTTAGGTTGCTTGTCGTTGGCCGTGGCGGTGCTGGCTTCGGTGGAATTAACTTGGGCCGCTGCCCCGGGACCGGTCGACAAAGATGCGCCCAAGGAATTCACGACGACCAAGTCGGGTTTGAAATACCGCATCCGCCGCAAATCGGACGGCGAGAAGCCGAAACCAACCAACAGCGTGACGGTCAACTACAAGGGCTGGCTCGACGACGGCAAGGAATTCGACAGTTCGTACAAGCGGGGTGAACCGATATCCTTCCCGCTCAATGGCGTGATCAAAGGCTGGACCGAAGGCATGCAGTTGGTGGGCAAGGGGGGAATGATCGAACTGGAGATTCCGCCCGCGCTAGGTTACGGAGCGGCTGGCGCCGGCGGCGCGATTCCACCCAACGCCCGCCTGCACTTTCTGGTCGAGCTGATTGAAATCAAATAGGAAGTGCCGTTGGCAGTGGCGCACCGATGTCGTGGGGGAACGAAATCGTTCGACGGGCTTTGCGCGCGCGTAAGACGGCGGTTCCAGCGAGCCATCCGAGCACCAGAAACGACACAATTGGCAGCCAATCGCCCCAGACGACGTAGAGCGAGTAGCGGTTATCGATGGGAATCTGGCCAACAAGGACTCCCGATTTGGCAGTGGTGTGCTGGGCGCGAAGAACTTGACCATTGCCATCGACGAAGGCAGACAATCCGTTCGTGGCAATTCGTGCATACGCGCGACGACATTCAATTGCGCGGAAGCGCTGCGCGTCGGCGCTCAATTGCGCGTATTGCGGGCCGCGAAATGCTGACTCGTTCGCGGCCCCGGTGAAAAAATCGGGCGCCCTTCTATCGTGGCCAGCCGCCATCAATTTGCGGTGCAGGTTTGCATAGGCGACTTCGAAGCAAATACAAGTTGCAAACCGATACGTCCTGTCGTCGGTGGCAAGCGAAAAAGGGGTGCAGCGTCTCCCCGGGCAATAAGGTCCCGCGTACTCCGGGTTTGTTGGAGCGGCGGGCAATAGCCCAAGAGTCAATGCCACGATGGGTCGAAATTCCCGCCACGGGACCAGGTAAATCTTATCGTAACAACCCTGAAAGCCTTCGTTTGGCGTTGCGAAGGCAAGTGAGTTATACTGACGTGCAAGCGGGTCGCCCGGTACGATTTCATCTCGCTCGCACCCAACGAGAATGGCCGCCCCGAGTTGTTGGCAGAGGGCCGCCAGCCGATGCATGCTTTCGTCGTCTTTCCACCACCGTTTGTCCCCATTGACAATCGCCTCATTACTTTGGTTCGGCGGGAGCGCCCACTCCGTGACAATTGGCCCTGAACAAGTACCTTCCGACCAAACAAATAACGCTGGGGCCCCATAATCCGCGGTCTTTCGAACTTCTGCCGTCAACTTCTCGATGCCGCTTGGCTCGGACACGACGCTTAAGTTCCCGGGCACCAGGGCAACGAGCGGCCCGGTCTCTGATGCCACTTGAGACAATCGCCAAGCCCCATAAAGCCACGCGCCCGCCAGGAGGGCGCAGGTTGCAACGGCGCCAACATACGCGCGGCGTCGTGTTTTGCTGTCATTTCGTCGACCAAACAACACCGTGATCACGTCAAACACCGCACCATTCACGCTCGCCACCAGCCAGGTTACTAGCCAAACGCCCGCTAAGTCGGCAACTTGAATCAAGTGCTCGGATTCGACGACGAGCGTGCCAAGTTGCATGTAGGGAAATGGAACTTCAGTAAACAGAGCGATGAAGTGAAAGCGCGCGAATTCCATCGTGACCCACACTAAAGGAAGTTCGACGCTCATCGGCAGCCACGGATCACGAAAAAGCTTCCGTGCCACGATCACACTCGCGACCCATGGGCACGAGGCCAGCACGGACAGAACCACCCACGCGGACGAAACAGTTCCAGAGTATGCTTGGCGGATGAAATCGAGCGCCAGCAAGTGACAAGTCAGGGCTCCGAAGAAGACGGCGAGATACACCACGGGCCGCGTGGGGCCGGCGAGTACCCAGGCCACGGGGACCAGCGCGAACCAGATGAGCCAGCGTGCCTCGGGCTCGTAATAGCACCAGCCCAAGCAACTTCCCGAGAGGAGTGGGGCGAGACAATAAGCGAGGGCTTTGAATCGTGCCGGCAAACAATTCGCTTCGATGCCGCGGGCGGTAATGACTGAGGGCGTGGAGCTCACCGGTGGGCCAGATTCGCCGACATTCGGCTATTTTGTTTGGACAAGCGGCTGGGGGTGTTCGGCGCTCGCTGCCGGGATCGTGTGGCCGCGAACGGTCAACGGAATCATACCCTGGTTCGGTGCGTCGGTGGAGAACGTGAACGTGTATGAAAACGGTCCAGGGTCGCCACGGTTTGCTTGCCATCCGGGCGAGCGTCCGACTTCGTACGCAGATTGAGAAGCGTGGTGGCTTGCAGGACGTGCTCCTCGGATACTTTAGCAGACATTTTCAACTGTTGTTCACCACTTGCGCGGATCACTTGTTGGGTAAATTCAAAATCCATTTGCTCTGCTGTCGCCACGAATCGCGACCAGCTTTTCGGAGCCTCCGATTCGAACCGGGCGCGCAACTGCGCACCGTCGGCAACCGATTTTCCAGCAAACGCCGGTACCAAAATCGCCGAAACTGACGCAGCCGTCAAAAAACATGCGCGGTACCATTCCGCAATAAGTCTTGATCCAGATTGGCTGTTGAGGACGACATGCCGGTTTCACGTTAGCCCTGCTCGCGTTCCATTGCCATCAGTGTAGTTTTAGAAAGGGGTTACCGCTGCTGCAGAGAGCGGCGCCGCAAAATGACGGCGACAATGAAACAGATTATCCCAAGGACGATGAATAATGCCCACAGCCTTCCTCGGGATAATCCGGGCGGTTCGCCAAGCTCAGGCAAACCATAAGCTGACAATCGAAAGTCAGCATCGGGAATCGCACGATGCTGGTACGTCTCGTACTCGTGCAGCCAATGAAATTCGCGGGCCGGCTCGGACGGCACCCGCTCTTGAACCCGCTTGAGGACGAGCTCGCCGCCGGCATCCGAGTCGTATTCGACGTCGACGTGCATTTGACCCGGCTCGTTCCTACTTCCAGAGACAGTCTGCAGCGTATATTCACGGATTGCCCAATTGTTGGCCGTGTCAAGAACAATGGATCCACCGCGAATAAAGGAACTACTTTCCGGCGACGGTGAATAGCGAAAATCCAGGTTCACAAACCGCGAGCCGCCGCGATCCACCGCCACTACGTCCTTGATTTCGAAGCCGCGGGCCTTCATTAATTCCGGCAACCACATGTCGCCGACTTGCAGACAAATTCGAGCTAAAGCATCTGCATCGCCTTCGAACTTAGCTTTGACTCGCGAAGGGTCCCTGCCTACGTAGGCTACAATCCACGGACGATCCGCTCTAACTCGCTCGATACGAAAACTGTAATCCGAATTAATGCCTACGATGAACTCGTCATGCGATCCATTTCCAAATGATGTCTGGTGATACAAAGCATTGTGATCAGCGAACTTTATGACGTGTTCGGTCACCTGCGGAGCACGTGGCGGCTGAAAGCCGATCCAGGTGCGTGTGTCGACGACCTTGCACTCCAACCTCTTCGCCTGCTGGATTAACTTGGCCCAACCTGCCGGGGCTTCGGCTTGCAGGCGGTTTCTGAGCGATGCCTCGCTACCGTGGCAGATGCGCAGAGCGGGTGCGATTAAAAGAGCCGCAAAGAGCGGGGCCCTCATCTTGCAGTAGTGACGCCAGTCGAGCGCGAACCATGGACCAGGCACAGTAGCTTGCTCTCCGATAGAAAGGCTGAGAAACTACAATTGGTCCAGCCCATATGAGATGGGCTGGACCAATAGAATTCAGCGCGAGGCGCTTCATGACGTAGGACAAGTTAGCTGCACGGGCACTTCCTCAATGTGTTCACCGTGCACTTACACATAGAGCCGCAGTTGTTCCCGGTACAGCCCGACCCGTTCAACGGCTTGTCGCAGATGCCAGTGTTTGCATTATACACGCAACTTAAAATGCAGTCCTTACACTCGTCGTTTCCGGCGGCGTAGGCAGGTCTTGGCGCCCACAAGAACACTCCAAGACAGAGAAACGTTATTGCCAGTGCATTGAGTAGGCATCCCCCCCAGCGATACAACGAAACAGTCATAGAAACCTCCCTTTCCAATTGAAGGACATAAAGTGACTTTTCTCCACTCATTGCTGGCAGGTGAAATCCTCTATTCGCGCTCGCCCGCGTCCGGCTTGCTGATACGTGGGTCCGGCGAGGAGGCAGGCAACACTCGTCCTGAAATCGTTGCGCTCAGAGACTGCGCTCCGCTCGCATCTGTATAAAGTGTCAGAATATAAGAAAACACAGGCGACTTGCCGACAAATCCAACCGTCGCATTGAGCGAGCGCACGTCACCGGCGGGGACCACTAATGGAAGTCCCTCAATTGCCGAACACGCACATGAGGACGTTCCGCCAACTACGGTCAAGGAAGACGCACTCCAATTTGAGACACTCAGTTTTACGTTGCGCCTCTCACCCAGCCGGCCGCCACCAATATCGGCTTTGGCTGGGGTAAGAAAAACTCGCTGCCCACCAAGAAACTCGATACCCGCGGCTGGGTCGCCGAACTGCGCGTAACCCCAAAGCAGGAGACCAACGAACGCTCCGGCAGCAAGCAAGAGCGAAGTCAGCAACCATATCGCAGTTTGTTTCCTGGCGATCCGATTCCGCGAAACAAGAATCGCGTCACCCTGCGCAGCTTCATTCATCCGCATTGGCAGCCCCCGTTGCGCCTCAACAACTCCCGTCTGAAATCGCTCGCCACGAATCACGCCGTCAGCTACCACGCCCGCTGTCCGCAGATCCACTTGCGACCTCGACAATGAACCGAACCCTAAGTGGAATCGATTTGCCTTCGTCCGCAACGAGCGTTACGACGACTTCCAACCTGCCGGTGAAACTCGGCTCTTTTTGCAAATTGATCTTAACGCGCGCGGGCACCGGCGCGCCCTTGGTGAGATCAACTGGCAACCCTGTGATCGTCAAACATTCGCAACTTGACGAATAGCTTGTCAGGCGTACGGCCGTGTCGTTAGGGTTATGGAATTGCAGTGCGCGCACGCAGTGTCCTCCCTGAGTCACGGTCCCAAGATCCACAAGACCGCCAATGACGCCCTCTGGGTCGGCACCAGTTTCGTCCCTGTAGACTTCCAACGGCCGCTGCTGGGCCGCGGATGCATTCGCGACATGCCCGGAGCAGCCGGCAGAGGACATCAGCGCCGCGACACCGCCGAAGAGGACGAGCGAAGCTCTCAGGTAATCGCGAGAGGAGATTTCAAGAGCCATAAACGGAGCCTCTCGCGCTCAAAGCCAAGCGTTCAATCGATCCCGTCGTCGCGATTGCGCCGGCCGCCAGTAAAAGACGATACTCAGATTTGCGGCATTATACCGCCCCCCCCCCCCGCCGTTGTCAACTGTTTTGTTTTGGATATGCTGAATTCGTCATAATCGCGCTCGGGCGGTCGCTTTCGGTTGTCGATGCCCGAGTTTGGTTCCTCCCGCGAGCCACGGCAAACGAGGTACAGCGAGAATTCGCTGGAGACGCTTGGTGACGATTCAGGATCCCATTCGCTGGTTTCAGAGCCGACAGTCACGCTGTCGTCGGCGCGACGGCGTAACGCTGATTGAGATCTTGATTGTAATTGCCATTCTCGGTCTGCTGGTAGCCATTCTGATTCCGGCGGTACAATGGTCGCGCGAGGCGGCCCGCCGCACGCAATGCTTGAGCAACTTGCGGCAAATTGGAGTCGCGCTGCACTCGTTTCATGCGCAAAAGGGCACGCTACCGCCCTCCGTGATCTGGCACCCCGCAGGCGAACCGCTCGGGCAAAATATCGCGCCCATCGGAGCCATCGATCGGATCTGGCAGGGCATCTCCCCTCAGGAAGAGCCCGACCGAATCTTTGCGAATTGGACCATCCTGATTTTGCCTTACATGGAATCGCAGGTCGAACAAGACCAGTTCAATTTGACGCTTTCGGTCGGGGATTCCGCCAACGAGCGGGCAAGATCGCAGGAACTCACCGTATTCAAGTGCCCAGACGATCCTTACAACGGGTCGGACAACCATTTCCAGCGAGCAACTCCGCTAAAGCAGTTTGATTCGGGTTATGCCCGCGGAAACTATGCTCTCAACGGCGGCACGAGCCAACGCTGTCTAATGGGAATGCTCAAGGGTCGTCCGATCGATTCCAAGTGTACCGACGGCATCCGGGTTGAAGGACCCGATTTGGTGACAAACGATTCAACCGCCTGGGGCAATGGCATCGCTGGCGTCAATAAATCATTTCGTCTCAGCCAGTTCCAACGCGGCCTTTCGAAGACGATCGCGGTGGAGGAGATTCGCGCTGGCGTGAATTCGGCCGACCGTCGTGGCGTATGGGCATTGGGACTGGTTGGCTCAAGTGCGACATACGACCACGGAATCTACGGCAGTAACGGCCCCAACACGGGCGAGGATCTGGTTCAGGGTTGCTTCTTCATTGTCGCACAGGCAGGCGCTGGGCAACTTGAAGCGCTGGCGATGCCCTGCGTGCTCAACACAAACATCGATCTCAGCGAACGCGCCACATCCCGAAGCTTGCACTCGGGTGGCGTTAATCTGTTAAAGCTCGATGGTTCCGCCGCATACGTCTCTGATGGGGTCGACTCAACCATTTGGCATTACATGCACAGTCGAACCGATGCGGTCCACTTCGATCAGTTCTTCTGACGCCGCGCGGCGACACCCACGACCTGTCAGCCGAACAGGGCCGTGATCGGCGTGCCTTCGCAGACGCGGATCGGGCGGCCGAAACGGTCTTCAACGGTCGTTTGTGGCGCGACGCCCAGCGCGTGCAAGAGCGTGGCGGCGTAGTCTTGCGGCGAGACGGGGAGCTCGGCGGGATGAGCCGCCAGTTTGTCGCTCTTGCCGTAAACGGTTCCGCCCCGGATGCCGCCGCCGGCCAACAGGCCGCTGTAGCAGAAGGGCCAGTGCGCGCGCCCGGCGTGGGCCGCATTGCCGCCGTCGATCTGCGGCCGCCGTCCGAATTCACCGACCCAGGCGATAATCGTTTCGTCGAGCAAGCCGCGCTGGTCCAGGTCTTCCAACAGTGCCGAAAGGGCCCGGTCGGCTGGCGGAATCAAATCGTTCTTCAGCCGCGTGAAATTGTTGCCGTGCGTATCCCAAAAATTCCGCCCATCGTTGTGCCAGTTGACCGAAACCAGCGGGACACCGTGTTCCACCAAGCGCCGAGCCAAGAGCACGCATTGGCCGTGGATGTTCCGACCATATCGTTGGCGGACGCTGTCGGGCTCTTGCGACAAGTCGAATGCTTTCCGGGCGTTCTCGGAGGCCAGCAATCCGAACGCCTTTTGTTTCAGTCCCGTCAGATCGGCCGCTTCCAACTCGGCCCGTTGTTGGTCGATGGCGTGCAACAACTCGCGGCGGGAATTTACGCGGTCGAAGCCGACGCCGTCGAGCAGGCTCAACTCCTGCACTTTCCAATCGGGAGCGTTCGGATCGCCGGTGGCCACGAGCGGATCGAATTTGCGGCCCAACCAGCCGGCGTTTTGTCCCGGAGCGCGTCCGCCTGGCGCGGCCGGATGCAACGCTTGCCAGGGCAGGGTCACGAACGGCGGCAACGTGCCGGAACTGCCGCGCAGTCGGGCCAACATCGAGCCCAAGTGGGGCGTATCGCGGTCGCTTGGCGGAGCCGCATCGCTCTTTATCGTCGGCGCAAGGTGTCCGGTCAGCGTCAAATGCCCGCTGGACAGGTGTGCCGGATCGTCGTGATTGAGCGAGCGGAGAATGGCCACCTTATCGGTCAAGTTCGCTAGCGAGCGAAAATGTTCGCTGAGCTGGATGCCCGGCACGCGCGTGGAGATCGGCTGGAACGGGCCGCGGACTTCCGACGGCGCATCGGGCTTTGGGTCAAACGTGTCGAGCTGGCTCGGTCCGCCCCACATGAACAGAAAGATGCACGATTTCGCCCGACCGAAGCCGGCCGACTTCATGGTGCTGGAAACCGGACCAGCACTGGCCTGCGCGGCCCAAAGCTCTGGAAGGCTGAACCCCAGCGCGCCCAGTCCACCGGCCTGCAACACGCGGCGGCGACTTATCGCCTGCACCCGGCGCAAATCGGCGCACCCTCGCTCGGTAAAATCTCGCGAACCCGATTGCCTGGGCGGCTTCGTCATGGTTTCAGCAGGTCGTTGAGGCGGGCGGACGGTTACAAAAACCGGCGGGAGAACACATCGGCGTGGATTCATGTATTGTAAGCCCCAACTGCGGTGAACCGCCAGATGAAAATAGACGAGATGAGAACCCGCATTCGAACATGGCCCTGTTTCGAAACTGGTTGGAACGATAGATTTTATGGATTATCCATTTTGATTTGGCGCGTTTCGGACTTGGCAGGCGAGAAATATGACCCAATTGGCATACGATCCCGATGAAGCAGTCGCCGCGCTGCGCCATGCCGACCGAGCGCTGGCTCGCGTGATCAAAAAGGCCGGGCCGTTTACCCACCGGCCCGAAAAAGTGCAGAGCCCATTTCAGGCCCTGTTGCGGGCCATCGTCTATCAACAGCTTTCGGGGAAGGCAGCCGCCACGATTCTGGGGCGCGTGAAGGACCTGTATCCCGCGCGCACGGGGTTCAAAGCCGAGACTATCCTGACAACGCCTGACGAAAGGTTGCGATCCGCCGGCCTTTCGCGCGGTAAGGTTTTGTCGCTAAAGGATCTGGCGGCCAAGACGCTCGACGGCACGGTGCCCACGCTGGGGCGGCTCAAGAAAATGGAGGACCACGAGATTATTTCTCGGCTCGTTCAGGTGCGCGGCATTGGCCCATGGACTGTGGAAATGCTGTTGATATTTCGCCTGGGCCGGCCGGATGTCCTGCCGACCAGCGATTTCGGGGTCCGAAAGGGCTTCATGCTGACCTACGGCACCCAAGATCTCCCCACGCCAAAAGAGTTGCTCGCGCACGGCGAGCGCTGGCGGCCGTATCGCTCGGTGGCGAGTTGGTATCTGTGGCGAGCGGTCGACCTGTCGCGTTCGACGGCGAGTTAGCCAGACACGCCGAATCGGTCGCGGCATCACGCCAGCATTTTCGCCACGACGTTCCCGCCCACGTCGGTCAAGCGGAAATCGCGGCCTTGGAAGCGGTAGGTCAATTTCAAATGATCGAACCCCAGCACGTGCAGGATCGTCGCCTGCAAATCGTGGACGTGGGTGCGATCTTCGACGGCGTAGTAGCCCAATTCGTCGGTGGCCCCCATGGTCTGGCCGCCGCGGATGCCGCCGCCGGCAAGCCACATGGCGTAGCCATCCACATGGTGGTCGCGGCCGATCAGGTCGCGCGGTTCACCCATTGGCGTGCGGCCGAATTCGCCGCCCCAAATGACGAGCGTGTCGTCAAGCATCCCGCGCTGTTTGAGATCTTTCACCAGCGCGGCCGCCGGCCGATCGACTTCCTGGCACCGATCGTCGAGCGGTTGGCCGAGGTGCGTGTCGGGGTTGCCGTGATGATCCCAATCGGTGTGATAAAGCTGAACGAATCGCACGCCCCGTTCGACCAGTCGCCGGGCCAGCAGGCAATTATTGGCGAAGGAGACCTTGCCCGGAGTGGCGCCGTATGCGTCCAGCGTTTGCTTCGTCTCGCCCGATAGATCGATCAGTTCCGGGGCGCTGGTTTGCATGCGATAGGCCATCTCGTAGGCCGCAATGCGGGTGGCGATTTCCGGATCGCCAACGGCGTCCAGCCGTTGGGAGTTGAGCTTTTGAACGGTCGAGAAGAACTCGATTTGCCGCGCGCGATCGATCCCCGGCGGGCTGGCCAGATTCAAAATTGGCTCGGGGCCTGGCAACAAGGGCACGCCCTGGTACGCGCTCGGCAGAAATCCGTTGCCCCACAGTGGGTTGCCGCCGCGAGGGCCGCGCGGACCGGACTGCAACACCACAAAGCCGGGCAGATTGCGCGACTCGCTGCCGATTCCATACGTGAGCCACGCGCCCATGCTGGGCAATCCAAAACGGCTGGAGCCCGTATTGACGAACAGCTTGGCCGGCCCGTGGTTGAAAACGTCGGTGACCATGCTCTTCACGATGCACACGTCGTCGACAACCGTGGCCAGATGTGGCAGCAGTTCGCTCAATTCCGCTCCGCATTGACCGTGGCGAGCGAATTTGCGGCGAGTGCCCAGCAATTTCGCGTCGCCCTTGATGAAGGCGAAGCGTTTGTTCTTGGTATAGGAAGGAGGCACGACCTGGCCATCGAGCTCTTGCAGCTTCGGCTTGTAGTCGAAGAGCTCCAACTGGCTCGGCCCGCCGGCCATGAACAGGAAAATCACGCGTTTTGCGCGCGGCGCAAAATGAGGCGGCCGGGGCGCAAGGGGGTCCTGCAAGTCTGGAGCCTGAGTCGCCGCAGCGCCTTCTTCGGCCATCAGCGAGGCCAAAGCCATGGACCCCAGACCGACCCCGCACTGGCCAAAAAAATGGCGGCGAGTGGCGTTTAGCAATTGTGCAGCGTGATTTCGCAGGCCGTGCATGTTCTTATTCCCGAGTAATGAACTCATCGAGGTTCAAAAGCACCCGTGCCAGCGTTGTCCAGGTTGCCGCCTGGACCGGATCGACCTGGCTGGGACGATTGGCTGGTGCCACGCTTGCCGCGTCCTGAGGCGAGGTTTCGAATCGCTTGCGCTGGGAAGCTAAAAATTCGGTCAGCCCGGCTAACTCGTTCGGCGAGGGATCACGCGCGAGGCAGCGGCGGAATGCACTCTGGATCCGCTCGCTGTCGGTTACCCACGATCCGGCGAGCAACTGCGAGGCGAAACCCTGGGCGATTTCGAAGAACGCGCGATCGTTGGCCAACGTCAGCGCTTGCAGCGGCGTATTGGAGCGGGCGCGACGCGTGCAGGCGACGTTGGCATCGGGAGCATCGAACGTCTTGAGAAACGGATAAGGACTGGAGCGCCAAAAGTAAGTGTACATGCCACGGCGGTAGCGGTCGGCGTTCTTGTTTTCGCCCCAGAATTTCACTTGCTGCGTGAACCGATAGATTCCCTCCGGCTGGGGTGGATAAACGCCCGGCCCGCCGATTTCCCGGCTGAGAAGCCCGCTGGCCGCGAGCGCTGCGTCACGGATGGTTTCGGCTTCCAGCCGCAATCGCTGCTGGCGGCCCAGCAGCTTGTTGTATGGATCAGCCGCGGCCAGGTCACTGCGCATTCGCGAAGACTGGCGGTACGTTGCGCTGGTCACGATCAGGCGGTGCATCGCCTTTACGCTCCAGCCGCTTTCGATGAACTGGCCGGCCAGCCCGTCGAGCAATTCCGGATGCAAGGGTCGATCGCCTTGCAGGCCAAAATCATTTTCCGTCGCCACCAGACCCTGACCGAAATAGGTTTGCCAGAGGCGATTGACCGTAACCCGCGGCGTCAGCGGATTGCTCGAATCGACCAGCCAGCGGGCGAAGTCGAGCCGGTCAGCGCGCGCGGTCCTGGCCGAGATGGACGGCAGCACTTGGGGTACGTCGGGCCGAACCGGCGCGCCGGGATGCAGAAAATCGCCACGGATATGAATATGTGTTTCTCGCGGCTCGCTTCGCTCGCGCACGACCATGGTGGTCGTGGTGGCAGCGGCGATTTGCTTTTGTCGCTGTCTTAGTTCAGCTATTTGCCTCGCCAGCGGCAGCCGCTCCGGATCGATTTTTTGATACTCGAGCTTGAGCGCCTGTTTTTGTTCTGCCGTGCGACTGTCCGGCGCTATGGCCAAGGCATCGCGAATCGCGGCCGGCAATTTCAGCACGTCACGATCCGCCTTGGTCACGGAAACGCGAAACCGGCCAATTTGGTATCGCGGCTTGTCGTATTTCTGCTCCAGCACGAAGGTAAGCTTACCACCCGCGGGAGCATTCAAATCGTCGCGCAAGAAGAAGATCGCGGTGCGTGGGGTATTGAGATCTTTGGCGGCGGCAATGTTCCAGCCGGTTGCCGGTTTGCCATCGATCGCATTTTCAACCGCCCCGTTGTCGCCGGAATAGTCGGCCCAAGCTCCAGTCAGCGCGAGAGGATCGCTGTTGGGCGACGACGGCGAGTCGGCCGCCGAAATCGAAAACTCGCTGAGCACGAAGTTGCCGTTGTCGGCCAAACCTGGGCCTTTTTTTGGCAGAGAATCGTGCGTTAAAACTTCCAAGCGGATGGCGGTAATAGGATGATTCGCGGCCGCGGCAGTGACGGTATAGACGTCATTTGCGGGAGTGTTTCCGCCGGCCAATAACGATCGATCATCCAACTTCGAAAAGCTGACACCGGCGGCGGATTGGGCGTCGATATCAAGAACGGTCCAGTCCACCGCCAGTCGGCCGGAAAATTTGCCTTCCCATTCCGCTTGCCGTCCGCCGGAATTGGCGTCGACCTCCGCCAATCGTTTCTCCGATTGCTCGATTTCCGCCAGCAACGGCGGTAATTCTTTGGATTGCTGATCGGTCGGCACGGGGAAGGCGGGCTCATCCGCGTTATTGAACAGCGCGAAGAGCTGATAAAACTCGCGCTGCGAAATCGGGTCGTACTTGTGATCGTGACAGCGGGCGCAGCCCAGCGTCAGCCCAAGAAACGCGGCGCCGGTCGTGCTGACGCGATCCACCACGGCTTCCACGCGGAACTGCTCGGGATCGGTTCCGCCCTCTTCGTTGGTCAACGTGTTGCGGTGGAAGCCTGTGGCGATGATTTGGTCCATCCGGGCCTCCGGAAGCATATCGCCGGCGAGTTGCTCGATCGTAAACTGATCGAATGGCAAGTCGCGATTGAGCGCGCCAATGACCCAATCGCGATATTTCCAAATCGAGCGGCCGCCATCGATCGTGTAGCCGTTGGAATCGGCGTAGCGGGCCACGTCGAGCCAGTGCCGGCCCCAGCGTTCCCCGTAATGTGGCGAGCCGAGCAGCCGATCGACCATGCGCTCGTAAGCGTCGCCGCTGTTGTCCGACAGGAATTCCTCGATTTGCTGGATCGTCGGCGGCAGCCCCAGCAAGTCGAGACTTACGCGGCGCAGGAGCGTGGCCCGTTCGGCTTCGCCCGACGGTTCAAGGCTGGCAGATTCTAACCGCGCCAAAATAAACGCGTCGATCGGATTGCGAACCCAAGCGAGATTATTGACGGGCGGCGGCTTGGGATGCGCGAGCGGCTGGAATGACCAGTGATTGCTTTTTCGGCGTGGGCCCTGTGCGGCCGATCCATCCGGCAATTTTGCGCCCCGATCAATCCATTCTTTCAAGAGTTCGATTTGGGCCGGCTGCAAAGGGGGCCCTTTGGGCGGCATTTTGGATACATCGGCGACGCCGCTGACGGCTTGAATCAACAGGCTGTCGGAGGCCTTTCCCGCGACAATGGCTGGGCCGCTATTGCCGCCTTGCAGGAGCGTGGAGCCGATGTCCAGCCGTAAGCCCGTTTCCTGCTTGTCAGGGCCATGACATTGATAGCAGTTGGTGGCCAGAATTGGCTGGATGTCCCGGGCAAAATCGACCGGTTCGCCGGCCGCCAAGGGCAGTGAAACAGCCCATGCGCAGGCTCCCATCAGGCACCGAAAAGAAAGCTGCCGCGTTTGGCCTTTCGCGAATTGCCGGGTAGGAGTCATGCGGTTGCGCGATGGCGGGCTGTCGGTTGGCAATGCAACGCATTGTCTACCCATCTTAGACGAACGGCACCGCGATGGAAACTATTTCCTGGGTCAAACTTAAAGGCTGTAATAAAATCGGCGGTTATCCCCTGCTCTGGACTGGATTTGTTCGATTTCCTTAGAACGTGTCTTCAAATTACGCGACCGGGAGCGAGGCTCCCGCCGAGCCTCAGCGTCCGGTGTAAAACTGGCTCAGCGGGAGCTTCGCTCCCAAATCCCATCGTTTGGAGCATGTTGAAGACACGTTCTTAGTGCCCATTGCCCGGGGAAGCCGAAAAACCAAGGTGCGCTAACAGCACTTGTTGCCCCAGGGCCGACAATCGCTCAACATCCGACGGGGGAATCGACGTGAGACGCTCGCGTAATCCCAAGGTTTCGAAAGCCAAACAGTATGGCGATTGAAGCGCTCCGGCGGCCCCCAACAGAATCGGCCGGTCGCTCCATTCGGCTTGCAATAAATAGGCCAGTTCCGATCCAATCAGCACGCCGCTGAGAAAGGCTCGATTGGTGTCAGCCGGCAGCCCCCAGAGCACCTGGCGCGTACGCACCCGAAACAGTGCGGCTGAGAGCGGAAGATCGCGGGCCTGGCCGACCCTCGCTCGAAACGCCTCCCGCGACTTGCCTTCGAGGACTTCTGATGTGGGTTCATTTGGATCAATCGAGTGCCGCAGAATACTGTGCTGCGAAAGCACTTCGAAAAGTTCGCCGGTCATGAAGGTTTGAAATCCGACGACGCGGCCGGCTGCTACTTGCAAATGTTTCGCATGCGTGCCGGGCAGAACCAGGATGGATCGATCGGTAAAAGGCTTTGCGACGGGTAACCGAAAGACTCCGAGGGCCTGAGTTTCCTCGCCGCGCATTACATCGGACTCGGTGCGGGCCCCGGAAATGAGCACGACTCGCTGCCGATCCATGCCGGCGGGTTTTAGTTCCTGCCAGACCAGGTCCGCGCCGTGCAGGCTGAATGGAACGGGCGCGTAGGGCAATTCCCGCCAGCCGATGGAAGAGCTGGCCATTCCGGAAATAAGCACCGGCGCTGCCGCAAGGGGCTCCCCGATCGCGGCCTGCAATTGTTTGAGCCCCCTTGATAGCACCCCCTGAAACAGGTCGCTCCGAGCGTACGAGCCTCGCAAAGCCGCCAGGCGGGCAACGCCGTCTTCGGTTCGGAATTCGGCGACGATTTCCATCCCGCCGAGGCGGACCGCGCGGGCCCGAAAATTGCTGGTGCCCCAATCGCAATTGATAAAAAACTCATTCATGCGCATGGAGTTGCGCCTCGATTGGGAATCGGGATTCGGTTTTGCCTCGCCTAATTTCCCTGGTTCTCCCCGTTCGATCTCGGTAAGGACCGTTTTACGGGAAATCGGGTCGGATGAGCGAAACTTTATGCGACGCTCGGGGTATCAATAAACAGGCCAGAGGAGTGCGATCGGATTCTACACCAGCATCGACAACTATGTCCAAGTCGAGGGCGATGGCTATGGGCACGATAAATCGACCGGGTCGCGGCGGAGTTACGCTGGTCGAATTGCTTGTCGTTATCGCGATCATTGGCGTATTGGCCGGTTTGCTCCTGCCGGCCGTTCAATATGTTCGCAATTCAGCGCGGCGGACGCAGTGCTTGTCCCAAATGCGCCAGATCGCCATTGCCATGGACAGCTATATGGATAGCCGCGGGTCGCGCGCGACCTATCCGTTCGCTGCCCAATTACCCAGTTTCACACCGAAACGTCCGACCATCGCAAAAGTGTTGGAGACGTTCATGGAGACCAATAATTTGGTCTACAATTGCCCGAGCGACGTCTTTTACTCGTCCTTGGATGCCGATGGCAACAAGGTTCTGGACTATTCGACTTCGTTTTGGCAAAAAGAGGGACTCAGCTATGAGTATGCCAGTGGAACGTTGGCAATCAAAACACGGCCTCAAGTGTATGGCACCAAGGACAGAATGACGAACATCAAGAAGAGCGCCACGATTGTACTGGCGAACGATTTTGAGTCGTTTCACGGTCCGGCCGGGGACCCCGGGTCGCGTAATTTCGTGTTTTTGGACGGACATGCCGATTCCCCCTAATTCAAACCAAATGCGAGTGCCAAGGCCATGAACGAAAAGCGATGGGTATTGTTGGCGTTGACTCTGCTGTTAACAACGACGGCGGCTTGGGCCTGGTTGCGCACCGATCCACAGTTGGCGAAGGTCCAAGCGTTGCGCGCTCAAATTGACGCCGAAGATCTTCCCAGGGAAAAACGGCGGGAACTTTTTGGACAGATGCGCGAGGAGATGGAAAAGCTCTCTCCCGAGGTGCGAAAATCGCTGTTCGCCGATCGACGAAAGGAATGGCAAAAGCGGCAGCAACAACAAATGCGTGAATTCTTTGCCCTGCCGAAGGATCAGCAGATTGCAATGCTCGATAAACAAATCGATCGCCGCGGACGCGGATGGGGCCGTGGCGGGCCAAATGGCGGTCCGCCAGGGGGCGGCGGACCAAGCGCTAATGCGCAAGGTCAGGGCGGCCCAGGAGGATTTGGCGGACCAGGCGGCGGCCCGCGCGGTGGTAGCGGCCTCGATTCCATGCAACGCCGCAAAGACTACCTCGACAACACGACGCCGGAATTTCGCGCCCAAATGACCGAATATCGCCGAATGATGCAGCAGCGTAGAACGCAACGCGGCGTCTGATCGCTAGCTGACGGGTCAGAATTTGTTTTCGCGAATCTGTTCTTCGCGCCAGTGTTAGCGCCGTGCCGGCTTTCTTGGATGCGCAAGTGCTTTGGCCAAACCGCCCCGTCCGATGCCCGCTGCGGTGATTCTCGCGAGGCCTTGTGGTGCGATTGACTCCTGGGGCGATGAAAACTACACTCCGCCCCGCTTGAACCTTGGGCGACATTCTCGCCGTGCCGGTTCGGGTCGCCTTACTGAAACGCAGGTCACCGGAGAACCCATCATGAAAGCTTTGGTTTTTCTCGCAGCGCTGGCGATCGTTGGCCTGGTCGTAACCGGTGCGATTCACTTGCAGAAGAGCGACGACCATACCCTTTCGATTCAGGTCGATAAGGACCGCGTCGAGCAAGACGCCGAAGAGGTTGTCAGCGAAGGTAAGGCCTTGTTCCACAAGGCCGAGGCTGAGTTCGAGTCTGGCACACAAAGTCCCAGCCGCAACTGAGTTGCACGGCCAATTGCGCATTCTATTGCGCCAGGTTTGGCGGGCGCTGGCCTTTCTTGCTGAGGACACTCGCACCCGTTGGGCTCATTCTGCGCCCCTCGTTCGATCCGCGGCGAATGTGTTCGGAAAGCGCGTTTGGGGCCACGGAACGCCGGGCAGGGGGAAGAGCTAGTCTTCATCCAGGCCAGGCAGTATTCTACTGCCTAGGGGGTGCCGCTGCGTCGGCATCCGGAAGGATCGCGCGCGAAGTCAAGAGCACGGGTGATTCGCCAATCGTCTCAGGCTTCCGTTGAGCACGGGGGTGGCCCGATGAAGCTTTCCGGTTCAATGAAGGCAAAAACGTGCGGCGGAAAGGGCCCACGTCGACTCTACCTGGAGCCGTTGGAAGACCGACCGCTGCTGGATGCCGGCCATGCTCCCTCGGTCGCGAGTGCGGCAGCGATCGAAGTGAGGGCTGCGCCGTGGCAAAACCCCGTGTACCGGCTCGACGTGGACAACTCGGGCACCGTCGATGCACAGGATGTCCACCTCTTAATCAATCGACTACTTGCCACCGGCAGCGGTCCATTGTCGCCTCCGCAAGGCATACCTATACACTACTACGATACCAACGGAGATAACTACGTATCGCCTTCCGACTTGTTGAAGATTATCAATCGGCTCAATGCTTCTCCTCCGCAGGTCACTATCTCCACGTTGGCGCCTTTTAGCGTCGACGTCACTCCTCAAGTCTCCGTTTCCGCGACCAGCCCGGCGGGTGTGGCTGACAACGCCCCGGTGAAGGTCGATGTCGATCTGAACGACGATGGCATTTTCGGTCCGAGCGAGCGAAACCTCTCGCTGGGCTCATTGTTCCATGGGGCCGGCACATTTGATTTGAATTCTCCGCTGCCGGCGAATAATCCGCAAACCGGCCCCTATGCGATCAAGCTCCGGGCCCATGTGCAGGATACCGACGGCATCGAGGGCATTAGCGCCCCGCTGCCGCTGGTGATCGACACGATGACGTCAGATGCGCTGAAAAACTACGTCGACGCCGCCGACCCCACCTATAAATTCACGGTGGATAGCGTATTCTTCGATCCCCAAGGCCAGTACTCGACATACTTTTTGAATATGACGAGCCAGACGTGGCGCACTTCGGCCGACGTAACGCAGCCAGTCTGGCAGCATTGGCTGCAAATCATCGTGCCGGCGGGCACGATCCCCACCACCGCCCTGCTGCTGATCGATGGCGGTAGCGCTCATAGCTCGCCGCCTTGGACGCCCAACCCGTTCCTGGTGGCCGCGGCGCTGCAATCGCATTCCGTGGTCATCGACTTGCCTACGGTGCCGAATGAGCCGCTGACATTTACGGGCAACCCTTTGGCCCAAAACCTGACGGAAGACCGGATCATCGCTTATTCATTTGATCAGTTTTTGAGCCACCTTGGGGATTCGGGCAACGAAACCTGGCCCGCGTTGGTGGCCATGACCAAGAGTGCGGTCGCCGCCATGAATACGGTGCAGGCCTTCGTGCCAACCGTCACCAGCGGCCAAAAGATCAATGATTTCGTTGTGACTGGGTACTCCAAGCGTGGCTGGACAACCTGGCTCACCGCGGCGGTCGACGATCGGGTGACGGCCATCATTCCCGGCGTGTTCGATAATCTGAATCAGGGGCCGCAAATGGTCCACCATTACGGCGTGTACGGTTTCTTTGCGCCGGCGGTTGCACCTTATCAGTATTTCCATATTTTCGACCGCATCTTGACGCCCGGAGGCGAGGAACTCTCGAAGATTGTCGATCCGTATCGCTATCTCAAGAACGGCCGTTTCGACAACATGCCCAAACTTATGATCAATTCGGCCGGCGATCAGTTTTTTGTGTCCGATTCGGCGCAATTCTATCTCGACGATTTGCCCGGCACCGAGAACTATTTTCGCTACATTCCCAATGTCAATCATGGCTTGGGACTCGACCAGGGAGACACGCGGGTGCTGACCACCAGCGGGTCGTTCTACGACGCCATTCTGAACAACCGTCCGCTGCCGACATTCTCGTGGCACGTGCAGGCCGACGGCTCGATTCAAGTGCAAACGGTGACCGCGCCGACTCAGGTCCTGCTCTGGCAAATCACCAATCCGAACGCGCGAGATTTCCGCAAGGATTTCCTTCCCTCTTCGATGGTTTGGACGAGCACTCCTCTCTCGGACCAAGGGGGTGGAACATACGTCGGGAACGTTCCCGTGCCGACCGACGGAGCGACGGCTTATTTCGTGGAGCTGACCTTTCCCAGTGTCGATCCCACGAATCCGTTCGTCTTCACGACCGATATCCACGTCCAGACCAAGCTGGCGCTTTATCCTTGGCCATTTGCAGCAAGCCTTGAAGCTAACGCGAGCCCCACGGTTACTGCTGACACGAGTCCCGTGACGTTTGGTTTGGCGGTACAAGCGAGCAGCAACGTCGCTTCGGGTACGCAATCAGTGCCCGCGGCCGGCTCACTGTCGGTGCTAAATGGCGACATCGGCGGTTCAACGGCTTCGGCCGGTCAGGCTGCCGCGGTTTTGCCGATGGTCAGCGATGCCAGTTCGGCGGGCGACAAGAAATCCAGCGACGGCGAGCCCGACGCGGATCTGGTAGACGACGTGCTTGGCTCAGTGGGCAGCGATGAACTGGCCAATGCCCTGGCTTAGAGCCTATCCGAGAACTGTCGGGGACTGTCCCGATTTTGCGGCGGGCACCATCCGCAGGATGGTCGGGGAGCAAAATGGGACTGTCCCCTTCTCCGAGACGGTTCTCGGATAGGCTCTTAAAGTGGCCGCCGCGCCGCGATGGAGCCCGCGACACAATCGGGCGATTACTTTTCGATTCCGATCGCGAAGCTACCGGCCAGGTTGTACCAGACGCTATGAATGTGGTTGGCCAGGTTGCCGGCCGAATCGGGCTGGGTGTTGTTGAATTCGATCAGGAACGTCGCGCCCTGCACTCGGTAATCGTGGCCGATGCCCGGCTTCTCGGCCCCTGCCCAGGCGAACTTGATTCCGCTGTAACCCTCTTTTTCAATCGCCGCGAGCCGATCCGCGGCCACGTCGTCCGGCAGGTTGTGGGCATACTCTTCGATCAACGTCCGCAGGATCGTGACCTGATCTTTCGACATTTCCCCGGCCGCCAGACCCACGGCGGGCGAAAGCGGTGGCCGGGCCGACCCAGCGCCGCGAACATCGCTGGGAGCCTTTTGGGCAATCACCGCCGTCTTGCGTTGCTCGGGCGTCAACGATTGCAAAAGTTGGAACGCTAGCTCTTCTTCTTTCGCCAGGACACGCAATCCCTTCTTGAACTCGGGGCCATAATCGGCCAACAGCACGCCGGGATTGGCGCCAAAGAAAGTGGGCGTTGAGGAGATCACCTTGTCGTGGTCGACCACGAAATTCAGCGACAAGTGGTGCCCCTCGATGCTGAGGCCCCAACGTCCATTGACGTCCGGCTGGCCAAAGACGGTGAAGAAATATCGCTGGGGATCCCGCAGCGGGCCGCCCGTTCGCTGTTTCTCCAATTCGTGCAGAATCGTTTCGAGCCGCATAATCTTCGTGGCCTTTCCATATCCCAGGGCGCTTAGCGTGCTGTGGAGCAAATCGAGCGCGGCGGTGCGCTGCTCATCGTTCATTTCCTTGACTTGCAATCCCTTGCGAGTCGGCTTGGGAATATAGTGCCAATCGGTCCGCTGTGGAGTATCGTAGGCCAGAATGGCTTTGGCTCGCTGTTCGGCGGAGAGCGATTTGACGAACTTTTCGGCCGCAAGCGTCATCTCGACGCCGCTTGCCGAAAGCTTCAGATAACCAAAGCCCGCCGCTAGACAAACGGCTGCCACACCCAACGCGATCGTCAACCTGCGGTGTTTCATAGCGTTACCGTTCCTGGTTCCGAAGCCATGAATTTGGGGCACCAAAACGCGCGAGCGACAGTATAGCACCGCGCCTTGTCCATCACCAGCAGTTGGGGGGCGGCTTTGACTCAGTGCGTATGCTCCGCCCCATGCGGATCGAGCCGATGGTGGTGATCGTCGACGTGCAAATGGACTTGCGGCAGCGCCGCTATCAACCGCTGGATCCCATCGTCGGTGATCCGCGTGCCGTCCAGATACAGCGACTCCAGGCTCTTCAGGGAGTGCAAATGTTCGAGCCCCGAGTCGGTAATGGGTATGTCGATCAGGTGGAGAAAACGCAAGTGCGGCAGTTCGCGCAAGCAAGCCAGGCCGGCGTCGGTAATTCGCGGACTGGCCAACCGCAATTGTTCGATCTCTTTCATCTGGCTCAGCCGTGCAAGTCCGGCGTCCGTGATTTCGGTATGCGAAAAATTGATGCGCAGCAACTCGGATTCGAGGCCAGAGAGCGACTTCAGGTCGCGATCGACAACAAGCGTGCGATCGAGGCGTATTTGGTTGGACCGCCGCTCGCGGACAGCGTGCGCTTGTTCGGCGATGCTCGGCTCGGGCGGGTTCCGCTGCGGTTTGTCAGGGTCGCGGGTCCGGGAACATCCAACGGGCGGCACGACGAGCAACATCAACAAACTCAGAATGGCCGGGTAGATCGTTGACGGTAAGGACGTAGCATTCATCTCGACACTTTAGCCGCGGAATTTCGATCAGGCTAGCGTATCCGGTCCACCGGCGAAGCCCAGCGATAGCCGTCCCTGGGCTTCGGATTCTCGATCAATCCTCGGGGGAGGCTAGTGGCAACAGTCCCAGCAGCAAATTATACTTTGGACAACCCGTCAGCCGCACGGTGAACCGTTCACAAAAACCTCTCGTCGGAGTTCGACAAATGCCTATCGCGCGACGCACATTTCTGGAATCGGCGCTGGTATTGGCGGGCGGTGCAGCCCTTTCGACCGAGGGAGCGCAGGCCGCCTCGGATGAGAACGCGACCTTGGGCCACACGCCGCACACGCGATTTGCCGTCAACGTGGAAATGTGGTGGCGCAAATTGCCCTTTCTCGCTCGCATCCAAAACGCGGCCGCGCTGGGATTTCCGGCCGTCGAGTTTTGGCCTTACGAAGGCAAGGATATCGACGCCACGGTCAAACTGTGCAACGAATTGAAGATCGAGGTTTCGCAGTTCACGGCCTGGGGATTCCGTCCTGGCCTGAACGATCCGAAGAACCACGACCAGTTCGTAAAAAAAATCGACGAGGCCTGCAAAATTGCCAAACGGCTCAACTGCCCCAAGATGTGCGTAGTGGGCGGAGACGATCAGCCGGGGATGACGCAGGCCCAAATGCACGACAATATTATCACCGGACTGAAAAAAGCAGTCCCCATCGCCGAGCAGCATCAAGTCATGTTGATCCTCGAGCCCATGAATATCCGCGTCGATCACAAGGGGCATTGCCTGTATGGGAGTGCTCCGGCGATTCGAATTTGCCGGGAAGTGAATTCGAAGTTCGTCAAAATCAATTGGGATCTGTACCACATGCACATCAGCGAAGGCGATCTGTGTGGGCACCTCAAGGAGGGTTTTGATCAGATCGGTTACTTGCAAGTGGCCGACCACCCGGGCCGCCACGAACCGGGAACCGGTGAGATCTACTATCCGCGCGTGCTGCGGCAGGCGTACGAGCTGGGTTATCGCGGTTATGTGGGATTGGAGTGCAATCCACTGGGCGCGTAGTTGGCCGCCGCGCAAGCCGTGGCGAAGGCCGACGTCTGGTGAATAAGAAATCCCGTCCGCCAGTGCCGTCAAGCCCCAACGCCCTGGGCGATCCTATCCCAATCAATGTTCGAGGGGTTCGCCACTCGCGGTAGATCGACTCGCATCGCCTCGGGATATTTTTGAGCGGCACCGGTGTTGAAGATCACGACGCGGTGATCGGGAGCGATCCATTTTTCGGCCGATAGCTGTTCGAGCGCTCCGATGCAGGCGGCCGTTTCGGGACAGATCGCAAGGCCTTCGCTTTGCATGCCCTGTCCCATCCACTCGCGAATCCGCGATTCGCTGACGGCAATCGCTCGACCGCCGCTGGCACGGACCGCGTCGAGAATCATAAAGTCGCCCACTGCCGCTGGAACGCGGATACCGCTGGCAATCGTGGCGGCCCCGGCGAACATCTCGGCGAACCGTTCGCCGCGCTCAAACGCGCGCACGATGGGCGCACAGCCGTCCGATTGCACGGCCACCATCCGCGGGCGATTGGAATCGGCCAGCCAACCCAAGTGGGCCAATTCTTCAAACGCTTTCCACATTCCAATCAGCCCCGTGCCGCCTCCGGTCGGATACAGGATCACATCCGGCAGACGCCAATCCATTTGTTCGGCCAGCTCCAACCCCATCGTTTTCTTGCCCTCGATCCGATAGGGCTCTTTCAGCGTCGAAACATCAAACCAGCCGAGATGCTCTCGACCTTCGCGGATGATTTTTCCGCAATCGGTAATCAGCCCCGGGACGAGAAATGTTTTTGCTCCAGCCAAATGACACTCGTATTGATTGATGGCCGGAGTGTCGTCGGGCATGAAGACAAAGGCATCCATGCCGGCTCGCGCGGCATAGGCCGCCATGGCGCCCCCCGCGTTGCCCGCCGTGGGGATAGCCAGGCGGCGAATGCCGAATTGTTTGGCCATCGTGACCGCCAACGCCAAGCCACGGCTCTTGAAACTTCCCGTCGGCAGTCGCGATTCGTCTTTGATCCATAACTCGCTTAGCCCAAATCGGTCGCCCAGGCGTGGACAGTGAATCAAGGGAGTCATTCCCTCGCCGAGCGAGACGACGTCGTTTGCGTTCGAGTAGGGAAGCAATTCTCGATAACGCCACAAGCCTGGAGGCCGGCTGGCAACGAGTTGTTTGGAGATGGCGCGCTTAACCAACTCCAAGTCGTAGCGCACCCACAATGGACGGTCTCTGTGGAGCGTTTGGGGCCGATCGGCCGGAAGCCGGGTGGCGTCCAAAGCACTTTCGAGATGTGTGACAAAGCAAGCCATAAGGCAGCACGCCGAATATGTTAAAGGTCTGAACAGTGGGAACATACGGTGGATGAGCCCGTCAACGACTCGGACCCCGTCGTACGCGCCTGAAATTCATTTCTGAGTATCCTGCTTTGGTGTCGCCGCGGCCAGCGGCGTTCCGCGTCGTTCGAACGTGCCAGAATCCCACAATCCCTGCCGGTCTGATTGCCCTTGACCCATTTGGCTAGGTCGGGTAAGCTACTTACCGACAAGTAAACATCTGAACCAAATTGCCCGATGACCTCTCTCGTTGAAAGTGCGATTGCAAGCAAGCTGCTCAATGCGGCGGTACGGCTCTTCGCGCACAAGGGTTACCCGGCCACCTCGACCCGAGAAATTGTCGAGGCGGCGGGCGTTACTAAACCCATGCTTTACTACTACTTCCAAAGTAAAGAAGGGCTATTGGCCGCCGCTATCGGGCATTTTTTGGACGAGTTCTACGAGCGACTACGGCAGGTCGTCGCGGAGCCGCTGCCGGCGTACCGGCAGTTGGTGGAAGTCGTGTGGACTCATTTGGATTTCTGCCAACAACATAAGCCCTTTGCCCGGTTGTTTTACGCCCTGTATTTCGGGCCCGATGACCAAAAGGGACTGGTCGACCTGCAGAAGTACACGCAGGGAGGACACGAACTATTAATGCAAGTCGTCGCGCAAGCGACCGCGGCAGGATCCGTTCTGCCGGGTTGCGAGGATGACATGGTTATGACGTTGCATGGCATGATCAACATCTGGGTGATGGCCGCGTTGAACGACGAAGCGGAATTGAATTACGAACTGGCCGAGCGCATCGTGGAAAACATGCTCCGGGGATTTCATAAACCATGAAGACTAACGTCGGCCAGTGGGGCCGTATAGGTATGAGTTGTATTCTGGCTGTCTTCGCTTCAAAACACGTCTTCTTCTGTCTGGTGGGGGCTGTCGTGCTGGCGGCTGGTTGCAATCGCCAGCGTGAGAAGTTGCCTGCTGAAGAGGCGGTCTCACCCGGTGATCCCAAGGCCGTCAAGGTGACGGTTCAGCCCGTCACGTTTCGCCCCGTGCAACGCACGGTAGGGGTGGTTGGCACATTGCACGGATATGAGGAGATCTCGTTGGGAGCCAAAGTTGCCGGCCGGGTCCGCAAGATTGCGCACGACGTTTCCGACCGGGTCCGGCCGGGTGAGTTGTTGCTGGAAATCGAACCGACCGATTTTCAACTCAATGTGCGGCAGGCTCAAAAGGCGTTGCAGGTGGAGCTGGCAAAGCTCGGATTAACCGAGTTGCCGAGCTTGCGTACCGACGTGACCCGCGTTCCGACCGTGGTACAAGCGCAACTCCGCCGCGACAACGCCGAAAGACGGCTCGAACGCGCGAAAGCCTTGAGAGCCAGCAAGGCTGGCACAGAAGAAGACCTTACGGAAAAAATGTCTGAATTCCGCGTCGCGCAGGCGGAGTACGACAATCAAGTTTTGGTGGCCAAAGCCGGTATCGCCGCGATCCAAGTCAAGCAAGAAGCCTTGGCCATCGCACAGCAGCAACTGCAAGACACGTTGATCCGAGTCCCCGCGCCGAGTCAGCCGGTTCCCGGCGTGGACAAAGGCGCCACGTATGCGATCACCAGCCGGCCGGTGGCCGAGGGAAGTTACGTGATGGTCGGAGCTGAATTGTTCAAGCTGGTTATCGACCAGCCATTGAAATTTCGCGCTCCGGTGCCGGAGCGCAAGAGCGGCGCCGTCCGCCTGGGGCAAAAGGCCGACATCTACACGGCGGCTTTTCAACATCCTTTTCCAGGCGAGGTCACGCGGATCAATCCGGCGATCGATCCGCAAACGAGAACTTTCGAAGTTGAAATCCTGGTCCCGAACACTCAGGCCGAATTGAAGCCCGGCGGATTCGCCAAAACGGCCATCGTCACCGACCTCGATGAACACGCGGCCACCGTACCGCTCGAATCGCTGGTCAACTTCGCGGGCGTCAGCAAAATCTTTCTTGTGGTCGACGGCCACGCCAAAGAAGTGCCCGTGACGCTCGGGGTCCAGGATACCGAGTGGGTAGAAATCGCCTCGCCCACCCTTCCCGAGAATTCCCAGGTCGTCACCAGCGGACAGACCGTCATCGCGGATGGGACGGCAGTGGCCGTACGCATGCCCCCCCTTCGAAATTCGACCGTGTTGACCGCCGAATCCGAAGTCAAATCGCGCGAGGTGCCGGTAACCCCAATGGCCCGCAAAGGGGCGACTCCGTGACGATTTCCGAAATCTGCATTCGCCGCCCGGTATTCACGTGGGTGCTGGTAGCCATTCCTGTCGTTCTGGGAGCGGTTTCTTATTTCGAACTCGGCGTCGACCTTTTTCCCAAGGTCGATTTCCCGGTCGTCTCAGTGACCGCCAACCTGCCGGGCACGAGTCCCCAGGAGATGGAGACCAGCGTTACCCGGCTGATCGAAGAGGCGATCAACACCGTCTCTGGTGTCGATGAGTTGCGCTCCACCGTGCGCGAGGGAATGACCGCGGTCATCGTTCAATTCGTATTGGAGAAGGACGGCGACGTGGCCGCACAAGAGATTCGCGATAAGATTTCCGCGATCATGAAACAACTTCCCGAGGGCATCGATCCCCCGCTGGTCGACAAATTCGATCTCGATTCGGCGCCGATCATGACCATCGGCATCTCCGGCCGCCGCGATGTGCGTGAAGTGACTGAAATCGCCAAGCATGAAATTCAAGAAGTCCTGCCCCAAGTGCCAGGCATCGGTCGCGTGTTTCTCTCCGGCGGTCGCACGCGGGCGATCAACATCGTTCTCGACACGCACCAGTTGATCGCCTATGGACTTTCGGTGGAGGATGTGCGCCAAGCGCTCGTGACGCAGCATTTGGAAGTGCCCGGCGGAATCGTTCAACAGGGCCCGCGCGAGTTGGTGTTGCGCACGCTGGGGCGGATCAAGACGGCGGCTCAGTTCGACGAATTGATCGTCACCACGCGCAGGGGATACCCCATCCGGGTCAAGGACGTGGGACGCACCGAGGATTCGATCGAAGAGCCTCGCGGGCTGACCCGGATGGATGGCGAGAACGCCGTGAGCTTGTTTATTCAGAAGCAATCAGGAACCAACACGATCAAGGTGGTCGACGGCGTCAATAAGCTCCTGGCAAACATCCGCAAACGATTGCCCGCGGATATAGATATTGAAGTCGTGAACGACCAATCCCGATTCGTGCGGCGCTCGATGGAGGAAGTGAAGTTCCACTTGCTGCTGGCGGGCGTTCTGGTGTCGTTGACCATTCTGCTTTTCATCCGCGATTGGCGGACCACCGTCATTGCCACGCTGGCCATTCCTACGTCGATCATTCCCACCTTTTTGTTCATGAGCCGGATGGGCTACACGCTCAACAACATCACGATGCTGGCGTTGATTCTGGCGATCGGGATCGTCATCGACGACGCGGTGGTGGTGCACGAGAATATCTTTCGCCACATGGAAGAAGGCGGCCTGGACGCGATGGCGGCCGCGCGCAAAGGGACGAAGGAGATCGCCTTGGCCGTGTTGGCTACCAGCTTGTCGTTGGTGGTGATTTTCGTGCCCGTGGCGTTCATGGGCGGGATGGTGGGTCGATTCTTCAGCAGCTTCGGCATGACCGTGGCCTTTGCCATTCTGATGAGCCTGTTCGTCTCGTTCACGCTGACGCCGATGCTCTGTTCGCGATTTCTAAAGCTCGATCCAGCGGAGTCCGGACATGCCGGTTCGAAGTCGGGCGTTGTCTATCGCCTGATCGACTGGATTTATGGCAAGTCGCTTCGATTCGCGCTGCGGTTTCGGATTCTGGTCGTGGCGGTGTGTGTGCTCGTCGTGCTCGCTACCGGCCCCATTGCAGGCCGGATGGGTTTCAACCTGGTTCCTCGCGACGATCAGAGCGAATTTCAGATCACGATCATCACGCCCGAAGAATACACGCTGGAGCGGGCGGATCGGGTGTTCGGCGAGATTGAAGAGCGTATTGCAAAACTTCCCGGCGTGACGCACCGTTTTACGGTGATTGGCGAAAACAATAATTCCGTCGGCAAGGGCCAGGGGGACGTGACCCGCGGTTCGATTTATGTTCGCATGAAGGAGCTTGAGGAGCGAGAGTACACGCAATTCGAGGTCATGCAAAGAGCTCGGCGTATCCTCGCGGAGTATCCCGACCTGCGTACCGCCGTGATCGACGTTTCGTCCATCCAGCGATCGGGTCAGGACAGCCGCGTGTTTCATTTGCTGCTGTCGGGTCCGGAGTTGGAAAAGCTGGCGAGCTATTCGGACGCTTTGATCAAGAAATTGCGGCAAATCCCGGGTCTGGCGGACGTGGATTCCACCATGTCGCTCCGCAAGCCGGAGGTTCAGGTCTCGATCGACCGCGAACGAGCCAGCGACTTGGGCATTCCGGTCCAAACGATCGCCACCACGCTCAACGTTCTTGTCGGAGGCTCGCCCATCTCGAGATTCACCGACGGCGCCGAACAGTACGACATTTGGTTGCGGGCCGACAGGCAGTTTCGCGCGAATCCCCAGCAGCTCGATTTGCTCTCGATTCCCTCGCCCAAGGTGGGTCTGGTTGAGTTGAGCAGCCTGGCCAAAGTGACCGAATCGCGCGGGCCCAGCCAAATCGACCGTTTCAATCGACAGCGGACCGTGACGATTTTGGCTAACCCCGAAAAAATATCGCTCAGCGAGGCCAAGGAAAAATCGCAACAGGCCTTGGCTTCCTTGAATCTGCCTCCTCAATACCAAGCGGAGTTTTCCGGCCAATCAAAAACATTGGAGGAAACAGCTTACTATTTTTTCATCGCGCTGGGGCTGAGCATTTCATTCATGTATCTGATTCTGGCCGCCCAATTCGAAAGCTGGATGAACCCGCTGGCCATCTTGTCGGCTTTGCCGGTCACCATTCCCTTCGGTCTGCTGTCGCTCGTGCTGTTCCGGCAGCCGATGGATCTGTACGCGATGTTCGGCCTGTTCATGTTGGTTGGGATTGTCAAAAAAAATGGCATTTTGCAGGTCGACAAGACCAACGAACTGCGCCGCGCGGGCTTGCCGCGGGAGCGGGCCATTCTCGAAGCCAACCATACCAGGCTGCGGCCCATTTTGATGACCACGATGATGCTCATCGCGGCCATGATCCCCATCGCCTTGGGCCAAGGCCCGGGTGCCGGGGCCCGGGCCAGCATGGCCAAAGTGATCATCGGCGGACAAATGCTCAGTTTGCTGCTGGCCCTGCTCGTCACGCCGGTGACGTATTCGTTGTTGGATAGCCTGACGGGGCTCTTTGGCTGGAAGAGGGCACCAAACCCGGCTCCTCAATTGGCATCTGCCGCCACCGAATAGTGGCACGGCGGTTCCGCTGGCGGTACACTGCTTCCCATAGCAAGCCGAATCCTGCCCCTGGCTCGTCGCTGTTCGGCTCGGGAGCTTTCGCATGTGCGAACATCAGTTATCGCAACGCCGTTTTCTGGCATTGGGCCCGCTGGCCATCGCGCTTGCAGCGACAACCTTATGCTTCTGCGAAATCACGGTTGCCCAGAGCGACTCGTCGGCGCGGCACATGCTCTACGTCGCCGTGCCGGGCGTGCGTGACTTTCTCGAATATGGTGGTCATGGGTTGCTGGTGTTCGATATCGACCAGGGTCATAAATTCGTCAAACGCATCGCCACCGCAGGACTCGACGAGCAAGGCCAACCGTTAAACGTCAAAGGCATCTGTGCCAGCGCCGTCACCGGGCGGGTGTACATCAGCACGACCCGGCAACTGATGTGTCTGGACCTGGGAACCGAGAAACTGCTCTGGGAGAAAACTTACGAGGCCGGCTGCGATCGCATGTCCATGACTCCCGACGGCAAAACGATCTATTTACCCTCGCTCGAAGGGCCCCACTGGTACGTGGTCGAGGCCAACAGCGGCGAAATCTTGCAAACGATCGTGACCAACTCAGGGGCACATAACACCGTTTGCGGTCCCTCCGGTGGATTCGCGTATTTAGCCGGACTGAAATCGCCGCTGTTGCGGGTCGTTGACACACAGAATTACAGCGTCAAGTCCGTCGGTCCCTTCGACGCCAGCGTGCGTCCCTTCACGATCGACGGTTGTGAAAAACGGTGCTACGTCAATGTGAACGAGCTGCTAGGTTTCGAAATCGGCGATCTTGCGACAGGTCAAAAGCTTGCAAGGGTCGAAGTTCAAGGCTTTCAAAAAGGTCCGACCAAACGGCACGGCTGCCCTAGCCACGGGATTGGTCTGACGCCCGACGAGAAAGAACTTTGGCTCACCGATGCCGCCAATAGCCGCGTCCATATATTCGATATGACGTCCATGCCGCCCCGGCAGCTCACGAGCATTCAACTGCGCGACCAGCCCGGCTGGATCACCTTTGGCATGGACGGGAATTATGCGTATCCATCAACGGGCGACATCATCGAGACCAAAAGCAGAAAAATCGTGGCCCGGCTATCGGACGAGAAAAACCGGCAGGTTCAGAGCGAAAAAATGATCGAAATCGAGCTGCGGGGAACCCGGGCGGTGCGCGTTGGCGATCAATTCGGCCTCGGACGGGTTGCCGCCGGCGCCAAGTAGCGTCGAGAAACTTATCCGGTAGGTCGCCGAGGGGAGTAGCACGACGCGAAAAAGGTGTGCATACTGTACGGAGCCAAGTATTCCTACCCAGCCCGGATGACCTTTGCCGCCGCGGGCACGACATCCCCATGGGCTTCGCTGACGCGAAGCCGATCCTTCCAGTTCATAACCCAGGAGAGAGCTCCTCATGAGCGAAAAGAGCAAACCAGCCCCCTCGCGTCGCGAGTTTTTGCAAAACACAGGCCGAATTGCCGCAGCGACTGCTCTGGCCTCGATGGTCGTCCCTCACGTCCATGCGGCCGAAGACAACACGATACGGGTGGCCCTGGTCGGCTGTGGTGGCCGTGGCACGGGCGCCGCCGCGAATGCTCTATCGGTTCAGCAAGGCCCCGTGAAGCTCGTCGCGATGGCCGACGTCTTTCCAAACCGTCTGTCGGCTAGTTTTGATGCACTGAAGCAGCAAGCCAGCGATCGGATGGACGTTCCCGAGGATCGCAAGTTCATCGGCTTCGATGCCTACCAGAAGGCGCTGGATTGTCTGCGGAACGGTGATGTGGCTATTTTCGCAACACCTCCGGCGTTCCGCTGGGTGCATTTCAAGTACGCGATCGAGAAGGGGCTGAACGTGTTCATGGAGAAGCCCGTCACGGTCGATGGTCCGACCTCGCGCAAAATGCTCGCTCTGGCCGAGGAATCCCAAAAGAAAAACCTCAAAGTCGGCGTGGGCCTGATGTGCCGACACTGCAAAGCTCGAGCGGAACTTTTCAAGCGGATCAAGAACGACGAAATCGGCGAAATCACCATGCTGCGCGCCTACCGGATGAGCGGCCCGATCGGCTCGGCATTTTCCGGACCCAAGCCGAAGGAGGCCAATGAGCTGATGTGGCAGATTGCGCGGTTTCACAGTTTCCTCTGGGCCAGCGGCGGGTGCTACAGCGACTTCCTAATCCACAATATCGACGAGTGCTGCTGGATGAAGGACGCCTGGCCGGCAAAGGCCCAGGCCCTGGGCGGCCGGCATTATCGGGGCGATAACGTGGATCAAAACTTCGACAGCTATTCGGTGGAATACACTTTCGACGATGGCACCAAACTGCTTCTCGATGGTCGCAACATCGGCGGCTGCCACGACGAGTTCGCCAGTTTTGCCCACGGCACGAAAGGCTCAGCGGTCATTTCCACGTCGTCCCACACGCCGGCTAAGTGTCGAATCTACAAGGGGCACAATGCCAAACGCGGCGAGCTGGCCTGGGCCTTCCCGCAGCCTGAGCCAAATCCCTACCAACTCGAGTGGGATGATTTGATTGACGCGATCCGCGGCGACAAGCCGTATAACGAGGTCAAGCGCGGCACCGAAGCCAGCCTGGTCACCTCGATGGGCCGCATGGCCGCTCATACCGGCCAGGTTGTCACTTGGGACGACATCCTCAATTGCGAGCACGAATTCGCGCCTGACGTCGACAAATTGACGATCGGTGGGCCCGCTCCGATTCAGGCTAACTCCGACGGCAAATATCCGGTTCCGCAGCCTGGAATCACGACCAGGCGGGAATACGCCTGAGCGAACGCTCTGCTCTCACAGAAGACTTCGCGCCGGGGATGTGTAAGCGGAAACAGGGGCGGGCTTGCCATAGTAGAAGCCCTGCGCCAGGACGAAGTCCATCTCACGGCAGACCGTCCCTTCTTCCTCGCACTCGATCCCCTCGGCTACCGGCAAAACCCCAAGCTCGGAGACAAGTCGTACGAGGTGAGCCAGCACCTGCTGCCGTTGGGAAGAGGCGCGGTGGATATCCTGGACCATTTGCCGATCGAACTTGAGGTAGTGAGGCCGGACCTCGGCTAGTTCGAACAGCCGCGCTTGTCCCGCTCCGAAATCGTCGAAGGCCAGGCACATGTTCAAGTCGTCCAACCCTGAACGCAGTTCTTTCATGGTCGAGACGTCGGTGACAGCAGCCTCGTGGATTTCCACCGTGATTGGCTGCGACGCGGCGAGCCGCCGCAGGGATTTCATGGAATCGAGCAGCCCTTCCTCGACCAGTTCCCTTGGGTGCGTGTTGACGAAGATGTGAGGCGGCTCGGAAAACATGGCGCTGCTCCGCACGCCTTCTATTCGCATGGCCCTGCTCAGCTCGACTTCGGCATTCAGTTGGGCGGCGGCGCGGAACATCGTGGCGGGGGTCTCCAAACCGACCAACCGGCTGCGACTGAGAACCTCGTAGGCCACGGTGTGATTGTCGCGCAATTCAACGACCGCCTGAAAATATGCCACCACCGCGCGCTCGGTCACCAACTTTTCGAATTGCACCAGGCCCAACGCTCGATCGCATACGTCCTCGACCATCGTCCGCGAATCGAGGTCGCTCGACTGCTGACCGAGGCGAAACGGCATGTCGGCGAACTGGATCATGTCGTCGTGATGGACCTCGATCTGGTCCCCGACTCGATCGCCGTTGACGTACGTACCGTTGGTGCTGTGCAGGTCTCGCAAAAACAGCGAGCTACCCTGGGTAACAAATTCCGCATGCAGGCTGGACATGGATGGTCGTGAGAGGCACAGCGAGAGATCGGTTCGCCGACCAACGCGGAACGGCATCGTATGCAACGGGATGCATCGCAGTCGTTCGTCCTGGCTCAATTGACCGGTTAGCATCCATGTGGTTTTCATGAACACTGCCCTTTTGTCCGCCCGCGCTATAAAAATGAAATAGCGCGGTCCGAATTGATTCTCGCGGCGCGGTGACAACCCTTTTTCCGGCAGCCTGGAACACTATGCACGTGAAAATATAACTTACGGCTCGGGCGTGCAGCGTGATCAACCGCGAGAATCGATTTGACTGAATTCGATCCGGCAGGTCGTAGGCTTTTTACGGACTGTGCGGCTTGAATGGGCAGCAATCCTTGCCTTTGGAAACGACAACATCAGCGCACCGGAATCCCGAGACTCGTAAAAATTGCAGCCGACAATTGCCCGAGGTGGCCATAACCTAGGATTATCCTGAAAGCACAGTGCAGGTTTTTCTTGTTTGCCGAGTGCCTTGAAAATCCGTTGGAACGTCACGATGGCAACGCACGCGGACGCCCACGAAATCGATGATGGCTTGAGGTCGATCCTGCTCTCGGACGACAATTTTTGGCCGGCGGAGCCAAAATCGATCCGCGAGACGGGGTTGAACAGCTCATTCATCGAGCATCTTATTTGCAAGTACCTTGCCACGACCGGCTCCAGCAGCGGCCGGTCGATCGCGGAGTCGCTCTGCCTGTCGTTCAGCATTCTCGGAGAATTGTTCGATTCGCTCCGAACGCGTCAGATTGTGGTGCACGCCGGCGCGGCGCCGTTCAACGACTACTATTATGCGCTCACCGACCACGGCAGGTCTCGGGCGACGGCTTACCTTGGGGAGTCCGGCTACGGCGGCCCGGCGCCGGTGCCGCTGATGGATTACGTACTCTCGGTCGAGGCCCAAGCGATTACCTTCGTGGCGCCCAAGTACGCGCAACTGGCCGAGGCGTTTCGCGATATTTCGGTCGAGCCGAAGCTGTTCGCGAGTCTGGGTCCGGCCATAAATTCCGGAGCAGGAATGTTCTTGTACGGGGCGCCGGGCAACGGCAAGTCGACGTTGGCCAGGCGCCTGACGGTCTGCTTCGGACAGAAAATCTGGATCCCCCAAGCGCTTTTGGAGGGCGGCCAGATCATCAAACTCTATGACGCGGCGTATCATCACATCGTCGAAGAAGACGACGGAACTCTGCTCCGCTGCCAAGATCACGATTGTCGCTGGCTGCAGATCTGGCGACCGACCGTCGTGGTCGGCGGCGAACTCACCATGGACGACCTGGAGATCCACCACAATCCGCAGAGCAATGTGAGCGAGGCGCCTTTGCAGATGAAGAGCAATTGCGGATGCCTGCTGCTGGATGACTTCGGCCGCCAGCGCATCGCTCCAAACGAACTGCTGAATCGGTGGATCGTTCCGCTGGAGTGCCGCCACGATTTTCTCACGCTGGCCAATGGAAAGAAGATCAAGGTGCCGTTCGAACAACTGATTATCTTTTCGACAAATCTAGAGCCTGAGGACCTGGTGGACGAGGCGTTCCTTCGCCGCATTCCCTACAAGATCGAGGTCGGCGACCCAGGCGTCGAGGAATTCCATTTCTTGTTCAAACTCTACTGCGCGACGTTCGACTGCGAGTACCGCAAGGACGTCGTGAACTACCTGATTGACACGCACTACCGATCGCAGAATCGCGCGATGCGGCGTTGCCATCCGCGCGACTTACTTATGCAAGTCCGAAACTACTGCCGGTACAACGATCTGGAAATGGAGATCCGCCCCGAGTATTTCGACTGCGTCGTCGAAAGCTATTTCGCGATGGTTTTGAAAGGAAAGGCAAAACGCGGGAATTGAGCGGCGCCCCAGCGAGGGGAACCGCGTGTTACTCAGGCAACCGGCGGCCATCCCACAATTTCAAGCCGAACATGAACATGAAGACGGAAGTTACGCAGGTTGTAGGCTTCAATAAACAGGAGCCGATCCCGGGCTACTTCACCAAAGAACTCATCGGCGTCGGCGGCTACGGCGAAGTGTGGAAAACGCACGCGCCCGGCGGGTTGCTCAAGGCGGTGAAGATCGTCTACGCCAACTTGAATTCCAAACGCGCCTCTCGAGAACTCCGCTCCTTGAATCGCATCAAGGAGGTGCGCCACGCATTTCTGCTATCGATCGAACGCATCGAGATTGTCGACGGCAACTTGATCATCGTCACGGAGCTAGCCGATCAAAGTCTCAAGCAACATTATGAAAAGTGTCGCGCCACGGGGCTCCGCGGCCTTCCTCGGGACGAGCTGCTGGAATATCTCCGCGACGCCGCTGACGCGCTGGATTACATTTACGAGAACTACTCGCTGCAACACCTGGATATCAAGCCGGAAAACCTGCTGCTCGTGGGAAACCGGGCGAAAGTCGCCGATTTCGGCCTGATCAAAAACCTTTACGAGCGCTCCGCCTCGTTGATCGAAGGGCTCACGCCGATTTACTCGCCACCGGAACTCTTTGAGGGCAAGCCCAACCGGCACAGCGACCAATATAGCCTGGCGATCGTGTACCAAGAGATGCTAACGGGCGAGTTGCCGTTCGACGGCATGACGGCGGCTCATCTGGCCGCCCAACACCTGCAGACGCCTCCAGCGCTTCGGGGACTGCCCAAGTGCGATCAGCCCATCATTGCCCGGGCATTGTCAAAGAATCCCGACGGGCGGTTCCCGAGTTGTCGGGCACTGATCGGGGCCCTGATCGAAGCCGGCAAGGAAAACGCTGAAGTCGTCAAGGATAACGCCGCCGGCCGCGATCACCGCCAGGCGGGGTCGTCAGCAGCACCCCTTAAGACAGAAGCGCTGGCCGAGGGATCCTTTGAGTTGGTGCAGAGCCAGTCCATCACTTCCGCAAAAGCCGAAGATTGGGCCGAGTTGGCGTCCATCGAACTGGACGAAAACGCGGCCACGCAGTACGCGCCGGTTCTGTTTGTGGGCATCGGGGGCGTCGCGACGCGGACATTCCGCCGATTGCGTGCACGACTCCAAGACCGGTTGGGAACCATGGACGCGATGCCGGCGATTGATCTCTTGCTGCTGGACACCGATGTGAAGAACCTCAATTGGGCCACCGGCGACGAGTCCAGCGCGGCGCTCCACGTGAGCGAGACGCTTGCCATGCCGCTGCGCCGGGCGGAGCACTACCGCTCGGCGGCGGGCAAAATCCTAGGCTCGATCAGCCGTCGCTGGGTGTACAACATACCGTTCAGCCTACAGACAGAAGGCTTCCGGCCCCTGGGTCGTCTGGCGATGGTGGACCATTCCAAGCGGTTATTGGACCGACTGCGGCAGGCCTTGACAAAAATCACGCGAGAGGAGAACGTTGCCACGACCGCGCAGAACACCGGTTTGAACCTCGCCTCTCGGCAGCCGCAGGTGTACATCGTGGCGTCGACTTCCGGCGGCACCGGCGGGGGCATGGTGCTCGACGTGGCTTATGCGGTACGGTCGATACTGGCCGAACTCGGCCTCTCCGAGGAAAACGTATTCGGAATTCTGATGCATGCCACACCGCGCGCCGCCGGCGACCGCGACAAGGCTATCGCCAATTCATATTCCACGCTCAGCGAACTTTGGCACTACTGCCGGCCCGGCCATAACTACCCCGGTGATCGGGCCTGTGGCTTGCCGCCGTTCCATGGCAACAACCGCACCTTTTCGAATTGCTACTTCGTGCATCTGGGAGACGACCTGAGTGAGACGCAGCTGGACACCGCAACCGACCCGGTGGCCGAATACCTGTACTCCAGCGCGGTGACGCCAGCGGCCGGTTTCTTCGAAAAGTGTCGAAAGATCGAGTACGCCCCCGCGGGCGCCCAACCGCCTGAGCCGGTGCTGCGGACCTTCGGCCTGTGCCAGTTGGGCGGCTCGAACAGCGACATACCGACAATCGTGGCCGAGTTGCTGTGTCGAGATTTGGTGTGTATTTGGCGGAGCGGGCCGCCGAATACCGTCGAGCGGGCGAGCCCGAAGCTCACCGAAACCGTGGCTCTGATCGCGGCGCACGACAAGACGAAACAGACCCGCTTCTTCAAAATCGAAGAGCAGGCGGCGGCCAAAGCGGCCGACTTGGAACTTGGGCTGGAACCAATGCAGGCAGTTGCTCGCGAGATCCTCGGCCAGGAAGTCTCGGGCGACGTTGAGTCCTACTTCGGCAGGCTGATTCTTGAGGCCTTTGACGCACCCCGGGCCGAGGCCGACGGGAACGACCTGACGCGCGTGTTTGCCATCGTTGACGCGGTACTTGGCGACGTTGCCAGGGGCGATGAGGACGGTGGCGACGCCAACTTCGATTCGCTCGACACGGTGCTGAACACTCGACTGGAGGGGCGGGCCGGGAAAGCGGCCGCCGAGATTCGTGATTGGATCTTCGATCTGGTCGACGCGTCGGAAGCCCGAGTGGAAGGAGCAAAGCAAGCCGCCGAGTGGTTCCAAAATCTTCTCCGGACAATGGAACGAACGACCGTCAACACCGCCGGCCATCTTCGGGAGCAAATCGGGACGCTCAAGGACGCCGTGCTTAGCGACGACGCTGGCAGGCGCGCCGCCGGCGCTTCGAACACGCCGGATGCGAAGTTGCTCCGCGAGGAGAAAATCTGTCTGTTCGAGTACGCGCGGCTTCGGCTGGACCATGTCATAGAGTCTTCCGTCGCACGTTGGTTGCGGCTGATCGAGGGGCAGGTCACTGCCACACTCGATCGGCTCCAGGAATTCTGGACAGACCTGAACAATCTGGCCGCGAGCTTCGATGTCACGCCGCGACTGAGTGACGCCTTCGACCGCTCGGCCGCGCCCGAGATCGTCCATAACAACTGGCGGTCCTTGCTGAGCGACCTCATCAACCATCGTGAGGACCCACAACCCGGCCTCGGTGGATTCGTTTGAGTTCCATCGCTGTGTCGAGGAAGCCACACCGCTGCTGCAAATTGGGTCGGCTGCCCGCCGACTGGTCGTCATGGTGCCGAAAGACATTGACGAGGCGTGTCTTCTCGCGACTTTGGGCCAGGAAGACAGCCCGAAAGCGACAGTCATTCGCATGACTCAAGGCGATCTCATCGCGTGCCAGGAAGTCGAACAACTTCACGTTCGTCGCGTGGCGGCCGCGCTCGTCGACAATCGTCGAGACTATATTGAAATCGCCAAGCGACTCCACGCGCGGATCGACGTCAACTGGGATGACATGTCGACCAACAGTCGGACATCGGGATGAAATACCTGGCGACTAGGCGGTTTGGGACAACCGCGGTGGCTTGACTTATCCGATCGAATCTATCCTCTTCGCGGGCTGTCGGTCTGCGGCTTGTTCCTCGGCGAGCGACGCCCTCTTCTCCTGAATCCGCGCGATTTGCCGGCTCAATTGAGCGGCCCTCATCGTGGCGAGGTTTGGCATCGTCTTCAGCACTTCCTCGCGCTTTTTATCGCTCGGAACGGAAAGGTTCTGCGCCATCCATGCGCGGGCTTCCTGGGCCTCCTTGGATTTCAGGATTTGAAACTTGGCTTCCATGTCTTCGAGCATGAATTCCAGGTCGCTCGCGGACATCTTGGCCACTGCCGCGGCCTGGTTCGCCTTGATTTGCTCGACTTGCTTCTTCTTCTAAAACGGTTGTGCCAAGTATGATCGCGGTTAAAGGGGCCGACACAGTCGTTCATCGTCCCATTAGATACGCCTTGCGGCGTCAGTATAGCGGGCTTGGGCCCCACACCACAATTGAATCTTTGTCGGCGCGCGAGTCCCCGTCTCGAAAGTATTGTGGCAGGGTAAGACCCTGCTAGGATTGAATTTCGACCGACTGGGCGTATAGGCTTACCGTTCGCATGGACACTGTTGATCGATACGCCCGACTCAATTGAGAGCGGCTCGACAAAACCTTTCGGCCTTTGCGACGCTAAGCCGCAAGCGGCCGTGAAACACCGCTTGCAAGGTTGGCAGTTGGGTTTTTGCACGGTTGCTTTAAAACATCCGCATTTGATGCGGGGCGAAACACGGCCAAGCCCGATGCAACATCCAAATCCCCCTGCGAACAACCTGGCGGCCGTTGGCCCAACAGCCATGACATGGCCGCGCTGGCGATTGGTGCTGTTGCTGATGGCCATCTGTTTTCTGGCGCACTTCAATCGCGTCAGCATGGCCGTCGCGGGCGACATGCGAATCATGAGCCAGTACGAGATTTCGCCGACGAGGATGGGAATCGTCTACTCGGCCTTCCTGGCTGCCTACACGATGTTCATGATTCCCGGCGGCTGGCTGATCGATCAGCGCGGACCGCGATTCTCGCTGCAACTCGTGTGTTTCGGGTCCGCGGGATTCGTCTTCCTTACCGGCTGCGTCGGTATCACGGTGGCGTCCACAATGCTCGCGTTTCCGGCGTTCCTGGCGATCCGATCCTTGATGGGACTCGTCAGCGCCCCATTGCATCCGGCCGCTGCGAATGCTGTCTCGCTGGACATCCCTATCATGCAGCGCTCGGCCGCGAACGGGCTGGTAACCGGCGCAGCGTTGTTGGGCGTTGCCTCGACCTATCCCCTTTTCGGTTATCTGGTCGATTGGTTCGATTGGCCCGGTGCGTTCGTCGTGGTCGGGTCGGTCACCGCCGCGTGCGGCTGGTTGTGGGCTCATTGTGAACCCGTAAAACCAATCGGCGCCAATGTCGCAATTTCTGCCGATGAGGCTCCATCGACGGCCAGCGCGATCCACGCTCGACGGCAATCCCCGCACACGATCCGATCGTATTTCCGCCGCAACAAAAGCCTGCTGCTGCTTACGTTGAGTTATGCGGCGGTCGGCTATTTCCAATATCTGTTCTTTTACTGGATGCATTATTATTTCGAGACCATTTTGGAACTCGGTTCGCGGGACAGCCGGCTGTATTCGGCGATTCCGCCACTGGCCATGGCTTTGGGCATGCCACTGGGCGGCTGGCTATCCGACCGAATTCAGTCGCTGTTTGGTTGGCGGGCGGCCCGCACGGGACTGGTGATGTCGGCCATGACCGCCAGTGCCGGATTGTTGCTGCTGGGGATTTCCGCCGCCGAGTCGTTTTGGATCGTCGTTTGGCTGTCGTTGGCACTGGGTGTGTTGGGCACGGCGGAAGGGCCATTTTGGGTGACCGCAGTCGAAGCGGGCGGGCGGCGCGGCGGGCTATCGGCGGCCATCCTCAACACCGGCGGCAACGCTGGCGGCATCCTGGCGCCGGTCGTCACCCCGTGGATTAGCGACACGCTGGAATTCGGATGGCAGACCGGAATCGCCGTGGGCAGCCTCGTCTGTGTGCTGGGCGCCGCGCTATGGTTCTGGATCGACATCGATTCAACGATTGAGTTGTGATCGCCAAGCGAATCTGGCATCATTGGAAAGTTGTTGCCGGCGCGAGTGCGAATTCACAAAGGGCGTCGTGGGGGCATCATGAAGATCGCGAAGATTGATTGTCACGTTCTGCTGATTCCGAATTACGATGCGCAGGCTTGCTCGTCGGCCCAGGACGACCTGATCGTCGAAATTCACACGGACGAGGGCTTGATGGGCATCGGCGAGACCGACACCAATCCCTGGGTTGCACGTGAATTTATTCGCGGCCGGGGCACGCATTGGATGGGACTCGGGCTGGAAGAGCGCGATCGGCGTCGCCGCCAGCGCGCACCTGGCGGCTGCGACGCCCGTTTGTCCTTTCATCGAATTTCTGCCGGCCGAATTGTCGGAGTCTCCCTTGCGAAGCGAGTTGGCGCTTGACGAATTCAAAGTTGTCGACGGCGCAATCCGCCTGCTGGACCGCGCCGGGTTGGGTATCGCACTGAATCGCGATGCCCTTGAGCGGTTTTCCGCGTAGGCGATGCGGATCGATGCGACCAAATGGTCAACTTGAGCGGGCGCTGGTATTGTCTGCCGTCCAGCGCTGGTATATTAGCCGGCGGGCGAACGGCTCCGATCCGCACTGGGAACTCTGATGTCAACTCACGAGACGCTCACGCGGCGCGCTTGGCTGGCTCGTGCGGCTGCCGCGGGAACTACCATTGCCGGGCAGCATGTTTGGGGAGCCGCGATCACGGCCGGCGGTGCGAAAGATATGCCGATTGTCGACTCCAACGTGCACGTTTGGAAGAGCGACCCGCGCTACCCTTGGGCGGCCGATCTGAAGGACCCGCCCAAACAGGATGCCTTGCCCAGTACTCTTTTGGAAATGATGCAAACGCACAGGGTCGATCAGACCGTGATCGTGCATGTGATGTATTACCGCTGGGACTGCCGCTACGCGGCGGCATGCGTTCGACAGCACCGCGACAAGTTCATGGGAGTCTGTCGCGTCGATCCGCAAAGCCCAATGGCGGCCGCGGACGTCGACCATTGGGTGGCCGAGGGACTGCGTGGCGTGCGGCTGAGCCCTGGGCCAGGGCCAGCGGGTGATTGGATTCGCGATCGGCGTCAGATGGACGTGATCTGCGGCCGCTCGGCTGAGCTGGGGGTTCCGTTGTGTGTTTTGTGTTCCACTTCCCGGCTTCCCGACCTCGAGGCGGTCATCGAGCGGCACCGTGATCGGCTCGACGTGTGCATTGACCACATGGCCGAATGCCCGATCGGCCAGCCGGAGGAGCTCAAGAAACTTTTGGCGCTGGCTCGCTACAAACGCGTGTTCGTCAAGCTCAGCCACTTGTGGTCGCTGTCGCGGCAGGAATACCCTTACCGCGATACGCACAACCAGGTGCGGCGGCTTTACGATGCCTTCGGCCCCGAGCGGTTGATGTGGGGAACTGACTGGCCGGTCGTCGAGCAGTATTGCGGCTATGGCAGTGCGTTGGCTCTGTTTCGCGATGAAATCAAGTTTTTCACGGACGAAGACCGGCGGTGGATTCTGGGAGGCACGGCGCTGCGGTTGTGGCCGTCTATTCAGAGCGGCTGACGTCACTACGATCTAGGAGAACGCTTGCATGACGCGAATCACCCGCAGAGCCTTCGTCAGTGCTGCCGCGGCAGCGGTTGCCGCTCCCGCAATTCAACTTGGCCCCCGCCTCAAGGCTGCCGAGCCCGAACGCCCGGCGCCTCGCGTGCGGCCGAATATCCTGTACGCTCTCTCGACCGGTTCGTGGGGGCGGGTTGCGCCCAGTGGCCGGCCGCTGCCTTTGCTGCAGATTCTGGATGAGACGGCGGCCGGGGGTTTTAATGGCGTGCGGCTGACTGGGTTTCCCGCGATTCTTGAGCAGAACGGGCTGACCGTCGAGCAATACGGCGACGAGCTCGCGCGACGCGGCCTGAAATTCTCAACCGTGTCGTTTGGCGGCGAATACTTCAATCGCGACAAGCAAGCTGAGATTCGCGAGCGGGCTCGCCAGGCGCTGGAGGCGCACAAGCGTTTCGGCGCCTCCGCTCTGGTTTTCTTTCCTCCGTCGCCCGTGCCTGCGACACAAGAACGAGAGGCTTTTCGCGAGTCGTTCGTTTTTTTGAACGAGTTGGGCAAACTAGCGATGGAGAGTTACGGCGTGCGAATGGGGTTGCACAATCACACCGATTCGATGATTGAGAATCAATCGCAGGTGGACCGGTTTTTGGATGGGACCGACCCGCGGTACGTGTTTTGTGCCTGGGACACGGCGCATCTGCACTTGGGTGGGTGCGACGTGCAGGCGACTTTCCGCAAATCAATCGATCGCATCGTATATACCGATTTCAAAGATGCCACGCGAAACCCCTCGCGCGAGGACTATGTGGCGCCCAACGGCCAGCGTTTCGCCGGTGACTCGCACGAAGGGCGGTTCTTCAACGCGATGCTGGAACTTGGACGCGGCCAGATCGATTTCGTGGCCCTGATGCGGATGCTGGCCGCCCGAAAATATCGCGGCTGGATCAATCACGATCTGGACACCATTCGCGTTTCGACCGCCGAAAGCTGGCGCGTGTCGATGAACTATATCACCACCGTGCTCGACCCGATCTACCAATAGACCTGTGTCTCCTTCCCGCGGTAATGCGCTCTCCCTAAACGCGATTATTCGCATTGGGCCGGACGACCTTTTGCGGACCGGCGGCCTTTCGCGTCGGTTGTCAACCAATGCCAAACGAGAATGGCGCGAGCTATAATGCGCCTTTCCGTCAGGTGTCGAAACAAGGCCGCGGGACTGAGCCCCTCGGGCATAAGCCCACGAAAACTTTTTTTGAGGTAACACAATGGACCTTCGACGACTCGCGGCAATCACAAGCCTTTTGGCGATATGTGGTGGAATATTTTATCACGCAGGGTCCGCGGCGCCGCCCGTCAGCAATACCCAGCCGGAGTCTTTGGACGTGCGCTACGCTCGCGCGCAATTACGGTTGGCGGAATTGACCTTGCAAAAGGCGCAGGAAATGAACCGCAAAGTTCCCGGGACGCTTACGGGCAGCTTGGTGGCGCAATTCGGTGACGGCGTGGAATTTGCCAAATTGCAGTTACAAGACGCCATTCGCCCCGGGGGTATCGATCCGCTCCAAGCGAGCTTGCTGAGAGCGGAATTGGCCCGACGTTCGGCCGAAAATAAGCTAAAAAAAGCCGCCGAAGCCAACCAACGTTCGCCGGGGGTGGTCTCGGCAACGGACCTCGAGCGCTTGCGGCTGGGGGTTGAAATCGCGAAATTGCGGTTAGAGCGAGGGCAGTCGTTGGTCGGCGCGTCGAGCGATGCCAAGTTGCAGTGGCAGGTGGACCTGCTCAACGACGAGTTGGCGCGTGTCAGGGAACAGACGGACCTCCTCGGTCAGAACCGCCTTCAGCTTTAGGTCCGACCCGATCGGGTGGGCGAGGCGAAAGTTAGTTCCATATCCTCCTGCCAAGCGAGGCACCACGCATCGCGCGGTCAGGCCCGCAATTATTGCAGGTCTGCTTCCACGTTGCCCGGTCCTTCCTTGCCGTCATGGACCAGAAGTGAATAGAGCGCCGGGACGACAAAAAGCGTCGTCACAAGGCCAGCCAAGAGTCCACCGATTACTGCCCTGCCTAGGGGAGTATTCGCTTCGCTTCCCCGCGCCAAACCCAGTGCCATGGGTAGCAAGGCGAAGAAAGCCGCAAGCGCCGTCATGACGACGGGACGAACTCGGACTGCAGCTGCTCGCTTGATCGCCTCGGTTGGCGCCAAGTGGTCTTCCACTCGTAATTTTTGCGCAAAGTCCGTTAGCAGGACGGTATTGGAGACTACGATGCCGACCATAAAGATCACGCCCAGCAGCGACTGCACATTGATCGCTGTGTTTGTCAGGTACAGCATGGTCACCACGCCCGCGATTCCAACTGGGACGGCGGCCAGAATCACCAAGGGCGTAATGTAGGACTTGAAGAGGGCGACCAGCAAGAAATAGATGAGTAGCGAAGCCAAAATGAGTCCGATACCGAGGTTGTGGAAAGTATCTTGCATCCGCGTGTACTCACCGCTCAGATCGATTTTGCTTCCCTCGAGAACCTTTTTGGTGGGAGCAGTAGGGTCGTAAGGGGTCCAAAGGGCTGGCCCCATCGGCTCGCCGAACGCGTTGACGGCGTTCGACACGTCGTCCGCCACATGGCCCAAATCGCGTCCCGAGATTCCCATTGTCAGGTCGATAGTAGGTTGCAAATTCGTGTGCGTCACTTCGGCCGGATCGGATGCCCGCCGTAGCGAGACGATGTTCCGCAGGGGAATGGGCCGATTTTGCACGGGACTTGTGATCGGCACGTCCAGAAGCGTCTCAACCGACTTGATCTCGCCTTCTGGGTACTGCACGCCGACAAAGTACTGGTTGTGGCTGATCGGATCGATCCAAAAGTTGTGCTTGTTGAACTGAATGCTCGAATTAATCGCCGCCACGACGTTCTTCATCACATCGGATTGATCCAAGCCCAGATCAGCGGCCTTGGAACGGTCGACGTCGATGATATATTTCGGATAGTCGAGTCGCTGTAAGATACGGCAGTCGACGACTCCATCAATTCCTGAAACCGCGTGTCGAATGTTTTCCGCGATCTTGTGGGCCACCGCAGGATCCTTGCCGCGGATGCGTATGTTGATGGGAGTCGATTTTCCTTCGTTCATGGCACCGCGGATCATCCCGCCCGCATCAAATGCAAACTCCAACGACGAGAACTCCGCGCTTTGAGCAAAGCCTTTCCGAAGCATCTCGACGTATTCTTGAGCCGATCGCTTACGCTCTGGTTCGAGTTGCACTTTCATGACCGCGTCCATCGGGCCGGAATTCGGCGTGTAGGCAGCCGACCAATCCGGTGTCACGCCCAACTCGCTGATAGTCACCTGCAGATCGTCCTTGATTGAATCGCGGATAAACTTCTCCACCTGGGCGATCTTTTGTTCCGTGACCTCGATCCGCGTTCCCGTCGCGTCTCGCACGTAGATCTCGAACGCGCCGGCATCGACTTCAGGAAAGGACTCCCGACGAAGACGAGACCCTAAGAGTGTCACCACCGCGACGAGAATCACGAGAGCGGAACAAACCGTCAGCACCCGTCGTCGCATTACGGTGTTCAGGAGTTTCACGTAGCCTTGAATGGCGCGATCGATCAGGTTCTCCCAACGCTCAAATGGCCCGACTAGACGTTTCAGAGGCGGGTGCTCGTGAACGCTGCGATGCTCGTGATCTTCGCCGGTTGGAGACGAACTCAGAATTGGATGGGCGATGTCGTGCGATTTGAGCCAAGCGGCACAGCGAGCTGGCACGAACGACCAGGAGAGTAACGATGCCGACGCCATCGAGAAAGCCACGGCCATCGCCATCGGCTGGAACAAGAACTGCCCCATTCCCGGCATGATCGCCAGTGGAGCCAGCACCAAGAGCGTACAAATGCTCGCCGCCAAGACCGGTAGCGCGACCTCGCTCGAGCCGAGATACGCGGCCCGAAACGGCGCCGCGCCCAACCCTAGGTGGCGATGCGTGTTTTCAAGGCACACAATCGATGTGTCGATCAAGGGACCAATAGCCAAAGAGAGGCCCGCCAGGGTCATCACGTTGATCGTGTTGTCCGTGTAGTACAAGCCAGCGACAGTTGCAAAAACCGCGATCGGAAGGGTCAGCACGGCGATAATCGTCATTCGCCACTCGCCCAAGAATAACAGAATGACCAGCGAGCAAAGTATCGCGCCAAGCACGCCCTCCTCGATCAGGCTCTCGATGGAGTTGCGGACGTACACGGATTGGTCCATGACGACCTTCAAGTCAATGCCCGGACGGGTGAGACGTCCTTTCATGTCGGGAACCGTCGTTTTCAGATTGTCCACGACGCTCAGCGTGCTGGTACCGAGTTGCCGATACACTGGGATGTAGACCTGGCGCCGGCCGTTGACCCTTACCACATTCGTCTGGATGAAGCTGGCATCTTCGGGAGTGGCAACGTTTTTTAGATAAGTGGCATTGCCGTGCTCGGTTCGAAGGGGAATGTCGCCCATGCGATCGACAAGCTCGTACATCGAGTTTGAGTCGATGGCATAGTCGGTGCTGCCGAACTTGGCGTCGCCGGCGGGCAGAAAGAGATTGTAGTTGTCGAGTGCCTTCATCACGTCGACGGGCGACAGATTCCGGGCCTGTAGCTTCGCGCGATCTAGGTAAGCGAGCACGGCCCGAATCTTGCCGCCGTAAACCACCGGAGCAACGGCCCCGGGGACCGCCATGATCATATTGCGGACTTCATAGCGACCCGTATCGTACAAAATCGACTCGGACTGGCTTTTGCTGTCCAACGCGACGATGCATGCCGGCGTCGTGCTCGTCGGATCAAAGGGAAGAACCACCGGCGGCAAAGTGCCTGGCGGCAAATTGGGAATCGCCGCGGAAGCCAGCGAGTTGACCTGGGTCAGCGCTCCGTTCGGATCCGTGTCGCTGCGGTAGTAGTTGCGAACAATGCTGGCCCCCACGATGGATCGAGACTCTTGGCGACTCGTGCCGGTCGCCTGGCCGGTCCACCGCTCCATACGGTTAGTAATGTCCTTTTCGACGTTTTCGGCGGGCATTCCGCCATAGAATGTCAAAACCTGCACCGCCGGGCTCTTGAACACCGGCAAGATGTCGATCGGAATGACGCGAAGAGACAATGCTCCGAACACGACGAGGGTAAGCACCATCACGGTGACGGCATAGGGATTTCTTAACGACGCGCGGATTAGTCCGTTCATAAAGCAGTCTCTTGAAACAAGCGGTCGATCTCAGGATCGATGCTACTTGCGGCGAGTGTCTTCCCCAGCAGCCTTGGTTTTGCCCGCGGCACTAACAACGGTCACGCGGGCTCCATCCGAAAGCGTTCCACTCGGATGGCGGATCACATCGTCCTCGATCGAGAGCCCTTGGACGATCTCAATATCGAGGCCATCATCGCGCCCGACGCGTACCGATACGAGGTGAGCGGCGCCGTCTTTGCACGTATACACCGTCGCTCTGCCGCCGCTGATCTTGCCGACCAGCGACGAAGAAGGAACTCTCACTGCCCCGGGCAGCGTCCCCAGCTGAATTGTCACGTAACCATACATCCCCTGTCGGAGCAGATTCTTTTCGTTCGGAAGATCGATTTCCGCCCGCATGGTGCGGGTCTTGGTATCCTCCGAGTCGGCGATGCGCGATACTTTTCCGGAAAAGCGGATGCCAGGCAGGTTGTCGATCTCGACGACGGCCTCATCGTCTTTATTCGTGAAGGGAACGTCCGGGTCCGGGATCTGCACGACGACACGCATCTTATCCGTGCGGTCAATTGCCAAGACCGGGACGAGAGACTCTTGGTCGGCCGAGCGGATGAAGTCTCCGGGGAAGAAATTGCGCTTGGTCACGACTCCGTCATATGGCGAGACGATCGTCAGGTACTGAACGAAGACTTCTGCTTTTTCCAAGGTCGCCTGAGCGACTTCAACCTTGGCACGAGCCTCGGCGGCGTCAGCCTCGGCCTGCTCGATTCGCGCGGCCGCGGCGCTGGCCATCGCTTTTGCACTGGCGACACCAGCGATTGCGGCGCCTTCGGCGGCGCGAGCGGCTTCCATTTGACTCAGCTGTTCGTCGACAAGCCGGTCGTCAATCGATTTCAACTTGGAGAGCTCCTTGAATCGAACGAATTGTTTCTCCCGGAAGTCTCGGCTGGCCTTGGCGCTGTCGACGTCGGCTTTGACTTTTTCAATGGCAGCCAGGGCCGCTTCGCGGTCTGCCTTCGCCGTCGCGATGCGGGCGACCGCCTGGACTACCTGGGCCTTCGTTTGGTCCAAGTTGGCCCGCGCATGTTCAGCCTCTTTCAATAGCTCGGGCGCGTCGATTTCCGCGAGGACATCATCCCGCTCGACGTGATCTCCGATGTCCACGGCCTGCGACTTCAGATAACCAGAGACCTTTGCAAACAATTGTGCCGACTCGAACGCGATGACCGAACCGGGCTGATTGGTTGTCCGCTCAATCCCACCCTTCTGCGGCTTCACGGTTTCGACTCGGATGGTCGTGGCCTGGGGCGCAGAGTTGTCCTTGGAACCGTTTGCGGCCACAGCGACAGACACAGGGCGGGTTGTCAGAGCAAGCCACGCGATCGGGCAGCCAACGCCAACCACCAAAAGACCAAACAGACGCCACCGTGAAAACAATGTTCGCATGGGAACGATTCCTAAAATGAAAAACCGTCTCGGCCAACAAGATACGCCCAGCCAGTTGCGTCAACGGCAAACACTTTTCGGTCGATACGCGCGGCCCGGGAAGGCAATTGATTTTTCGCAAACTGCAACGTTGCGCAGAGAGACAGTGCGCGAGGCGGGGCCGGTTTAGCACCGTAAATGACTGCCGCCAACACAGAATTGCTGACTTGGCGGGCAGCGGCCAATTGCAGCGTTGTGACCCAAAGATGTGGCAAAAAGCAGCAACGGCCAGACCACTCCCACCGCCGCGACATCCTGAGTCGAAATGGCGTCTTCCTCTTCCAGTAGAGTCAGGAAAACCAATGGTTCGTCAGTGGCCATGTCGCCGTGGGCTACAAGTGCTGTTTGCGGGGATTCGCAGCAAACAACGGTATTTGTCATTCGGCGGAACTTGAGCGGCTTCGCTGTGGCGATGCCATTTGGCGACACTCTGGCAAGCGTGAGCCACGGCATGACCATCAACGCCATCACCAACGCGATTGTTATTGAACCTTGCATGCGCTGATTCACCGGTCAGTCCTCGTGAGTCTCGCTAATGTATCCCGCTGGCAAGGTGGCGATAACAGCCGCCACCGCCGCCTGCTCGCGTTCACATCCCATTTCAGGTATTCGTCACGCGTGTACAAGGCACGAAAGCGAACATCTCAATCAAGATAATACCAGACATTTGAGGTCTCGGCCAGTCAGAATATACCCCGCCTGCGATTTACATCGCGCCTACTCTGTCGATGGCATGCTGTTCGGCGGCCTGCCCGGCGCCGGTGAAAGAACGTCGAACTTTGGTGACCAGAGGGACCTGTGGGCGGGCTATTGGTGAACCGGAGACGCCAGGCTTTGAACTTCAGGCAAGGCCAATTTCGGAAGCTGGCCTAATGCCACGAACAGCCGAAATTGGGCCTGGTCATACGCGGCAATTGCGGCGACCAGTGCTTGCCGCGCTGCCACAGCGCGGCTGAGACTATCAAGCAATTCAATCGGCAATCCTTCGCCTCCGCGGATTCGATTGAATTCTTCGCGAAGGCCCGCTTCGGCGGACGCCAGCCTGTTTTCGAAAATATCCAATTGCCGTCGGGTCGCAACCGACGACACATATGCTTCCGCCACCTCGCGGCGAACAAGATTCACAGCGCGGATGCGGTTGGCAGCAGCCTGATCGGTTTGAGCTCGTCGTCCGTTCCGAATGGCGGCATTGCCGACGCCGAAGTTTTGGACGGTCCAGTATGCGAGCGCGTCGAAATCGGATCGTCCGGCGAAATGGCCAAATGTGGGGCTCGTAAAATTACTGCCACCGCCAAACTCCCCCGCGCTGAAACCAACAGAAATGGTCGGAAAAAACGGTCGCATTCGTTCCTGGCGGTAGCGAGATTGGTTCTCGGCGATCTCCGCGCTTCTCGCTGCGACTTCGGGGCGCCGACGAAGAGCTACTTCGATCAGTCGCTCAAGCTTATCGCTTGTGTCCACTAACTGCAGGATTGGAATAGGGCCTCCCACCGTCTTTAGCCTGACGGACGGATCAAGATTCACGACTCGAGCCAGTTCGGCCGCGGCAACGGCCACTTGTTCAGTGGCGCGCTGTAGCTCCGAGTCGATGAGCGAGGCCTCGGTTCGTGCTCGATCGGCGTCGGCTTGGCGCCCCTGACCGACCTTTGCGAAGTTTGTGGTAACTCGGACGACTTCGCCGACGTCCAGCCGCGACTGCCGCAGGATTTCCAGTCGTGCCTCCGCAGCCATCAGATCCAAGTAGCGAGTGCTCACGTCGAGCAAGATCGAATTGGTTGTGGCTCCGGCGTCCAAGCTCCGAACTACGGTGTGCTGTCTTGCCGCAAGCGGCTCGAAGAGGGCATCTCCTAAGTGGCTGAAGATACGTATGGCTGGAAATGACACGCTTTCAGCAGCTAGGGTCCGGGCGCCCCCGCCAAAGTAGACGGACTGTTCCGCAAGTCCGAAAATCGCTCCGCGGGCCCGCTGCAAGCCTCCGTTGTGCAAGTGATAGTTGGTGCCGGCATTCAGTGTCGGGAGAAGCAAGGCTCTGGCGCCCTGTTGCAGGGCCAAACTTTCGTTGATTCTCTCCCTCGCTAGGCCAATCTCAGGATTTGTACCATCGGCGAGGCGCAGCGCGGCCGGCAAGTCGATCATGTGACTATCAATATCGGTCCCCGGGCCCTGGATTCCGGTCGCGTCTGGTGGCAACGGATGTGGCGCATCGATCACCTCAGGCTTGCCCTGCGTCTGGGGCAATCTTTGGACTGAAGACTTCGGACCGGACGCGGAGGCTGGCTGAACGAAATTATCCGGTAAGCGCCGTACGGTCGGGCCGCCGCTGCTTCCGACGGCCGGTGGCGTGTCCGGGCTGCTCCGTGCCAATTGCGGCGTTGCGGATGCGACCAGGACAAAACCAACGAGCCCGCTTTTGCGTAGACGCGACTGAACTGTCTCGCATATTCTCGGAAATCGCCGGCCGTAAGAAAAACGACGCATAACGAGCCAATGGACTCGAGCAGAATCAGGATGGGGTTGTCGTCATGAAGGGACTTGGAATCATTTATCTACCGGCCGTGGATCGGCGCGCGGCTCGGGCGGAGAGATCGGGCGAGTCATTACGTCGGCCGGAGGCTGGCCCAAAGCAACATACAGTTCGAACTCTGCCCGATTGTAATCCATGACCGCGCGAAGATATTCGGTCCGCGCTCTCGCCAGCAGCCGCAGACTGTCGAGTACCTCAATTGGCAATCCTTCGCGGCCTTTGATGCGGATAAGATCTTCTTGAAAAGCCTCCTGTCCCGATTTCACGGCAGATTCGCCGATCGTAATCTGCGAAAACCGAGCCCTTGTGCGGGCATGAGCCTCCGCGACTTCTGCTTGCACCCGGTTCAGCGTGGCGACTAATTCGAAATTGCTGCCGCGCGCACGACTGGCGGCTGCGTTTATCAGCGCGCGGTTGCCAACCGCCAAATTGCGCAGCGACCAGTAGGCAACGGCATCAAAATCGGTCCGCCCGTCGAAATGTCCGAATGTCGGGGTCACCAGATTGCTCCCGCCGCCGAACGTTCCGGCGCTGAAACCAACAATCACGTTCGGCGAAAAGGGCAGCAGCCTCGCGCTGTCCAGCTCCAACAATGTTCGGCGTATCGCGGCCCGACGTTCCGCCAATTCCGGCCGCTGCATGAGAGCCGTGGCAATCAATTGGCGCAGGGAAGTCGAGTCCGGAACGATGGCAACCGGCATGGCCATTTCCGTTGGATGAAGCCGAACGGCGGGATCAAGGTTCAGCAATTGAGCAAGTCGCGCCGAAGACGTTAATACTTCGGCTTCCGCCATGAGCAGGTCCGTTTCGCGGCGATCAAGTTCAGTAGCAGCCCGATCGGCATCCGCTTTTCGCCCTTGGCCGGTCTTGGCATAGTTGCGGGTTAAGCGCGCAACCTCCCTGGCTTCGTCTCGTACTTTGACGGCCAGGGCACGAACTTGTTCGGCCCGCAACAATTCGAGGTAGCCCACCGCAACCTGCAACAGAACCTCGTTTCGTGTCGCCACGCCGGCAAACTGCCGTTCTTGAACCAGTTGACGGCTTCGCAGGTAACCATAGAGTGATTCCGACAGATTACCATTCCATACGAGGCCGGGAATATTGACGCTCCCCGCGGCGATCGCGTTGGCGCCAGCACCAGCAAACAGGGCGCTCCGATTGACCGCTAAAATATTGCCGTTTGATTGCTGGAGATTCCCCGTATGGTTGTCGTAGTTCGTGCCCAAGTTGATGTTCGGCAGGATTTGCGCGGCAGCCAGTTGCCGTTCCGCGAGCGCTTGGACCACTCGTTGGCTCGCAAGTTGAATTTGAGGGTTTTCGACACCTGCCAATCGCAATGCGGTGGCAAGATCGATAGGCGCAAACTCTTGAGCCAGAAGTGTTGAAGCGGCCTCAGGCCGATCATCCATCGGTTCGGCGGAAACCGGCTCAGGCTGATAAAAGCTGACGCGGCTCGAAACGGGCCCGGACGTCTTCACTTCAGGCCTCGAAAGGCCCGCGCCAAGCAATGCCGCGGAGCCGCGGTTCGAGTCTGGCGGGGCTGCCATCGCGCTGGCACCGGCGATCAGCAGGATCGCTAGAACCGCCGATGCGCGAGAGTTGTTCGTCGAG
>JACQFF010000059.1 GCA_016200205.1 Planctomycetia bacterium
CCCGCCTTGGCCCCTGCTGCAAATGCTAGCGTGCCGGAAAAAATCGACCCGCTGGAACGCGAGTTATTTGAGATCTTGCTGCATTTTCCGGAAATGTTCGAGCAAATTGGGCAGGTGATCGAGCCTGCGCAATTGAGTTCCGCGGCGTGCCGGCAGGTGCTTGCGGAGTGCCTCCGATTGTGGTCGCAAGGGATTCTTCCCGAGTTCGAACGACTGTTATTGGAGATTGACGATCCAGTGGTTAAAAACTTGCTAGTCGAGCTGGACGAAGGCGCGCGTGCGAAAGCGGGCAGCGAGTCGGAAGTTCGACTGCGAGACGTGTTGGCCGGCTTCGAGCGCCGGCAACGAGAACAGCGGACGCGAAGCCGCACCGCGGCGTTGAAACAGGGGCAATTGCCCAAGGAGGAGGAGCTGGCCGTGTTGCTGGAGCTCGAACAGCAACAACGTGCTCGGCAGCAGGAACAAGACGAACGAACCCGAACCGGTATTTCCGAGCCCACGGATGGGTAGGATGCCGGAATCGGTTGATCGGCACCTGGCACGGAGCATGAAGCTCAGTTTCAGCGTGGCGATCCTTCGAAGTCAAGAGCGGGGCACCCGCAGTGCCCGGGAGGATCTGACAGGTGGACCATTCAAACAAGGATTTGGACGAACTGGTCGCCAAGGGCAAGACCCAAGGATATCTGACCTACGATCAGGTCAACGATTACTTGCCCGACGAAGCGGTTAACCCGGAAAAGCTCGACAGCCTTCTCATTGCGTTAGACGAACTGGGGATCGAGTTAGTCAACGAAGCTCCCCCGCCGGATCCAAGCCACTGCGGCGGTGGCGCGGCGGCTCTCGACGGCCGTGCCGGGGAAGAGCTGGAAGTCGACGGGATCATTTCGGCTCTGCCCGCCAAGGAATTGCCGAAGCTCAGCGATGATCCGGTGCGCATGTACCTGACGCAAATGGCGGAGATTCCGCTGTTGACCCGAGCTCAGGAAATTGCGCTGGCCAAGAAGATCGAAGTCACGCGGAAGCGCTTCCGCCGTACGGTTCTGGGCTGTGACTATACGATGCAGGCCACGATCCGCACCTTGGGTGAGGTGCATCGCGGCGCCTTGCCCTTCGATCGAACGATCAAAGTTTCGCTCACCGAGCGGCTCACCAAAGAGCAGATCATGGCGCGCATGCCGCACAATCTGCGGACGCTCGAGCATCTGCTGGCGCAGAACCGCGAAGATTTTCGCAAACTGATCAGCAAGCGCACGAGTGCGGCCGAAGCGGCCACCGCTCGCAAGCGATTCTGCTGGCGGAGACGCAAAAACCTCACCCTGGTCGAAGAACTCAGTTTACGTACGCGGCGCGTGCAGCCGATGGTACGCCAGTTGCGGGAGATGTCGCGCCGCATGGATTGCCTGCGGGCCCGATTGGCCGACATCAAGCACGATCAATCGGCCCAAGACGAACGGGCGAACCTGCGCAAGGAACTGCGAGAGCTGATGCTCGTGACGCTGGAAAGCCCGGCCAGCTTGCGCAAACGCTGCGCACTGATCGAGCGACAGTATTACGACTATGAGCTGGTCAAGCGGCAGCTCTCGAGCGGCAACTTGAGGCTCGTGGTCTCGATCGCCAAGAAATACCGCAATCGCGGGCTGAGCTTCTTGGACCTGATCCAGGAGGGCAACACGGGCCTGATGCGGGCGGTCGATAAGTTCGAGTATCGCCGCGGCTACAAGTTCTCGACGTACGCCACGTGGTGGATTCGCCAGGCGATCACGCGGGCCATCGCCGATCAGGCCCGCACGATCCGGATCCCGGTGCACATGATCGACGTGTTGTCTCGCTTGCGTAATATTTCCAAGAAGCTCTTGCAAGAGTTGGGTCGAGAACCGACAACAGAAGAAACGGCCCGCGCCGCCGAGATCAGCGTGGAAGAAACACGCCGGGTGTTGAACATAGGGCGGCATCCGGTTAGTTTGGATCGGCCGGTAGGCGAGAGCGAAGATTGCAGTTTCGGCGAATTTTTGGAGGACGAAGGGACCCAAAGCCCTTTGACCACGGCCACCCATGCGATGCTTAAGGACAAAATCGAGGGTTTGCTCAAGACCCTCACGTATCGCGAGCGGGAAATCATCCGCTTGCGCTATGGGCTGGGCGACGGCTACACCTACACTTTGGAAGAAGTGGGCCGGATCTTCAAGGTTACGCGCGAACGCGTGCGGCAGATCGAAGCCAAGGCGGTGCGCAAATTGCAGCACCCGGTCCGCAGCCAGCAACTCTCAGGCTTCCTGGGGGGAGTCGCTGGTTGAGATCCACGAGCGAGCGATAAGCCGCTGGCCGCCGGGCCAGCGGCTTTTTTTAATGAGCGGCATGATACAATAGGCACCTACAGATTGACAGGCTCTAACAAAACCGACGAGGACCGGCTCAATTTTGCCGCAGTCCACGGAGCAAAACGCGACTCGCCCCTTCCGCGAGGAGTTTTGTTGGAGTACCTCAGAGAGCGAGAGACGTTCCATGGCTGTTACCGCCAGCGCCCTGCGCGAGCTTCACAGAATTCATCGGCAATTGACGGATCTGCGCGAGCGAAAAGAACGAGGGCCCAAGCAAATCCGGGCCCGCGAGGCCAACTTGGCGCGCCTGGCCGACGAACTGACAAAACTTCAGGCCGATCATAAGGCTGCCCGCGTCCGCAGCGATCAGAAGCAACTGCTGCTCAAAAGTGGCGAGGACAAAGTCGAGAGTTTGAAAGTCAAACTGAACGCAGCCGCCAGCAATCGCGAGTATCAGGTACTCAAAGACCAGATCGCCGCCGATCAAATGGCCGGCAGCGTGTTGGCCGACGAAATCTTGGAGGCGATGGAAAAGATCGACGAGTTGGCGGCACAGATTGCCGAACAGCAAAAGAAGATCGCGGTGTCCAAAGAGGAATTGGCCAAAGCCCAGCAGTCCGTCCTCGAGCAGGCCGAGTTGCTTGAAACCGACCTGAAGCGGCTGGAGGCCCAACTGCGTGAAGCCGAGGCGGCGCTGCCGACCGACTTTCGCGAGAACTACCAACGCGTCGTCAATTCCAAACAGGATGACGCGATGGCCGAAGTGCAGGGAGACTTTTGCGGCGGCTGCTATCAACAACTCACCCCCAACAGCATGGCCGAATTGAGCATGTCGGTGGCGATCTTCTGCCGCAACTGCGGGCGACTGATCTATCTGCCCGAAGATCGGACCCCCTCGCAAAACCGCTAATCATGGTTTACAGATAAGCTTTTATGGGGCACAATATGCCGTTGCGGTCTCCTCACGGCGGAGGCCGCGTTTTTTGCGCACTCGATTGAGATGGTTGAACATGTCCGAAACCATTCCGATGACCCGTACCGGGTACGACAAGATCAAAGCCGAATTGGACCACCTCGAAGGGGTCGAAATGCCGGCCATGGCCTCGCTCGTCGCGGCCGCGCGCAACCAGGGCGACCTGGCCGAAAACGCCGAATACCACGGCGCGCGCGAATCGCAGGGCCTGCTGCAAGCGAAAATCAACCTGCTGCGCGACAAGCTCTCCCGCGCCTTGCTGATCGACACCTCGAAGCTGCCCAAAGACGAAGTGGTGTTTGGAGCCACCGTGGTCGTGAAGGATCTCGATTTTGGCGACGAGGAGATCTTCATCTTGGTCGGCGCCGGCGAGGAGGACTACGATGCCGGCAAGATCCTGGTCACCAGTCCGCTCGCTCAAGGCCTGATGGGCAAGAAAGTCGGCGACAAAACCGAGATTCCCGTGCCCAAGGGCACGATGAGTTTCGAGATCATCGAGATTCGCTTCGAGGAATAAGCGTGCATTGACGCGCCATGCCGGCCGTGCTGCTGCGCTTGTTCGCCGTCCATGGGGCCATCGACGCTCGGGCGATCGTGCGAGTCGCCGCGATGGGCGCGGCCATCGCCCGTCGCCGGACGTTACCACGGTCGATTAACTCTCGGGGTCACCTGATTCGGCAAGTGCTCGTTGCAGGCGCGCAGTCAGGTCGGCCTTAGCGACGTCGCGCACCAGAATTCGCTTGTTTGGTGATGTCTCGCCGCCGAGCAATTCGAATTGGCTCTTGCGCAGCGAAAGTTCATCGCTCAAGACGGCGATAATCGCCTTATTGGCTTTGCCCTTTTCGGGCGCTTGCGTCACGGAGACTTGCAGGCTGCCGGCCTGCTCGCCGCGGATGCAGTTGCGGCGAGCCCCGGCATGGGCCCGGACCGGCAGAATCGTTCCCTGCGGATGGCTCTCCAGCGCGATCATAGCGGGACTCCTTCGAACAGCGCCGAGCCGACCCGCACTATCGTGGCGCCCTCGTCGATCGCCACTTCGAAATCGCCGCTCATCCCCATCGAAAGTTCGGATAATGAAACGTCCGCCGGGCAGATTGCCGCCAAGCGGTCGCGCAACCGGCGCAACTGCGCGAAATCGCGCCGGGCCGCCGCCGCGCCGCCCGTGAGACTGGCCATGCCCATTAGGCCGCAAATCTTCACGTGGGAGAATTTCTCTGCCTTCTCCAAAAGCGGCTTGAGCTCGCCGGGGGGCAGCCCTGTTTTGGTAATTTCGCCCGAGATATTGACTTCCAAGAGCACAGCCGGGCGAAGGCCAAGCTCGGCGGCATCGTCGTTGAGGGCCGACAACAGCCGGCGGCTATCGATCGATTGAACCAGATGCACCAGCGGCAGCGTGCGGCGGATTTTGTTGCGCTGCAAATGGCCGATCAAATGCCAACGGACCGCCGGATCGGCAAGTTCCGCCGCTTTCGACCACAACTCTTGCGGTCGGCTTTCGCCCAGCTCGGTGCAGCCGGCCTTGACCAGCGCGGCTGCGATTTCCGCGGGCACATACTTGGTGACGGCCAGCAGCGTGATGGCACCAGGTTCTCGGCCGCTCTTGCGGGCGGCGTCCGCGATCCGCCCACGGACTCGGGCCAGGTTTTCCGCGATTCGTCCGCCGAGGTCGGTCATGAGGTCATTCGATCTCCAACAGTGTCTTGACATGGCCGTCGGTTTGGAAATGGCCGACGAGAAACTCGGTCATCAGGTTTTTTCCGAGCACGGTTCGGATGTCGGGAGTAGCAAGCGAACGATAGACGAGCCACTGCGATTTGCCGACCTGGGCCCGGTATCCCACGGCGACGTCAGACGGCGTAATCTCGCGTTGTTGTGCCACCGTCAATTGACGCCAGGTGACCTCTTTATTCAGACGGCTGGCGTCGAGGTCGATGAACAGTGGAGCGAATAGGCACTGGCCTTCGGCCCCTTGCGTCAGTTCCAGCCCATCGTGGCTCGCTTGCAGATTACCACGCGAAGCGCCCGTCCGCCATTCGTTCAAGGCCAGCGGCAGCACGCGAGCGCGGGGTCGGGGGCCGACCAAGAGCGAGCCCTCGCGTGTTTCACGTTCGGGGTCGAAACTCGAATGACCACTCGATGGCAACGTGCCGCGATATTCAATCGTGCCCTGCTGAATCCCCAAAACGGCGTCGGCCAGGAAAACAAACCGATCGTTGCGGCCCAACAGCATGTGCCGTTGGACCGTGACTTCTTCGGAAAGCCGCATTTCGAGTTCGAGATAGTCGACCTCGTCGTCAGAAACCCAGCAAGTTTGTTCCCAGTTTGCCACTCGTTCGAGTGGCCGGCCGTTGAAGCGGACGTCGAGTTTCCAGATGCCCGACCAAAGACACCGACTGTCGACGCTCAATTCGGTAGCGACCCGCTGTCCGCCATACGACACGGTCAGTCGCGGCGCTTTTCGACTCCAGTCCGGCCGCAGCATGGCAAGGCCCGCCCATTCGTCTTGGAACGCCGGAGAGGGGAGCGTTTTGCCGCGAATTTTACGCAAGGCCTGGCGGCCGTTTTCGACCAGTCGAAAAACTCGCTCCGTGGCGCGATCGTCCGCGAAGCTCAATGCCGTCTTGAGCAGATTCGAATCCCACGGTTTCGAGTCCGCACGCGAGAATACTTGTTGGCCATTGGTCCGCGAGAGCCGCAAAGCGTGCTCGACGAGCCCGGCATACTGCCGCTGGGTCTCTCGGTCGCACCATCCCTGACTCAACTCGTGGCCGATCGCTTGCGAGCGCGTCCAACAAGCCAGCAAGGGCCGTAGCAAGTGCAAGTGCCGGCCATGCGGCAATCCTTCACCGTCGAGCAATTCGTCGATCGATCGCGAGATCGTCCGCCGGCCCTCGTCGGCCAATTCCTGGCAGGTCTCGATTTCCGGAAACGAATAGGCCAGCGCGAGCGGCAGCTCGCCGCCAAGCAATTGCATGGCGAGCACATCGTCTGCGGTTGGTCCTTCATTACTGGCGATCGAAATCAGCCGATTCACGAGCTGCCACCATGGCCGCGAGGGCAAATGGGCCGTCAACCGCGGAAGAGCGCCGCACCAGGCGAGGCACTCAAGCCCCAGCGCGGCCGATGCCGGCGTAGACGCCACGCGAGCGAGCCGGCACGCGACGTCGTTCTCGAGCGCTGTCACTTTCCGCCGCGCCGATTCGTCGAGCTTGCGCAGGGTCTCAATGAGTTCGAGCGTCTGGTCTAGCGGTACGGCAGACCCCGCTTCTCGGGTGCTACGAGCGGCTTGTCCTCCCGCGCTTCCCGCGCTGATGGTCGAGCCTTCAGTGGCACCCAAACCCAAAACCCCAGAAGGATGCAACACTTCCTCCAAGCCTTCCGGAAGGGCCCAAGTCAGCGCCGAGCGTTTGCCAGGCAACAGCGAACCGACGGGGCAAAACTTTCGCTTGGCAAGATGCCTGCACCAGGCCGCCCAGTTCTGCTCGTCGGCTGGCGACTCGTAGGATTGGCGGACCTGACGCGGCGCTCGCTTGTGCCAAGGCCCCGCCGGGCCCACTACGACGGAATTACGGTTTTTTCCAGTTCGTTTCTCTTCGCTCGTGAGGATGGCCATTATTCAATCGGCTCGCGGATTTTTGAGCCCACGACATGAAAACGATCGTGGGCGACGAACTTGCGAGCGGTCGATTCCTTGGTTGCACAAAAAATGGATAAGCGGGTATCTTAACAATCGGAGGCCAGTTCATCTTGTCCCTTTGACAAGATTTTCGGGGCCATTCAGTGTTTCGCGCCAGGAACTACTAACCAGAAGCCCAAGCGAGGGAGAATCGGTCGCAAGTTCGCGGATCGTTCTGGCTTGCCAGGATGATGCAACTGCTAGTACGATGTTTGGGTGGCATCGACAACCCGTTGTCGGTGTCGTGAAACAACACGAGGGCTCTGCGGGACCGTTGCCGGTGCTGATAAGCCCTCTTGTTCCTGCGGAACCCAGACAACAAGTGGACTGGGCCGCCCAGTTATCGTATCGCTTGCACTTGCCTAATGTTGTTGCGCTTCGGGTTAGTGCCGCGACGAAAGGTGAGCTCATATTATGCCAGGACTGCGATCTCGAGGTTTTTCTATCGCGATCGGCTTTTTCGTCCTCGGGGCTGGGACGCTGTCCGCGCGGTCTGCCGAGCCGGCCGCGGAAACGGGCCTTACGAGCGTGAAACCTGCCTCAAAACCCTTGGCGAAGGATCCGCCGGGCATGAAGCGGCTGATGCCTGGCTACGACGTCTGGATCGATCCCAAAAACAACCGAGTCGTCCTGGACGGCACCGTTTGCCTGCGAGAAGGCCAGTTGGAGATGTTCGCCTGCACCAAGGGGACCAAAGAACACGAGTCGATCGTGTCGGCCGACACCAAGGCTTATGCCGTCCACGCGGCCCTGCTGGCCGTGGGTGCCCAGGCCGGCACGCCCGTGGAGTTTCAGCCCAGCTACAAGCCCGCCACGGGCACCCAAATCGAAATCACCGTCGTGTGGACCGACAAAGCCGGCACGGTGCATCGCGACCGAGGCCAGGACTGGGTTCGCAACGTCAAGACGGGCAAGCCCATGGAATTTCCTTGGGTCTTCGCCGGCAGCGGATTTTTCGAAGATGAATCGACCCACGAAAAGCACTACATGGCCGAATCAGGCGATTTCATTTGCGTCTCGAACTTTCCCACCGCCATGCTCGATCTGCCAGTCGCAAGCAGCCAATCCAACGACGAGCTTCTATATCAGGCCTTTACCGACCACATCCCCCCGCTGGGCACAAGAGTGCGGCTGGTGCTGACGCCGAAGGTGACGAAATGACGCCCGCGCGTTAAATTGACTGTTGCGCTTGACCGACGCGGTTTTCTTCAACCGTCAATCGCCTCGCCAAAGGGCGCGAACGGAGGACGCTGCGATGAAACGGACATTCCTGGCGCTCGGCGGCCTGTTGCTCGTATCAGTGCTCGCTACCACGATGCAAGCCAGTACGAGTGTTCCGAAACGGCCGCACTCGTTGACTGATTACAAACAGCCAGCCGGGCAGCACGGAGAGTCGACAAACCCACATCTGGAGTATTTGCACAACCAATACCGCCGGCTCGCAACCGCCGGCTGCCATCCGAGCCGTGCCGCCGTCCTGGCGAAGACTCTGGGTGATTCAGGCGCTAACAGCGCCAATCGGCCGGAGGTCCGAAAACAACTCGCCGGGCTGGTAAAGCATCTATCGCCGGTCGAGCGCAAAGAGTTGCAGCGATTCTGGCTTATCGAAGCCAATTACCAGAAATACCAGCAGCAGCGTGCCAAGAAGCTCCCCGCCATGGGCGGCACCGACAGACCACGCGACCCGTGGCTGGACAAGCTTGCCCATCAGCACGACGAGCGCCAACAGGCAACCAGCAAAAGCGATCGATAACCACGTTGATTCGTTTGCTGCCGCGTGTTCTCAACCGTTGTCGAGTTTTCATTGTTGGGTCGCGCAGGGGCATTACCACTGTTGCGTCTGGTGGCACGCAGGCGCACATGTGCGTCTGGGCCACCCGCGCATCGCAGAAACCGGCAAAAAACCGCGCGAAGTGGTGCTCAAAGACGTTGGCGATTATGTGGCAAGTCTGATCGCGGCGTTGGCGTAGCGCGGGCGCCACATCTTTTGACCGACTCACGGGTCATATGGGCCAAAGGCCCAAGCTGCATCAGCCAGGGGCATCGCCCCTGGCATCGTGCGCTCTACGAACATTTCAAGCCCCAACGGGGCGATCTGACCCATCAACACAAAGCGCGTTCAAGCGATACGTACTGTTCACCTTACGGAGCGACCGGGGGTCGCCGTCCCCGCGAGGAGACAGATCGCCCCGGTGGGGCTTGCGAGGGGCTCGCGCTGGATCGTTCCGAGGGGCGTTGCCCCTGGCTGTCACAGGTTGGGCCTTTGGCCCACAACAAACCGCGTATTTCCTCCGACGCGGGATTCGGCGGGAGCAAGGATCAACGACCCGACGCGCGGCTTGAGCGCTATCATGCGCGCTCTTTCAGGCTAAAGCCTGACCCTACACGGTCACATTGTCGTCCCGCGGGCGAGGATTGAACGCGAGCTCGACGTCGTCGATCCGGATGAAAGCCTGCGGTGGAACGCCGTCCAATGGCAATTCCAAAATGCCGGGCGTGACTTTTTCCACAATCACGGCCACGCCGATGCCACGGCTGGTTTCCATCGCGCCGGCGTCCTGGCTGCGGAGAGTGGCCGCGACCTGAAAGCGGTCGTACTTCGGCTGTCCGGCTTCGCACCAGGCGGGCTGAAAATCGAACGTGGCAAATTGCCGATGCTGGCGATGATCTTTTTTCAGATCGAGGAATCCGAAAATCGCCAGCCGGCAAACGAAATGTTTTAGAAACACTTCGCGGTAGAAGTCGCTCGATTGCGAGGCGCCGCAGGCGTGGATGGAGAAAGTGAATCGGCCGGCGCGCGGGTTGCGAACCTCTTGTGTGAGCATGGCCCGGGCGCCTTGTGGGATTCGCAGAGCGCCGGCTATCGGATGACTCGATTTCAAATCGGCCCCCTCACCCTGCCCTCTCCCGCGAGGGGAGAGGGTTCCTGGAACGACGCCGAATCCCAACGCGGCGTGACGCTCGCCGTTGCGCGAGTTGATTGAGTCTTTGACGAGCATCACGCCCAGTTCGCCCGGCTGTTCGGACGTCAGAATCGGCGATGCCTGCCACGTCTTGGCGCGGGTTTCGGTGCCGTGCGGCTCCAGCGGCGTCGCGCTTTCGAAATCGGTATCGTGCACCTGCCGATCGTCGTACGGGGCAACCAGAGCGACGTTGCCCTCGGGTTGGACCCGCTCGGCGGTGGCCGGCCTGGTGCCCAGCAATTTCCACAGCGGCTCGCCTTTGCTCACCTGCAGCGGGCGGCCCGTGCGATCGCGGAACATCGCGTCGTGACCGATGCCAAGCAGATGGAAAATCGTCGCCGTCAGCTCCGGCGGCTGCACCCGGTTGGAGGCCGGATAGCCGCCCGTTTTGTCGCTCGAGCCATAAACCTGGCCGCCAGCGATGCCCGCTCCGGCCAGAACAAAGCTGAACACCGGGCCCCAGTGATCGCGGCCGCCAAACTTGTTGATTTTCGGCGTCCGGCCAAATTCGGCCACGGCAACGACCAAGGTTTCCTGCAATAGCCCGCGCTGGTCGAGGTCCTCGATCAATGCGGTAAACCCGACGTCGAACATCGGGCAGAGTACGTCCTGCAGCCGGTTGGCGTTTTGAGCATGAGTGTCCCATAGCGGGTTGTCGACGGCCGTGTCGCCCGGATCGCGCGGCCAGCCCACGTGCACCAGCCGCACGCCGGCTTCAATCAATCGCCGCGCCAGCAACACGCACTGGCCCCAGCGGTGGGCGCCGAGGAAACCGGCCGTCTGGCCGGCGGGGCGCACATTGTCGTTCAACCGCATGATGTCGGGAATCCAGACGGTGCTCAGCGCCGGCACGCGCGTGCTGGGCTTGAGCATCTTGACCACCGAGCCGAAATAGGGCCAATCGCTGGGCTTGATCTCGCGCGCGCTGCCGGCCTCGTACTTGTTGCCGGTGAGCACCCAATAGCCGCTGGTGTCGTGCGTGTTGTCGTCGGTCGACATCGAGCGGACCACGGCCAGCTTGTCGGCAATGGCGGCCGTGCGGGGCAAGAGTTCACAGACTTGGATGCCCGGCACGTTGGTGGAAATGGGCTTGAACGGCCCGCGGATTTCCAGCGGGGCGTCAGGTTTGGGATCGAAGGTCTCGTGCTGCGGCGGTCCGCCTTGCAACCACAAGTAGATGACATTCTTGGCCCGGCCGAATGTCGGATCACTCGATGCGGCGGTCGCCCCGCGAGACTGGGCCGCCAGCAGGGTGGGCAGCGACAGCCCCAGCAGATTCAAGCCGCCGATCTTCATCAGCTCGCGCCGCGAGATTCGATCGCACAGCGTGTACGGCCGGTCGTCGAGCGAGAACATGGACACAGGACTCCTGGGGCGGATTGCCGTTGAGCTTAGTATAGCGAAAAAGGCTCAAGGCGTTTAGGCTCCAGAATGCCTCGCTACCGCCGCTAGGCTCCGTCCTCCAACCACTTTTCCGGGTGAGAAAACAGGGGGCTGCCCAAGATCGCCTAAACTTGACCGGGCACAAAAAGCCGACTTAAACTTGGGGTGAGAGGGGCTTTTGTCGCGTTTTCACCGCGCGGCTCACCGGAATAGTGGAGGTTGTGGTCCATGACTGCCGATCGTCCCCAGCTTCCCCTGCGGGACTTTTTTGCCGGGGTAGCGGAATACGCTTTCGAAACTCGCCTGGGCATCGCCGATCCGCCGCTGGTCGATTACATCGCCGGCTTGCTGACCCGCTTCATCCGCTCGGATTCGCTCTTCGCCGTGCGAGACCTGGCGGGCCACCGCTTGGAGGAAGTCGGCGAGATGCTCGTCGAAGGGGGAGCCCGCGTTGGCGACGCCCGTCGCGAGGTGCATCGCCACATCGGCGACTTCACCTTCTTCTGGACAGGTGTCTATCCCGAAGCGCTGCGCCGCGCCAAGAGCAAAGTCGGCCACGACCGATTCGTCGACTACTGCACCCAAGGCAAGCGCGCCTATTACATCGCCAGCACGATCCCCAGCGAAAGCGAAGACGTCCGAAGCGAAGTGCTCGAAAGGCTCAGCCAGGAATTCGAGCTGTGCGCTTTCGGCCTCAACGAAGCCCGTAAGGAATGGGAACGCCGCGACCCTGGCGGAAGCTGGCAACTGGTCGTGTTCAATTAGCCGCCAAGCCGCAAGCGGCCGCGAACCTCCGCTGGTGGCTTAGAGCCGCACCCGCTTCAGATCACCAGCCCCTTGGTCACCAGCATGAAGACGTCTTCCAGCGTGGGATCTTTCTCGTGGAAGGAACGCATGCGGGCGCCGGATTGCATGAGTTGCGCCATCAGCGTGGCTACCTGGTCGTCGTTGGCGGCCATTTCAACCGTTACCTGGTGATCTTCGATCTGCACGTCGCGGGTTTGCGGGCAACTGCGAATAATCGACAAGCCGACGTCCATGCCCTCGACAAACTTGATTTCCACCATCCGGTTGCCGCGAATCCGCCGATAGACTTCATCGATCGGCCCGTGCATCAAGAGTTGGCCGCGCTCGATGATGCCGATCGACGTGCAGCAGTCGGCCAACTCGGTGAGGATGTGGCTGGAGATCAAGATGGTCTTGCCCATCCGGCGCAGCTCTTTGAGCAGGGCTTTGACTTCCAGCCGGGCGCGCGGATCCAAGCCGCTGGAGGGCTCGTCCAGAATCAGCACCGGTGGATCGTGCACCAGTGTTTTCGCCAGGCACAGCCGCTGTTTCATGCCGCGCGACAGCCCATTGACGAAATCGTCTCGCTTGTGCATCAGGTCGAGCAGTTCGAGCACGTCGCCGATGACCGCTTTGCGCTTCGCGCGCGGAATCTGGTAGGCTACCGCGAAAAAATCCAAAAACTCCCAAACCTTCATGCCGTCGTAGACGCCGAAGTTGTCGGGCATGTAGCCGACGCTCTTGCGGACGGCCAGGGGATCTTTCGTGACGCTATGGCCGTTGACGATGCCCTCGCCGCGCGTGGCTTTGAGAAGCGTGGCCAGGAAGCGGATCGTCGTGCTCTTGCCGGCGCCGTTGGGCCCGATGAAGCCGAACATCTCGCCGGCCTCGATCTTCAGGTTCAGCGATTCGACGGCCGTGAAATCGCCGTAATTCTTGGAGAAATCAACAAGCTCAATCATGGTGATTATTTAAATGGATCCGCTGTTTCCAAACTGAACACGTCCTCCGTCGGTCTGGGCTCGGCAGGCAAGTTCATATCGGGTTTGGGTGGGTACGCGCCGAGTTGCAGGTGGGCCACAACCAACATCGCCTTGCGCACCTGGGCGGCGGCAGGCTCGACGCGGACGCCCGCCATGGATTGATTACGCCAGCCTACGAGTCGAACATCGCCGGGCTCGAGCCCTTGATGCTTCTCCGCGACGTCCAACAAAAGTCGGAGACTAAGCGCGCCTTCGGGCCGCGCCTGCCGGGTCAGTGGCGACAACTCGCGGGCGGCAACGAGTTTTTCGCGATTCTCCGCATGTGGCGTAAAACGGACGACCACCTTGTCGCCCGGCGCCAAATCGCCGATCCAACACGATTCGTCGATCCCTTGGCCACCGGCGGGCCGGCGCAGCAAGGTCACGCCGAACAGCTTGAGCGCGGTATGGTTTTCAACGCTCGGAGATTCGCCCGGCGTATTTTGCCAGATCAAATTGCCGCCCAAAGAGACCATCTGCTCGCTGTGCACCAGGCCGGTGGAATTCGACGAGACGAGATAGTCGTCCAGGTGGCTATCGCCGAAATTGCGCAAAGTGACGGTTCCGCTGGATTGCCCCTGCAATCGCCCAACATCCGCGGCAAAGGGCTGAGCCAGGGCCGCGGGATCGTCGAAATGCACGCTGTAACTGGTCGAGAGCGAACTGTATAGCGCCGTGTAGCGAGTGAGATGGCCGCGCGAAAACCCGGCGTGCATTTCGAGGACGGCGATTTCAGTTTCCGAGCGTGCAAACCCGATATCCAACTGCGCCAGCCAGATCACGGCCAGCCCCCAGCCGATCGCCACGACGGGCACCGCGAGCCAGGCCCACTCCACGCGCCCCAGCACGCGGAACACGAGCCAGTTCACCGGAACGATGAGCAAAAGATAAATGCCTATCATCCACAGCACGAACTCGCGTTTGGGCACCGAGATTCCGGCCGCGTCGCGCAGAGCTTTGCGGGCGGTCGAGGAGACCATATTGAAATCATCCCAAGCGGCCACGCCCGAATTGCGTTTGCGCCCATCGGCGAGCGCGCCTTCCTGCACGCCGCTACTTGCATCTTCGGCCGGATCCACTGCCGGCTCCGTCGCGGGGTCGCAAACGTGCACGCTATCCGGCGAAAGGTGAGCGTCGCGCGTGAAAATCCTCACGTTGGACACAACGGCCGGATCCGTCGCGCGATGGGCCGGCTGCAAGGTAGCCTTCATGAATTCGAAATTCTGATCCGATTTGTAGATTCGCGGCGGGCGGCGCAGCAAACAAGCGTTGAAGAAACTGTCGAAACTTCGCCATTGGACGAGCTCGCGCTCGCTGAGCCGAAATGCCGTCACGACCACCCGGCCGCGTCCCACCCGACGCTCGGCCACAAGCTCGCCGGTGCCGGGCAGAAACTCGGCCTGGGGGTGCTTCGCCAGCTTGATGCCCGACCAGGGCTGCACCGCCGTTACGCCGCGCCGATCGCCGGCTTCACGAATGGTCCAGTTGCGATTCAAGTCGGCCAGTGAATGCTCATCAAAACTCGTCGTCTCGGCGGCCGTCGCCGGCAGGCAGGGCTCCAAAAAGCTGCCCCGCAACGCGTCGAGTGTCTGCGGTCCGCTGATGATCAAGCCCCCACCCCAATGCAACCACTCCAACATGGCTTGCTGCTGTTCGGGCAAAAGGACCGACGGCAGCACGTCATCCCACACGATAAAGGCTATCGTCGTCCAGCAAAGCGATCGCGTGGGCAGCATCAGCGGGGGACTGGGTCGGGGCATGACGACGCGATAGTAAAATGCGTCTTCGCCCAGCAGATTGAACGTTTCTCCCGGCGGCTGGATGCAATCGAGCACCTTCAGGTAACGATACCGGCTGGGATCTCGGGCCAGCACGAACATGTAGAATTGGTAGTCCGGCATGTGCGGCAGCACTTCCATTTCGCGCCACTCTTCGCTGCCATGCTGCCGATTGCGCAACTGATTCAAGACAAAAGTCGTGGTGCGGCCGCGCGGCGCGAAGAAAATCGTTTCCAGCGTCTTCTTCTGTCCTTTCGGCAGCGCAGCCGACCGCGACGTGAGCAGGCGGAAAGGGCAGTTCTCCAAGTCGACCGGATTCGATTGCCCATCGACGGCCGAGGAGTTCAAATCGCCGCTGAAATCAAAATTGTTGGCCTTCGTTTCGACCAACACTCCCGTCCAATGACCGGGCTTCACCCGGCGAGCGATCGTTTGCGCGTCCTTGTCGCCCGGCTCGATGAAGACCTTCAGATGATCGAAGGGGGGCTTCGGCTTTTCTTTTTTCTTGAGCTTCTCGAGTTGCCCCTTGGCGTCAGCCGCGGTTTTGCCGCTGCACCCATTGGAAAAAACCAGCGCCCACGGCAGTAAGATGCTCAGGCAGGTAGCGGCCAGCCGCGTGCCTGTCCCGATTCCGTGCCGACAACAATGCATTTCAGTGGCCCCACTTGTTCACTGTCCCGCAATCCTGAGTGTAAGTCTTCCAATTGTCCCTGGGTAGTCTGACACTCCTGCGTGAGCCCCAACGCAAGCCCGGTGGGAACGGTCCCCATTTTTCGCGGTCTTCGGAGCAAAATGGGGCGGGCCCCTTCTCCCGAAGCAGATTTGAGACGGTTTCTTATTTGGCGTCTCGGTCATATTTGGCTCGCAATCGCCGATAATCATCGGGCGTATCCAAATCCTCGACCACCGCATCGTCGCCAACGTGGAGATACGCGACCGGATGACGCGCCACGAGCGTGTTGATCGCCTCGTCGGCCGCCAGATGGGCCACTTCGGCGGCCAGTGGCCAGGCAAACAACACAGGATGGCCGTTGCGGTCGTCGGCGCGTGGAACCCAGATTCGCGCCGGCTCGCCGGCTCGCACCTGGTCCCATTCGTACGCACCGATCAAACGATCGATGGTTCGGGCCAGAATTCCTGGCATATCGGCCGGCGCCAGCAGCCATGCATCATGAGCGTCGGGGTGAAACTCTCGTTCGATGCGCTCCAATCCCAGCCGAACTGAAACTTTCATTTCGCTCGGTGCAATGTCGGGTTGCACCACCAACGCACCGCACTCGCGGCTCAACTCGGCCAGGCGTTGGTCGTCCGGATGCAGGACGATCACCGTCTCGGCGACCCGGCTCGAACGCCACTCCTCCAGCACGTACTCGATGAGAGTTTTCCGGCCCCACGGCAACAGGAGCTTGGGCTGGCCCATGCGCTGGCTGTGGCCGGCGGCAGGAATAACGGCATAGGTTTGCATACAGGCGCGCCGCAATTCGCTGAGGAGACATCACTCTTTAAGAACGCGTCTTCAAAACGTTCCGAACGTTGGAATTTGGGAGGGCGAAGCTCCCGCTGAGCCGATTTTGCACCGGAAGGTAGAGGCTCGGCAGGAGCCTCGCCCTCCCGGTCGCGTAATTTGAAGACACGTTCTAAGACATAAGGCCGTGCATGCGCGGCTAGTCAGGATCGGTCGCCAGGCTAGGCCGCGGGCGCGTGGCGTCTGGAGTGGTGCCCAGATTCCGATGTGCCACGAGCTCGGCCGTGATGCTGACGGCGATTTCCATGACCGTTTGCGAACCGATGTCGAGTCCCACGGGAGCGTACACTCGATCGAGCGCCTCGGGCGAGATTCCTTCGGCCAGCAGGTCGTCGAAGATCAGTTTGATTTTGCGTTTGCTGCCGATCATGCCCACGTAGCGGCCCCCTCGGTCGGCCAAGTGAAAAAGGGCTTCTTCGTCGTGGTTATGTCCGCGGGTCACAATCAGACAATACGTGTTGGGCGTGATCTCCAAGTTAGGCAGCACTTCGGTCATTGATCCCGCGATCCGCCGTTGGGCGCGGGGAAAGCGGGCTTCAGTCACGTACTCTTGCCGATCGTCGATGACCCAGACGTCGAAATCGAGCTCGGCGGCGAGATTGCCCACCGCCTGGCCAACATGCCCCCCGCCGACGATGATCAATCGCGAGCGCGGCAGCATCGGCAGATAAGCCACGCCACGTCGTGCACTGGGCCGCGGCCGATCGGACAGCGGCTGCAAGCCATCGCGAATCGCGCGCGGCGCCAGGCCCTCTTCCAACGGTCCGCGGATGTGATCCATGAGTCGCCCGTCGGCGTCGAACAAATAACTGGCCGTTTCCGGCAAGCCGCTGGCTTCGGCGTCGAATACGATCGCTTCGGTTCCGCCGGCTCCCTGGCTGCCCATTTCGCGCAACTTCAAAAAATAGTCGCGAGCGGCCGTACGCGACATCGAATCGATCAGCACTTGCATTCGACCGCCGCAAATCAGGCCGTCGTCCCAACCATAGTCATCATCAAGCTGAAAGCGGACCACCGAAGCATCGTCCTTGGCCAAGACCGCCAGGGCTTGCCGCTTCACCTCGGCCTCGACGCAGCCGCCTCCCAAAGTGCCTGACTGGGAGCCATCGTCGAAAACGAGCATCGCCGCGCCCGGCTTTTGGGGCGTAGACCCCCGCGTTTCGACCAGCCGACAACAGGCGACGCGGCGGCCGCTTTGGACGGCGGATATCAATCGATCGAGAAGTTCACGCATACTTGCTAGCTTATCTGGCACCGCGATCTGCGACAACAGAGGGCGCGCTCGAGGCTCAGCAATGTCGATCAATCCCATATCGCAGTGCGATATACGCCTCAAAAAATCGTTCCTTCTCAACCCTTTTGGCAAGCGATAGTATGTTGGTTTGATGGCGGTAGTGCACTGGGGGTTGTCCAGGAAACATGAGCAAGCTCGAATCCTCGCCTGTGCGGTTGCGTCCCGAGCCTCTGCCCGACAATTTGCGCAGCGTGCAGCCCGGCGGCGGGTTTTGCTACCGAGCTGAATTGGCGTGGGGGGTCTGGCGGCGGTGGTATTTGCGCCATTTTCGGCCCGGCTACGTCCGAACGATGGCCGCGCGTCGGACGGGCCAATCGACCGGTGCTCCGCACGATATCCTGGATCCCCGCGATCTGAAGTACTGCCGCAACCAGTGCGACTGCGATTGGGCCGGAGAGCTGGACCCGTTTCGTTGGCGAGAGAAGCTGCCGTTTGCCCGCTGGGGTTTGGCCGAATTGCAGTTGATGGGCTATCCCTTGCTGGCACTGACGATCAGCGGGGCATGGTTCGCCTGGTACCTGGCCATGGTCCCGGGCGTCGTGTTGGGATCGCTTGTCTATTTTTTCCGCGACCCGCGGCGGCACGTGCCCGAGGGAGCCGGACTGTTGGTCTCACCCGCCGACGGGACGGTGGCCGAGATCTCAGCGCTTGCGCATGACGATTTTATCGGCGGTCCCGCTGTGCGGATCGGGATTTTTTTGTCCATTTTCAACGTCCATATCAATCGGGCACCCGCCGAATCGCGGGTGATCCGTTTGCGTTACTCACCCGGCGCGTTCCTCAATGCTCTGAATCCCGAGAGTACGATTCGCAACGAGAACTTGTGGATTGGGCTGGAAGAGGAGAGTTCGCCCCATCGACGGCTCGTGGTTCGGCAGATTGCCGGGCTGATTGCCAGACGGATCGTGTGCGACCTGCGCAGCGGCGAGGTAGTCGCACGCGGACACAAATTCGGTATGATCAAGCTAGGCTCGCGCACCGAACTGATCTTTCCGGCTGAAACCGGGCTGCAGGTCCTGGCCAAAATCGGCGATAAAGTCCAAGGCGGCTGCACGGTTTTGGCCCGCTACGAAAGCACATGAGGCTGCCACGAGCAGCATCGAACGATGAATCGAATTCGCACGGTTGCTGTCTTTCCCACGGTTTTCACGCTGGGGAATTTGATTTGCGGCTTCTTTGCCATCGTCGTCGCCGCCCGGGTGGAGCGGCCGACTTCGTTGGACATTCCGCGCGCGGTCGATATCGCCTTTCAGCATCCCACCGGGCTGATGAGACAGTTGGACCCGACCGACGATACGCACAACATCATGCTCAGCGGCTGGCTGATTTTTTTGGCCATGGTTTTCGATGCCTTGGACGGACACGTGGCCCGGCTGGCGCGCACCACGAGCGATTTTGGTGCGCAGTTGGACAGTCTGTGCGATATCGTGTCGTTCGGCGTTGCGCCGGGCTTTCTGCTGGTCAAAATGTGTCCGACGTTTACCTATTCGCACAATAAAGTATGGGTCATTGCCGCCGCGTTTGCGGCTTGCGCGGCGCTACGGCTGGCGCGATTCAACGTCGAGATGGCCGAGGACGATGACCACTTGCACTTTAGCGGGCTCCCCTCGCCGGCGGCCGCGGCTTCGATCGCGGGGTTCGCCATTTTGTTCTATGAGCTGCGGCGCGGTGGAAATCAACTGATGTATGCGGCCGAAATCGACAAAGTCGTGCAGAACGCGCTGCCGTTCTTCGCGGTGCTCGTGGCGCTGTTGATGGTGTCGCGGATTCCTTACCCGCATGTGGTCAATCAATTGCTCAGCGGTCAGCGCAGCTTCGGCCACGTCGTGGCCCTGGTATTCGCGGTGGCGGCGATTATGTCGATCCACGGCTATTCGGTGCCGATTATCGGCTGCGTTTTCGTGCTCGCTCCGCCGGTGAAGTACCTCTGGCAACGCCTCTACGCGCGGCGCGAAACTCAAGACCCGATCTTCTGATTTGCCGAGGCGCCCATGTTCACCGGCCTAGTCCAACATCTGGCGAGCGTCCGCGAAGTCCACTCGCGGCCGCCCGGAAAACGGCTCGTGGTCCTCTCGCCTCAAATTGCCCGTGACGCGGCGCTGGGCGATAGCATCGCTATCAACGGTTGCTGCCTGACCGTAGTAGCCCGCGAACAAGATTTCTTGAGCTTCGATGCCGGCCCCGAGACTCTGGCCCGGACGAACCTCGGAGCGCTGTCTGCCGGCAGCCTGGTCAATTTAGAGCCTTCGCTGCGCGTCGGCGATCGCCTGGGCGGGCATTTTGTCACTGGCCATGTGGAAGGTGTTGGCACCCTTATGGAGCGAATAGACGATCGCGACTGGTCCACGCTCTGGTTTGGTTTTCCGGCCATTTTGGGCCGCTGTATGGTCGAAAAAGGTTCGGTTGCCGTCGATGGGGTCAGCTTGACTTTGGTCGATGTCGATGCGGAACGCTTCAGCGTGGCGCTGATTCCCCATACGCTCGAAGCTACCACGCTGGGCCGACTCGGCGTCGGCGGGCGCGTCAATTTGGAAACGGATTTGCTGGCCAAATACGCTCAAAAGCAAGGTATCGAACTTTGCTGAATGCCCGTTGCGGCCAATCACTTCCGAAATGATCTGACTGCTGGCCCGAATTCCCGCTCAACAAAAAAACCGCCAGACTCCCGATGCCAACGCCTGTCAGTAGCAATCAGACCATCTCCTACCTGTCGCGGCGCTTCGCCGAAGCCGGCATTCGATTGAACACTCGGCACGGTCAGAATTTTTTGATCGATCTGAATTTGATGCGATTGATCGTCGAGCGAGCCGAGCTACTGCCCAGCGACGTCGTGCTGGAAGTCGGCACCGGCACCGGCGCGCTAACGGCATTGATGGCGCCGCGAGTCGCGGCCGTGGTGACGGTCGAACTCGATTCGCACCTTTATCGACTCGCCAGTGAGGAATTGTTCAGCTTTTCGAACGTGGTCATGCTAGCGCAGGACGCGCTGAAAAACAAGAGCACGTTCGATTCTCGGCTGATCGCCGCGCTCCAACAGCAACTGGCCGCCGGACCGCATCGGCATTTGAAGCTCGTGGCCAATTTGCCTTACAGTGTCGCCACGCCGGTGATTGCGAACCTGCTCTCCGCGGCGATGCTGCCCGAATCAATGACAGTGACGATCCAGAAGGAAGTCGCCGACCGGATCACGGCCGCACCGGGCACCAGGGATTACGGCTCGCTGAGCGTGTGGATCCAGAGCCAGTGCCGAGTGGAGCTCGTGCGCAACCTGCCTCCCACGGTCTTCTGGCCCCGGCCAAAAGTGGCCTCGGCCATCATTCACGTCGAAGTCGACGAGCAGCTACGGGGCCGGATCCCGGACCCAGCGTTTTTTCATGATTTCGTGCGGTCGCTGTTCTTCCATCGCCGTAAGTTCTTACGCAGCGTGCTGCAAAACGCTCTGAAAGGCCGGCTGGAAAAACCCGCCATCGACGAGATCCTGATCCAAACCGGCTTGAGTCCGGAAAGTCGAGCCGAGCAGCTCGATGTCACGGCCATTTTGGGCCTCGCCGAGGCCGTCAGGGCTCGCTTGAGCCAAAAGCCCGACGATTAACAAGAAATCGCCGGCGGGTTGTTCAAAAGACACCCGCGATTGACTATGATAGCAGCGATCAAAAACGATGCCACCGACTGGGGTAGCATGAAACAGTTTGTCGAAATCCCTGGCGCGTTGCTGCTGAAATTAGCCAATTCCCAAGAGCTTCCGGATCTCCGCGCCGCGGGTGTCACCGAACAGAGCGAAATCCGCATCAACCAGCACGGAGACATCGAGATGCTTCAGGCTGGCGATTGGGCCATCATTGGCGGTCTGCTTGGCGATTACAAAAACCGAATCAAAAGGCTCACCGGCCTCGACTGGTCATGAGCGGTTTAGCTTCGCTAGCCCATTTCTTCACGGGCAATGCCCGGGGGAGGCTGTGGTTTATTCAAGTAGTCGGGCCTGGGTGGCGGGGTTTCCTGTCAAATATTCGCACCATTTATTCAGTTAACCAAGGGATACTCGGCGGTAGTTTGGGCAAGATACAATCAATGGAAAGAAATTTTGCGCGTGGCGTTGTTTTAACCGGGGAAGCAAAACTGGTATTTTTTTGAGGACTGATAAGTTGGGCCGTGTTAACTTGGCGCAAGTTTGCTGAGCGTGCGCTGGGGACACGTGGCAGCGATAGTTTGGGAGTTGGTTCTAACCCGCTTGAAGAACCTACTTGGCTCTCCAAAGACGGTATCCTGCCTAACGGTTGCGCGAACCGATTGAAATAGATAGAAACCCGTGCGCAGTCACCCACCCCAACACCCTCCTTTTCTCTGGTGAGAGTTAGGATAGCCGTGCATCTCGATCATTTGCCCGGATCGTTTTTTGGTCCTTCCAACCTCGTCGACCTGCTGCGGCACCGTGCGTCGCACCAGGCGCATGATCGGGCGTTTACGTATTTAGTCGATGGCGAGACCGACGAACTCCATTGGACGTACCAAGAGCTCGACCGTCAGGCCCGGGCTGTGGCCGGGCGGCTACAAGGCATGGGACTGGAGGGCCAACGGGCGCTGTTGCTCTACCCCGCCGGACTGGATTTTATCGCCGCGTTTTTCGGTTGTTTGTATGCGGGGGTAGTAGCCGTGCCGGCCTATCCGCCGCGGCGAAATCGTTCGCTGTCGCGGATTGAAGCGATCGCCGACGACGCCCAAGCAAGAATTGCGCTGACCACGTTTCAGGTGCTCGAGCGCGTGCAACCGGTCCTCGATCAGACACCGGACCTCAAGAAAATCGCCTGGCTGGCGACCGACCAATTGCCCGAGGGAATTGAAGACCAATGGCAGCTTCCGGAAGTCCACGGCGATACGCTGGCGTTTTTGCAATACACGTCCGGTTCGACCGGCATGCCCAAGGGCGTCGTGCTGACGCACGCCAATCTGATCCACAACTCGGCGTCGATCGCCTATGCCTTCGAACATACGCGCAGCGGCAGCGGCGTGTTTTGGCTTCCCAGCTATCACGACATGGGACTCATCGGCGGCATTCTGCAGCCGCTCTACATCGGGCAAGCCAACGTGCTGCTTTCGCCGATGTCGTTCTTGCAGAAGCCTTACCGCTGGCTGAAGGCGATTTCGCACTACCGCGGCACCATCAGCGGCGGTCCGAACTTCGCCTACGATCTGTGCGTGCGAAAAATCACACCGGAACAGCGTCAAACGCTCGATTTGAGCCGCTGGTGCCTGGCGTTCAACGGCGCCGAGCCGGTGCGGGCCGAAACGCTCGATCAATTCGCCAAAATGTTCGAGCCGTGCGGCTTCCGCCCGGAAGCATTCTACCCCTGTTACGGCATGGCCGAAGCGACGCTGATCGTCTCGGGCGGCTTCAAAGCGGCGTTGCCCGTGGTCCGCACCTTCGACGCGGAAGCCCTGGAAAACAACCAGGTGCTCGATGCCCTGGCCGACGAGGAAGGGGCACGCGAACTGGTCGGCAGCGGCGGCAATTTGCTCGACCAACGGATCGTGATTGCCCATCCCGAAAACTTGACCAGCTTGCCCGCCGACCAGGTGGGGGAAATCTGGGTTTCCGGTCCCAGCGTGGCGCAAGGCTATTGGAATCGCCCCGAAGAAACCCAACGCACTTTTCGGGCTTTTTTGAAAGACACCGGCGAAGGGCCCTTTCTCCGGACCGGCGACTTGGGTTTCATGCAAGACGGCGAGCTGTTCATCACTGGACGCTTGAAAGACCTGATCATCATTCGTGGGTTGAATCACTACCCACAGGATATCGAGTTGACCGTCGGCCAGAGCCATCCCCGATTGCGGCCGGGCAACGGAGCCGCGCTGGCCGTTGAGATCGATGGGATCGAGCGGCTGGTTGTGGTGCAGGAGATCGAACGCCGCCAGCAACGGGAGCTGGAGGGCGTATTCGAAGCGATCCGCCGCAACGTTTCGGCCGAGCATGAACTGCCGGTCGAGGCCATCGCATTGATCAAAGCCGGCAGTATTGCGAAAACATCCAGCGGCAAAATCCAGCGCCATGCCTGCCGGACGGCCTTTCTCGAGGGCTCGCTGGAAATAGTCGGCCAGTGGCGCGCCTGGGCTGCCGCCACGGACGCGGCTCCGCCGAAGCAATCTCGCGACGCCGCGGACCGCGACCAGACCAAAACCGATCTCGAGCGACCCGCTCGGTCGCGACAGGTTTCGGCTCCGCATCCTGCGACCAACGGCGCGGCCGAGACCCAACGCGGTCCCAGCACCACGCTGAGCACTGCCGAAATCGTGCTCGAACACGTGCGGCGAGTGGCCAAGGAGCGTGCGCTGGGGATCACGCTCGATAGCTCGATCGTCGAGCTGGGGCTCGATTCGCTGGAGCGCATGGAAATCATCGCATCGCTGGAAGAGACCTACGGCGGACGGTTTCCCGAAGACGTGCTGCCGCAGATCGAAACCTGCCGCGAAGTCGCCTCCGCGGTCGAAGCCTATTTGGGTCCCACTCCGCGGATCCGCGGCGATCAGCCGGTCATTCACGAAATTCCTCCTGAAAACTATCGCTTCGAATGTTTCCCCGAGGTGCTGAGACTGCGGCAGACGATGGGCGAAATCGATGCTGCCGGATTGATGAACCCCTATTTCAAAGTCCACGAGAACGTGATTAAGGACACCACGAAGATCAATGGACGGAAATTGGTCAGCTTCTCCAGCTACAACTACGTCGGGATGTCGGGTGACCCACGGGTGGCGGCCGCCGCAAAGCAGGCCATCGATCGCTTTGGCACGAGCGTTTCCGCCAGCCGATTGGTGTCGGGCGAAAAGACCATCCATCGCGAGCTGGAGCAGGCCCTCGCCAAGTTCGTCGGCGCCGAAGCGGCCATTGTCTATGTCAGCGGCCACGGCACGAATGAAACCACCTTGGGCCACCTGTTTGGACCCGGCGACTTGATCTTGCACGACGCGCTCGCCCACAACAGCATCGTACAAGGCGCCATTCTTTCGGGTGCCCGCCGTAGGCCCTTTCCGCACAACGATTGGGAAGCGCTCGACAAGCTGCTCTCGGAGTTGCGGCCCACGTATCGGCGGGTCGTGATCGCGATTGAAGGCGTCTACAGCATGGACGGTGACATTGCCAATGTGCCCCGCTTCGTGGAAGTGAAGAAGCGGCATCGGGCATTCTTGTACATCGACGAGGCCCATTCGATCGGCGTGCTGGGCGCGCATGGGCGAGGTGTCGGCGAGCACTTCGGCATCCCTTCGCGCGACGTCGACATTTGGATGGGCACGATAAGCAAGGCCCTTGGCAGTTGCGGGGGATATATCGCGGGCACGCAGACCTTAGTCGAGTACCTCAAGTACACGGCGCCGGGGTTTGTCTTTTCCGGCGGGATAAGTGCGGCCAATGCCGCCGCGGCATTGGCTTCGCTCAAGTTGCTCGAGGCCGAGCCCGAGCGGCTGACCCGCTTGCACCAACGTTCGGAACTGTTTCTGAATCTGGCTCGCCAGCGCGGTTTGGACACCGGCATCAGCCAGGGCTCGCCGGTTATCCCCGTGATCATCGGCAACTCGATGGATTGCTTGCGGCTCTCGCAAGCGTTGTTCGAGCGAGGCATCAACGTGCAGCCGATTTTGCATCCGGCGGTCGAAGAAAAGGCCGCCCGACTGCGATTCTTCATAACCTCGGATCATACCGAACAGCAAATGCGCGACACGGTGGATGCGGTGACTGAAGAACTGGAAAAAATCGATCTGAAGTACCTCAGTCCGCCGACTCACAGCAACGGCCATCCCGCTTCGGCGTCCGCGGTCCGCGCACACTGAGCCGCTGTTTCAAAGCGTCTCCCTCTCCCTTTGGGAGAGGGTTGGGGTGAGGGCGAATCCGCAGAAGACAAGGACCCTCACCCTGCCCTCTCCCACGGGGAGAGGGATCAGAAACAACGTCTAATCGCGGCGCGGATGATCTGATCGGTTCGCACGCGCCGCAAATGGCCGGCCCTCACACGTAGCCGTTCTGGCGGAACCAGTTCCAGGCATCGGTCGCGCTTTCGCGCAGCGGACGCGGACGATAGCCTAATTCGGCTGTCGCCCGCGCACTCGAGAAGTTTCGCTTTTGCCCCGAGATCGCCGTGGCGGCCGAGTTAACGTCGGGCTCGTAACCCGTCAGTTTGGTCCACAAGTCGCCGCAATATCCGGCCGCCGTCCGCAGTAGCCGTCCCACGGGGATCATGGGCGGAGTGCCGCCGGTAACATCGGCAAAAATGCGCCAAGCCTGGAAATAGGTCAGCACCTCGCCACCGAGAATATAGCGCCGTCCCGGTTTCCCAATTCGGACGGCCGAGAGAATGCCCGACACCACGTCCCGCACGTCGCAATAGGTGTTCAGCCCGGTGGGAGCACCCAAGCCCCATCCCCTGGCCACCTGCAGCAACATCCGCCCCGACGATGGCTTCAAATCATAGGGGCCGACCATGAATCCTGGGTTCACGATCCGTGCATCCAGGCCGTGGGCCACGAAATCCAAAATCACCTGCTCGGCCTCGCGCTTGGTGACCACGTAGGGACAGCGGACTCCGCCCACCGGCTCAGTTCCTTCATCGCCGGCCTGTTCGAGCGTCGCGCAGCCAAGTGCATCCAGGCTGGAGACGTGCACCAACTTGGCGCCTTCGGCGTGGGCGGCGGCGGCAATGTTGCGGGTGCCCTCAACGTTGACCGCGCGCGCCATGGCTAGACCGCTCCAACCGATGTGGACGTGGGCCGCGGCGTGCACGATACAACCGGACCCTCGGATCGCTCGGGTCACGGCCTCGCGGTCGCGGACGTCGCCGCGAGCGACTTCGACGTCCAATCCGGCGAGCGGTCGCGGATCGGCCGCCTCGCGCGCAAGCACGCGGACCGCGCTGCCGTTTTCCAACAGTCGACGCACGGCGTTGTTACCGACTAGCCCCGTTGCGCCCGTAACCAACGTGATCATGACGCCCCCAAAATCTTGTCCGGGCGTGACGGAAAGTGTCCCGTTTAGCCGGATTCGCCCCGCTCCTGCCGTTAAGATGCCAGAGCTAGGCAGCGGCAGCAATCCAAAATATAATGGGAGGACCCGAGTTGCTTTCCTCCGTTTCAATCGCCAAGAGGTTTGAGCGTGTTGACCGAACAAGAAGTCGTACGAACCTGGGCACGCCTGTTTAAGGGCGAGGTGACCGGCGAGAACATCGCCAAAGCCGAAGCGCTCTTGGACGAATTGCGTCCCGAAAGCCCACTGCGTCATCGCTTGGGCAACGAATTGGATGAGCTGCGCCTGCTCAGTATCCACGACTAGCACGTGGAAAGTCGTGCCGGCCGAGCGCGGTTAATCTGGCGCCATTGCGGCCGGGAACGCACGGCCCGTGGATCGATCCGGCGGACAAAGGGCTTCGCTCGTCGTGCCCATTGGTGCGACTCCGCGAATGGCGCATGGGTGTTGCGTTCGCATAGTGCGCCTCGCGCGGCTCGATTGCGCGTTCCGCACCGCTTCTTTCCGTTTTGGCTTAGCGGTTGATTTCCACGCCGAAGTTCACGCCGTTGGAATAGAAGATCTGGTGATTGGCACCGTTCAGGATGCTGATCAAGTTCGGGCCGCTATAGTCGATGCGGTCACTGGCTCGCGTAATGTTGCCCACGACCAGTCCGGTGTAGCCGAGCTTCAGGCCCACGTTGCTTGTAACTTGAAAAACGGTCTGGAGTCGGAATTCTCCCACGGGCGAAAATGTCGTTGCGAATTGGTGCGTATTGGTTCCTATTCCATTAAATATGATGGGTGTGGTAGTTGCGGCCGCGGTTTGGTTGGCCACCGCTTGATCGCCTAGGTTTGTTTTCAGGTGCACGTTCTGGAAGTTCGCGCCCGCGAGGAACCGGGCTTCAAAGGAGGTGATCCAGCGTTCTCGCTGGCGCTCCCAACGGCCGCCGATTTGCGGTCCAACGATGTTATTCATGGCACGTATACTCCAGATGCTGCTGTCGAGAAGATTTTGGGGCCAATTGACCGTCGTCGTTTGAGACCCGATCGGGGGCCCGAAGTCCTCGGTGATCGTGAATGAATTAACGATGTTACCATTTCCTGTCCCCTGAACGAGGAACGTATCGTTGATCTGCAGCCATCGGGCGCCATATAACAGCTCGAAGAAACCACCATTATGCAAGCGAGGGGCGCGATAGAACCGCATCAACTCCAGGCCGTTGAGCACCAGCACATTTTTCATCGTAAGATCTGAAAAGGCGGGGGGAACCTCGCCCAGATCGATGGGTATTATGCCGATGGGAAAGAATCCACGTGCATGCAAAAGGGCATTGGGATCATCCAATAGAAACAGGGGATTTTTGACCGCACGAAATTGCCCCTGGCTTACGTGATCCAAGACGCTCGCCTGCCAACCATAATTATCGGTGTCGATGTAACCCACTTCCCACCGGTTGCCCCACGCGCCGGTCGCTCCAATGAAACCGGTGTCGACGGTTTGCCCATTTATATGCGCGCCTAAAATGAAGTCGCCAACCGTCGGCTCCATAGCCGTAGTACTCCCGACACGTGCTAAGTTCGGCTTCGACAGCGACCAGAACAGCCGCTCGTAGCTAAAGAAATAGCCGACGTGCGGCCGCGGGCCATTGCCGTAGCCGCTGGTTTCCGCCGGCCCAAACAATCGTAGGCTCGGTTCGAAATTCACCGGGTAATGGGCGCGAACTCGGATTGGCGTTCGAGAATGGTGCACTGCCGTTCTCGTAGGAGGGAGTTGGCGTCGGATAATCCAGATTCGAATTCGCCGGAGGCTGAGCCAAGGCCTGTCCGGTCCACAAGACCAGGGCTCCCCACGCTAGCAGCCAAATTGCCGTGCGTTTAATCAACATGTTTCGCGTCCACCTTGGCTCGCACAAAATAGACCCTGCGCAGGCCGTCCACCACGGAGAGCCCGCGCATTGGGTGTGACGGTAGTATCGGCCGTGCCTGTAGCGTGAATTAAGTAAGAAAGGCAAGGTGTTCCGAAAAAACCGATTATCCGACCTCGCCGCCACGAAGTTGGGGGAAATGGGATAAATCCGCAGGCTCAATGGGGTAGAAGTTGCAACCTGGTCCCGTTTATGGCCCGCCACTGAACGCAAAAAGTGCGCCTCGCTTCCAGGGCCGCCCAGCCCAAAACCATTCGATCGGACCGCTTTGCGGTTCAACGATCGAGACTTCGGGATCGGGGCGCTCCCCTGGCAGACGAGGCTCGAACCGCCGCTTCCACGTGCCAACGGTTCGCTACAGCAGTATTTGCGCAGTATTCGAGCAGCTCGGCCCGGCCCGTTTGTCGGGGCCGATGCCGGCGCGTATACTTTCGCTGATGCCGTCGCCCCCTCTGGTCATTATTCTTTGATTGGGATGTGTGCCATGACTCAACGCGCTTGGACCAGCGTTTTTTGGCTGTGCTGCATACTACTAGCCTGGGTGGCCCTCTCGCCGATTCTTGCGGCCGATCCTCCCGCCGCGGCCGAAGCTCGGAAATATGTGCGGGTTGAGCGCGACAAGTCGGGTGAGCCGCTAGCATTGCAAACGGCCGTCGTGCGTTTTGCTTCGACCGAAGCGGCCCAGAGCGATCGGTTCGTGGACCTGATCGGCGCGGTGCATGTGGGCGAGAAGGCCTACTATGAGGGTTTGAATAAGGCTTTCGAGAACTACGACGTGGTGCTCTACGAGTTGGTAGCCCCCGAGGGCACGCGCGTTCCCAAGGGAGCCAAACCCGGCAACCATCCGGTTGCAATGCTGCAGAACGGGTTCAAAGACATGCTGGGGCTCGAGCATCAATTGCAATACATCGACTACACCAAGAGTAACCTGATGCACGCCGACATGTCGCCCGACGATTTCTCGAAGTCGATGGCCGACCGCAATGAAAGCTTCATGTCGATGTACTTCCGCATGATGGGGGCGGCACTGGCCCAACAATCGAAACTGCAAAACCAGGGCAAATCGTCCGAGTTCGACATCCTCATGGCCCTGTTCGACAAGGATCGTGCCCGGGCCCTGAAGCGGTTGATGGCCGACCAGTTCGAGAATCTTGAGGGCGTGATGAGCGCGCTGGACGGCCCGCAAGGCTCGACCATCGTTACCGAGCGCAACAAAGTCGCGCTAAAGAAATTAGCCGAGCAAATCGCGGACGGGAAGAAAAAGATCGCGATTTTCTACGGTGCGGCGCACTTGCCCGACATGGAAAGACGCCTGGTCGCGGAATTTCACCTCCAGCGCGCTACCGAGAACTGGTTCACGGCCTGGAGGCTGGACAAGCCAGCGGCGGCGCCAATCAAGCCGGAGGTCAACAAACCGCGTGCCCAAGTCAGCCCTCGACGCAATCGCCCCGCGCAGCCCAACTTGTTGACCCGCGTTTTCGCAGGGCATTAAGCCCAAAGTCGCCAAGCTATGCGGCTGGCCGTCGACAGTCCCGTCGCCGGGACCAGCGGGCGATCAGTTCTAGTCGTATTGCTTTACACACCGCAGCTGATTCTCCATACTAGGTGGCCCAAGAAGGGAGCCGCTGTTGCGATCCAACGGCTTGCATCGCCGGAGAGTTGCGGGGGTGTGGAATGGCCGGCCTTAGCGTGAATGAGATGACGACCTATCGCTGGTCGTTCGAGGAAGATGTCACCCGCTACCGCGACGCCGGCATCGAGGCCATCGGGGTCTGGCGGCAGAAGCTCACCGATTTTGGTGAAGACCGTGCCCTCGGCCTGCTGGCGCAAAGCGGCCTGAAAGTTTCCAACCTGTTGTGGGCCGGCGGGTTCACCGGCAGCGATGGCCACTCGTACCAAGAAGGACTGGCGGACGCCCGCGAAGCCCTGCATCTGGCAGCCGCCCTCAAAACGAGCCATCTGATCGTCTACAGCGGGGCCCGCAACGGTCACACGCAGAATCATGTCCGGCGACTTTTCAAAGGCGCGCTGGGCGAATTACTGCCGCTAGCCGAGCAACTCCAGATCTTCTTGGACGTCGAGCCCATGCACGCCGGCTGTGCCGAGGAGTGGACTTTCTTGACAAGTCTCGACGAAGCGCTATCGCTCGTCGACAGCGTGGGGAGCCCCTTTCTGAAGCTCGCTTTCGACACCTATCATTTCGGGCACGATCCGCGCATCGTCGAACAGATCGGCATCCTCGCGCCGCACATCGGCATCGTACACCTGGCCGACGGCAAGGGCCCGCCCGATCGCGAACAAAACCGGCATTGCTTGGGCGAAGGAGACGTGCCTTTGCCCGGTATCGTCAAAGCGCTCAAACAAGCCGGCTACGACGGCTACTACGACGTCGAACTGATCGGCGAGGAAATCGAACGCTGCAATTATCGGCAGTTGCTCCGGCGATCCAAGCGGGTATTCGAGCAGTGGCTGGTCGCTTAGAACGCGTCTTCAAAACGTTCCGAACGTTGGAATTTGGGAGGGCGAAGCTCTCGCTGAGCCGATTTTGCACCGGAAGTAGCGGCTCGGCAGGAGCCTCGCCCTCCCGGTCGCGTAATTCGAAGACACGTTCTTAGGGGCGCTTTGTCGAATCGCAATTTCGCGCGCCGCTGACGGCGACGGCAAACCACCCCGCGAAACAAGCGTGCGTTCTTAAAACACGCGGTTCAGTCCGTTGAGCGCCGCCACGCGATAGGCTTCGGCCATCGTGGGATAGTTGAAGGTGGTGTTGGTGAAGTACCGCAACGTGTTGTGCGGCGCGGGTTGCGACATGATCGCCTGGCCGATGTGGATGATTTCGGCAGCACTGTGGCCAAAACAGTGAATCCCCAACAGCGCCAGGCTTTCGCGATGGAACAATAGCTTCAGCATGCCCACCGCCTGACCGGCGATTTGCGCGCGGGCCAGACTGCGGAACATGGCTTTGCCCACTTCATAGGGAATTTTCTCCTCCGTCAACTGCCGCTCGGTCTTTCCGATCGAAGAGATTTCGGGACTGGTGTAAATGCCCGTCGGAATATCTTGAACGAGACGGTGATTTGGGTCGCCGCAAAAGTGGCTGGCGGCAAAGCGGCCTTGATCGTACGAAGCGCTGGCCAGCGACGGATAGCCGACGACATCGCCCACGGCATAGATGTGCGGCTGAGTCGTTTGATAGTGCTCGTTGACTTCGATTTGTCCGCGATGATTGGGCACGATTCCGACCGTGTCCAGCCCCAGGTCTTCGGTAGTTCCCGTGCGGCCGTTGGCCCATAGCAGGATATCGGATTTGATTTTCTTGCCGCTGCGCAGGTGCAAGACGACGCCGCCGTCGGTGGCTTCCACGCGCTCGTACTCTTCATTGTGCAGAATGCGCACGCCATTTTCAGAAAGATGATAACTCAGCGCGTCGATGATCTCGTCGTCCAAAAAGGCCAGCAGCTTGTCGCGCGTATTGACCAGCGTAACCCGGACCTGCATATTGCGCCACATCGAAGCGTATTCGCAGCCGACCACGCCCGCCCCATAGACCGCAATGCTTCCGGGAGTGCGATCGAGCGAGAGCAGCGTATCGCTATCGAAAATGCGCGGGTGCGTGAAGTCGACGTCTTTGGGGCGGAAGGGGCGCGAGCCGGTGGCGATCACGAATCCATCGGCGGTCAGTTGCCTCTTGGCATGGTCCGCGTAATCGACTTCGATCGTGTGCGCGTCGATAAAGCGGGCGTTTCCGGGCACTAGCGCCACCTCGTTGCGATCGTAAAAGCTTTCGCGCAGTTGAACCTGCTTATCGATCACCGCATTGGCCGTGGCCAGCAGTTCGGGAAATGAGAATTTCGCTTGCACGTCCATGCGTTTGTAGATCGGGCTCTGGTTGCACAAGCTCATATGGTAAATCGCTTGCCGCAGGGCCTTGCTGGGAATCGTGGCCCAATGCGTGCAGCCGCCGCCGACTTGAGCGAAGCGTTCCACCGCGGCCACCGATTTGCCCCCTTTTGACGCGCTCATCGCCGCGCCCTCGCCCCCTGGCCCGGTGCCGATCACCACAAAATCAAAATGCTGCGTCTCGACCATCGCAAATAGACTCCTTGATCTGGTTGCGGCAGTTTATCGGTCCGCCCGGTTCGACGTCTGTCGCCAACTCCCCGATTTTCATTGCGGGGCTATTTCGCGGCCGTGCTGCCGGGGATCAACTCCAAACACACCAACCGATCGGCTCCACGCACGTAGAGCAGGCCGTGCGAGAGAATCGGCGCGGCCCAGGCAGGCGGTTTCAACAGCCGCGGCGAACGGAACCCGAATGGATTGGGCTGCGACGCTTTTTCGGCCAAAACCACCTCCGCCACCGGGTCGTACTTCTTCGGATTGGCGCGCAGCAACCGCAACGTTCCGTCTTCGCTCAAACACACAAAATGCCCGTCAACATACAACAGCGATGAGCGTGTCAGGTCCGGCTGGCTCCACATGACGTTGCCCGTGGCCAGCTCAATGCAGCGCAGCTCGGCGTTTTCGGTGTGACGGCCGCTCGAGGCGTATAAATAGCCCTCGTGATGGACCGGAGTGTTCCAATGCGTTTGCATCGCTTTGTCCCGCCGCCGCTTTTCGTCGGACCACTCGACCTGGGCTTCACCCGGCTTGACGCGCAACAGCGCACTGCCGGGACCGTACGTCTCGGAAATAAACACCCGCTCGCCGACCACGACCGGATTGCTGGCGTTGACGCTTTCCAAAATCGGCGCCCGCCACGGGAAATGGAAATCGAGTTTTCCGCTGACAGGGTCAAAGCCGACCAGGCCTCCGCGGGCAAACACAAAACACCACCGCCGTGGGCCAATCGTTGACAACACCGGACTGGCATAGCCGGCCAGCTCATCGGTGAGTTTGTACCGCACTTCGCCCGTCTTTTTGTCGAATGCCACGATCCCCGAGCCGTTGCCCACGACTTGATCGAGCCGGCCCGGCGGCACGCTCTTGCTTTCTGGGGGGCTGCCGCCGACTTGCACGATCAGCAGATCGCCCTCGATGGCCGGGGTGCTGCCGACGCCAAAGAAATTCTGAATCACGCCGAATTGCGCTGGCGTGTCGACCTTCCACAACAACTGTCCATCGGCGACGCTCAGGCAGTGCAGCATTCCCTCAGCGCCAAAAATATACACGCGCTCGGGGTCAGCCACCGGCGAGCAACGTGGGCCATTGTCGTAACCATAAAGATCCTGAAAACCGCTTGTGTATTCGAACGTCCACAGCAGCTTGCCCGTTTTGCTCTCCAAGCATCGCAATCGCGCCTGATCTCCGTGTCGATCGAATTGAAATAGCCGGTCGGAGCGGATGACCGGCATGCCGTACCCGGTGCCCAACGAGAGTTGCCAAACCAGCGGCGGCCCCCCTTCGGGCCATTTCGTCAAAATGCCGCGTTCGCTCGACTTGCTATCGCCCGTAGGGCCCAGGAAGCTCGGCCAATCACTGCCGTGTTGCCCGGTGGCCCGCGGCGTCTTCGAATTCTTGGCCGGTTGCTCCGCACAAGCCACAGCCAGCGTGAGCGAGAACAAACCTAGCGCGGGCATCAACCAACGCCGAGTGGCCCCGAGGCCAGCGGGCGACTGGGCCGGCCATGAATACAACGTCATCGCCACGGCGAACCCACGCATTCCACTGCTCCCAAACCAGCCAACCGATCTGCCCAACCCCATGCGTGACCACTATACTTGATGCCGCCCCGGCAAGTCACGTGCAGCGCATCCACAGTTTCGGTTCAACTCATGCTGGTTGTCAATTCGCGCATTCGCGTCCCGATATCGGAATTCCATTTTTCCTTCGCTCGAAGTTCAGGCCCTGGCGGCCAGAACGTGAACAAGGTCAACAGCAAGGCGATGCTGCGCTGGAGGGTTTTGGAAACTGGCTCGCTGCCCGCCGATGTGCGAGATCGTTTTTTGACCCGCTACGGCAAGCGGGTCACGAGCGACGGCGACTTGATCGTCAGCAGCCAGCGATTTCGCGACCAGGGCCGCAACGTTTCCGACTGCCTGGAAAAGCTGCGCGAGATGTTGACCGCGATCGCCGCGACGCCGAAGCGGCGCAGGCCCACCAAACCCTCGCGCGCCGCGGTGGCCCGCCGGATCGAAACCAAGCAAAAGCGCTCGCGCCAAAAGAGAATGCGGCGTTCCGTCGGCGAGGACTGAGTATGTCCACGTCGCGGTGTCCAGTCGCCTCTCATCGCGCTTTGACGAACTTACGTGCGATACGCTGCCAGCACCGCGTCGGCCAGCGACGTGGAAATCGTTCCGGCAAGAAGCCGCGATGGAATCGATCGAGTTGCAGCCGCTCTTGAATCCTCCTCCGGACGTGATCGACGTTGATTCAACGGCAATTGCTGGTTGAGTCGATCGACCCACCGATGGGCAGCGCCCTCAGTCAGAAATGATTGGGGGCTCTTTTGGAGTGGGTTTTTTTGACAACAAAATACTTGGGGTGCGAATGTGAAGGCGAAGGGGTGATATCGCATAGACCGGCCGCGAACAAATGACGTTGGTGAGCGAATCGTTCCCATCGAGGCGAGGTGCTCCGAGTAAGGTAGTTGGACGAGCCGGCGCTGCGGTCCGAAGAAGCTAACTTGTCACGAGTTCTCAGTGTTTTGAAAGGCGACATGAGTTTTTCAGATGTCGTTGGCCGAAGACTACGCGACCGCAGACCTTGCGGCGAGAAATGCCGTCAAACCAACGTTTGCTGGGACCAGATCTACACAGACGATCCGAGCCCCCGCGAAGCCAAACAGCGTCAACCGATGTCTGGTTGCTGCTCCAAACGCTGGCGGCAAGAAATCGGATCGCCTAGTGGCAACTGACGGTTGCAAAGACGAGAATAGAGCGAGACGGTTGGTCGCCGCTCCGCCGTCAATCTCTGCCTCTACGCGCAAGCCGACCGGATCACAATCAACGAGTAGGGCCGATGGGACAGTTCGGGACGATGCCGAAGAAACCGACAGCGCGGTTGAATGACAACTCGATAAACGGCGGATTCGTCGCACGAGCGCTGAGTAGCCGAAATTCGTGAAGTTGAACGAAGTTATACCGAGGTCGCATCATGATCGGAGATTTCGGTGTTTGAATCGTTCTGGAAGCTACTCACAAAGTACGTCCTCTCGCCGAAAGCCGAGTCGGCTCACGTCGAAGAACTGGTGCGGCGCGCAAAGTCCAAGCTGCCGCCACCCGTGATCTGGCTGCTTGGCAAAACGCAGGCTGGCAAGACTTCCATCATTCGCGCGCTCACGGGCAGCACTCAGGCTGAAATCGGTAACGGCTTTCGGCCCTGTACTCGCACGGCAAGGCTGTACTCATTTCCCAGCGAAGACGATTGCCTCTTACGTTTCCTGGACACGCGCGGGCTCGGCGAATCGAATTACGATCCCGCCGACGATATAGTCTATTGCCAAGAGCAAGCGCACATCTTGATGGTAGTCGCGCGGGCAATGGACCACGCGCAAAATCGCGTGCACGACGCTCTTTCGATGATCCGTCGAGCAAAGCCCAACTGGCCGGTCATCGTCGCA
>JACQFF010000152.1 GCA_016200205.1 Planctomycetia bacterium
CGCAACAATCCTCCCCCAAAGCGCACAAGCGGCAAGCGAGGCCAACATGTATCAACGCACCGACTGCTTCAGACGTCACGCGGAACGAATTTGAAAAAGTGCTAGCTTCAAAACCCTGGCCTCCCGCCTACAGCCTGCCCCCATTGTTCGCGCGCACAGAATTCAAAACGGCCCATTTACACGGCACTTTTTTTCTTAGGTCATGGTGAAGTGAAAAAATCCTGGTTGCGCAGGCAAGCGATCGGGACGGATATCAGGCGACACTTATTTGCTCGCGCCCAAATGTTCTGGAAAATCGCGCTCGTAGCGGGCTACCAGCGATTCGATCTTGTCGCGCATCAGATAGATCTTGCCACGGATCTGTTTGGTTTCGCCCGGCTCCAGGCCGCCGATGCGAAAGTCGGAGTGGACGCAGGCGATGACTCCTTGAAACAACTCTTGATAGGGCTCCCAAGCGGAACCCATGACCCACTGGCCGTCGAGCGATACGCAGCCGATCAGCCCGCCGCTGGGCACAATCTCGCTCAGCGGGCGAGGGTTCACGTCATTGCGATCGACGTTGGCCGGGCAATAGACCTGGCCAGGTACATAGCGGGCTTTGGTGGCCCAGGGTTCGGTGGGCAAGTGCGCAACTTTGCCCCCAACGAGAATGAAGCATTGCGGCAGATACGTTTGCTGCGTTCGGCCGGTGAACTCGCCGACGCGGATGCAAGGCTGGGCCCAATGCGCTTCCGAAGCGGTTTCTCTTGGATTGTGGGCCGAGAGCCGAAAGTCGACCGCGCCGCCTTCGGCCACGATCTTGTGCTCGACGACGACGCCATCAGTCAGCCGGCATTCGAGTGCCAATTCGTGGCCGTCGGGGCTGGCCCGCACCAGCCGCGTCGCGTGCTTGATGACCGTTTGGCCCCAGTTGCGATCCGTCGAGCCACCGCGGCAATAGGCCTCGAGATAGTTAACGGTAAGTTTGCCGTCCGGCAGACCAGGAGCTTCGATCGTGAGCATGTTGGCCGCCCACGAAATCCGCAGCCCAGGCCCATTGGCGCCCAGCGCTGGGGCTGCCACGATTTGCGCGACGAGCATGGAAGGGAGAGCAAGTTGCCAGCGGGTCATTCGTTACCCTCCGCGTCAGCGGACAGTTCGAAACCGCCTCACCCGCCGGGGACACTCCCATTTTGCTCCTATTGATGCCTAGCAATGCAATGGGCTTGGACATTTATGCCGAAATGCCGCATTTGCCGGGGCTTGGTCGCCCCTCGACCATTAATTGCCTAGGACGCAATAAGACTCTGCGAAATTGGGACAGTCCCCGGCGGATTTGCGGGTGTTTATTTGGGCGCCAAAATGCAGACGATCCGCTTGCCAGCCATTTCACGACCGCGGAAGATGACCGAAACGACCACCTTGTCCTTGTGCTGGAGAAACGTGCGAGCCTGGTTGAGCTTGAACGCAATGTCGTGCTCGCCGGTTTTGGGCCGAACGCGGATCTCTTTGATCTTGCTCTGATGGGTGTGTCCCTTGCCCAGCCGCTTTTTCTGCTGGTACTTGAATTTCCCATAGTCCATGATGCGGCAGACGGGAGGTCGCTCGTTGGGCGCGACCTCAACGAGATCAAGATCTGCTTCTCGAGCCCGCGTTAAAGCCTCGTCGGTGCTGATGATTCCCAGCAATTCGCCTTCGGCGGAAATGACTCGAACGGGTGAAATACGGATCTGCTCGTTGATCCTCTGATTGCGGTCGATAGTGTGTGCCCTTTCGAAAAAACTGTGTTACCTGAAACGAAAAATATCTTAGAGCAAACGGACGAAACCCAACTGCCACCCTTGCAAGCGGCTTTTCGCGGCCACATGACTTGGGCGACCTCAGCCGAGCGGCGGCTTAGCATCGCACCGGCCGACAGGTTTGGTCCAGCCGCTCTTGGCCTTCCACGCGACGAGACGAATCAAACCGCTCGGTGTCCGCGCCGCCGCTTCCGACGGCAGCGCCGATTGGTAACAAATACTGGCATATTGACGATCCTGCCGCCAGCCGTCAACTAGTTTACACCAAGTAATTTAGAACGGAATGCCAGTTGCCTTTGCTCATCGGCCGCAGGCGCGTAGGCTTATAGATATTCGACCGCTCGTAAGTGCCGTGAGCCGGCCGACCCGTCTGCCGGAGCGGTTGGCAAAATTCCTCCGATTAAACCATCCCGCACGCCCCGATGGCGGACGGCATAGTGCCCGAGCTAGACTTTTGTTGGGTCGTGTTCAACGTGCTCGCGAGGGTTTGGAGAAATGCGACATTGGTTGGTCGCCGGTCTGGCGTTGGCAGGTGGGATGCTGATTAATCGGGGCCTCGAGCTGCGCTGCGTCACCCAGACGCAGGCGGCCGGCAATGTCCAGGTTGCCGCGCCGGCCGCCGCCGGTTTTGAGGACCTCGCCTCCGGCAAATTACGGATCGTGGACCTCGCCTGGCCTCTGAATCGTGAAAACGCCTTCTGGCCGGGGGACAATTACAAGCCCTTTGAGCTGCACACGATCGCCACGCTGGAGAAAGACGGCGTGCTGTCAAAGGCCTTCTGCTCTCCCGAGCACTTGGGCACGCACCTCGACGCTCCGAACCATTTCGAGCGGCAGGGGTCCTCGGTCGACCAAATCCCGCCGGCACAGCTTTTTGGCCCGGGGGTCGTGATCGACATCTCGGCGGCTGTCAGCAACGATCCGGATTACCGCCTGAGCTTGGACGACGTTCGCCGCTTCGAGCAGGCGCATGGCCAAATTCCACGCGGGGCCGTGGTCTTGGCCTACACCGGCTGGGGCAAATTTTGGAAGAATCGCACACACTATCAAAACTCCGACGCGATGAGCCGTCTCCACTTCCCGGGCTATTCGGCCGAAGCCGTCCAGTTTCTTATCGACCAACGGCAAGTGCGCGGCGTGGGGCTCGATACGATGAGTGTCGATTACGGCCTGTCTCGCGACTTCGTCGTCCACCACGTCCTGGGCAAAGCGGGCCGGTATGGATTGGAAAATCTGGCCCAGCTCGACAAGCTTCCGGCGCGCGGATTTTTTCTCTTTGTTGCGCCGATGAAGATCGAAACCGGCAGCGGCGGCCCGACCCGGGTGTTCGCCGTGCTCACGCCGAGCGATGCGGAGAATTAATTCGTCCAGCCGAGCTCGGTGGCTCAACCGCGAGCTGGCGAGCGGCGGCGTCCAAATCCTCGGGGAACGCAATTCGAATCTTCCGCCGCTTTTTTTTGCCCTGACCGGGCTGAAAGCCGCCATCGTCCCGCTTCTTCCGCCGGCTAGCCGGCATTCCCGAGGCTTTCCACGCGACCCGCCCGAGCAGTCGGGCGTAGATCAGCATGATCGCCGCCAACGCCGGGCCCGAGACAAAGGAAGTCACATACGGAGCCTCGGCGAGCCCCAGGCCGGTGAGCAGTAACCACGCAAGCGTTAGCGGCGTCGTAATCAGATAGAACAGCAGCCAGCCCAGCCAGAGCCGCACCAAGGTTCGCAATACAGCGGGTGAATAGGGAGCGAAGAAGGAGTCGCTCTCCATGGCCGAAAGCAACAGGATCGGGAAAAAGACCACGTTGCAAACAACGACCCCCAACGGCCCTATCCCCTCGATAAAGGTAAGCGGGTATCCGATTGCGGCGGCCGACGACCAGAGAAGGAAAATACCGCCCAGGGTGAAGATCCATTGTCCCAACTCGGGCAGGGTTTCTTCTTGCACCAAATCGAATCCGTCGGCCGTGTCCTGGACGGCAGATAGAAAACAGGCGGCCGAATAGGCCAGACTCGTTAGCAGCAATGCGACGGCCAGAAGCACGAGCGGAATTCCCATCACAGCGTCGGTACCGACGTGGCCGCTCAAAAGGCCCAAGAGATCCAGCGCCGCAATCGCGACAGCGCCAGCCAACGCCAGCCCAACGGCCATCACTGCCCAGCGCGACAGATTGGGCCCTTGCCACGGAAACAAAAACACGCCCGAGAAAAACGTCCACCGCGGCGGTCTGGAGTCCGGCTCGGTGTTGCGGAGCAATCCCTTTGCTTTGGCCACCGCCAGATAGTCGGGCTCGGCACTGGGCGGACGAACGTGGTGCGGCTCGGCCTCCAAATTGCCCTCGGTGCTCCAGTCCGTATCGTATTGCGGGGATTGGGCGGGCTCGGGTCTGGCGTCGCGCAACTCGTCCTCCGGAACGATGCTCGATTGCTTTAGCGGCATTTCCGGCTCGTACGCCTCCAGATCGGCAGTGGACGAGGCCGGCTGCGGCCGCCCGACTATGAAGGTCGCATTACACTTGGGACACATGATCGTCGTACCGATCTGGTCCGGCAACAGCCGCAACCGATTGCCGCAGCGCGGGCAGGACGGCGATTTTTTTGTCGTAGCCGGCTGGAGTTCCATAATGCCTCGAAAAACGGCTGAGCCGCGCGGATCGTTTGTTTCATCATAACGCACCACTGTGGTCGAATGCCCTCCCAGAACAACGTTTTTTCGTGCGCTTTGCCCAGCCACAACATTCTCGGCGTCCAAAACTGCTAAAATCGAAGCGACCAATAGCTTGCGAACCAGCTTTATCCGGACGCCACGCGTGCCATGGACCTGATCTATTTAGACCACAACTCGACCACGCCCATGCTGGGCGAAGTCGCGGCCGCCATGGCCGAGTGGCAGACGGTGCGCTTCGGCAACCCGTCGAGCCAGCATCAGGCCGGACGGCGGGCTCGCCAGGCGCTGGAAAATGCGCGCGAGGGGATCGGCCGCATCTTGGGGGCGGACCTTTCGGGTCGCGAGCCCGATCGGGTCGTCTTCACCAGCGGCGGCACGGAAGCCAACAATCTGGCGCTTTTGGGTCTGGCCGACGTCGATGATCCGCATTCCGCGCCTGGCGAGGCGATCGTCTCGTTGATCGAACACCCCAGTATCACCGCATCGGTCGATTTCCTCCAGCAGCGTGGCTGGCGCATTCACCACCTGGGCGTACAGCCCGATGGCGTGGTGGACATAGGTCCGCTCGACGAGTTGCTCAGCGAGCGGACGCGGTTCGTCAGCGTGATGCTGGCCAACAACGAAACCGGGGTACTGCAGCCGGTGCGCGAAATCGCCCGGCGATGCGCGGCGTTCGGCGTGCCGATGCACACCGACGCGGTGCAGATGATCGGCAAGCTTCCGGTCGATTTTCGCTCTCTGGGCGTCAGCTCGCTGACTTTGGCGCCGCACAAATTTCACGGCCCGATCGGGATCGGCGCCTTGCTTGTGCGGCACGATGTCGCGCTTGAGCCGATGCTTTTTGGCGGCTTTCAGCAAGCCGGACTACGGCCGGGGACCGAAGCCGTGGCGCTGGCGGTGGGAATGCACGCGGCTCTCATCGCCTGGCAGCGCGAAGGCGCGGCGCGCACAGAACGACTAAGAAGCTTGCGCGATCGACTCGAAGCGGGATTGACCGCCGGGTATGCCGGAGAAATCGTGATCAACGGTTCGTCGGCCGAGCGGCTGCCGCACACGTCGAATCTGGCGTTTTTGGGCCTAGAGCGGCAGGCATTGTTGATGGCGCTGGATTTAGCGGGCGTGGCCTGTTCCACCGGCTCGGCCTGTGCCAGCGGCTCGAGCGAACCTTCGCCCGTGCTGGCCGCCATGGGCGCGAATAAGCCCGTCTTGGCCGGCTCGCTGCGATTCAGCTTAGGTGCGACGACCACCAGCGACGAAATCGAACAGGCGATCGAGCGCATTCTCGGGGTTTGTGCAAAGATCGCCGCGAGCAAGCCGCGATTGCCCGCGTCCGCGCGCTGATCGCTTTCGACCAAATGTTTTTCTATCCGCCCAGTTTAATCGCTTTGACTTCGCTGGTGATCTGGCGGTGGTTTTCGTCCAGGTCTCCCAAGCCCAACTCCATTTTCATGCCCACTTTCACCTCGCGCATCAGCACGAGCATCTGGCGTGCCTGGCGGCCGGCGGTGGCGCCCAGCAAGTAGACCGTCCGCGGCGGAGTGAAATTCGTGCCGTCGACACTCGATGCCAGTTGGCACTGGCCACTGGTGCGATCGACCAACTCGCCGCGATAAACGCAATCGGCGGTCTGAATCTCCAATTTTTGCCCGACGGCCATTTGGCTGTGGCAAAGAGAGGGAACCTCCTTGTCGGCGGCGGCTGCCATCATGGCCAGCGCAAAGAGCACCGAAGCCGAGTGGCCCATCATGTTGTAGTCTCCCAGTTGTTCTGCGAATGCAGAGAATCAAGATGTGTAACTAAAGATAGCTTTTTTATCCAGACCCCGGCAGAGTCTTTCTGGATCAATTCCGCAAACTTGATGCCTGCTATTGTCGTTACAATCGGCATAATCATGCGCGTCGCGCGCGTTACTTCGCCGCGGAGAAGAGCCGGGCGTCTGGGCGGGCCAGGAACTCGATCACGTCGGCGACGTTCTATTCGGTGAGATTCTGTTCCAATCCTTCGGGCATGACCGACTTGCCGGTGCCGCGCCGTTCTTCGATTTGAGCGCGCAAAACGGTGTCTTGCGCCCCCTC
>JACQFF010000153.1 GCA_016200205.1 Planctomycetia bacterium
GTGAGTTTTTTGTGCCTTCGTGATGACAACTCTGTTCCGGTGCGCTGACAGCTCGGCTCTCAAACTTGCGTTGACCCCAACAAATTTCCGCCCAATGTTGGGTGGCCGATGCGCTTGTCGCCGATCACGTTGACCACGGCCGGCTTGCCACTTTCGAAAGCGCGGCGCAGGGCCGGCACGATCTCGTCGGGCTGCTCGACGTGCTCGCCGTGGCAGCCGAGTTCTTTGAAGATGCGGTCGTAGCGGATGTTTGGCAGCATGTCGAACGGATCGGTGCGGCCCTTGAGGATCGGCATCTGCTCGAAGCTGGGGCCCCAGGAACTGTTGTTCCACAGCACGGCGACCAGCGGAATGCCGTACTTGGCGGCGGTCTCCATATCCCAGCCGCCGATGCCCATGCCGCCGTCGCCGATCACGGTCACGACTTGCTTGCCCGGCCGGGCCAGTTGCGCGCCGATGCCCATGCCGATGCCGTGGCCGACCGGGGCCAGCGGGCCGGCGTCGACGATTTGTCCTGGGAATCGGGCCGTCCACCAATGGCTGATGTAGCCGGAGAGCGTGAAGCTGTCGATCACGACCGTGGCGTCCTTGTCGACCACGCTCACCAGGTCGCCGATCAATCGGTCAGGGTGGATCGGGCGGGACTCGCGGACGCCGGCTGCCCGGTCGCGCACCATTTTGCCGAACGTTTCGCGAGCCGTAGCCACTTCGCCCAGCCAGGTGCTATTTTTCTTGGGTCCAAAATCGGCCTGTCGGGCTTTCACCGCCTCGATCAGTTGCCGCAGCACGAGCTTTGGATCGCCGACGATCGCCACCTCGGCCGGCACTTGCCAGCCGACCCGCGTGGGCGTGGCGTCGATCTGCACGTACGTGGCTTTGTCGGTCCAGGTGGGCGGCTGTCCGAATTTTTCGCCGCTCCAAAATCGAAAGCCGACGGCAATGACCAGATCGGCCCGGCCGGTGAACGGCTTTTTCCAGGCTCCTTGAATCGCCAGCGGGCGATCTTCGGCCAGCGATCCGTGGCCGGCGCGGCGCGTGTAAACCGGCGTTCGCGTCAGTTCGGCCAACTCGGCCAGCTCCTTGCCGGCTTCGGACCAGAACACGCCGTCGCCGCCGACCAACAACGGCTTTTCAGCCCGGGCCAAAAGTTCGACGGTACGCTCAATCGCTCGTGGGTCGCCTTGCGAGCGGAGTTGATCGGGATCGTAGACTTTCGCGCCGCGAACCTGATCCTGCTCTTCGCCCTGGTTGTAGAGTACGTTGGTCGGAATTTCGACAACGGAGACACCTTGCGGCGGCGCTATGGCTTCGCGAAATGCTTGTCGCACGTCGAAAGAGATCCGATGCCAATCGAGCACGCGATGGGTGAACTTGCTGAACGTGCGGCAAACGTCCGCTCCGTACGCCTCTTGAAACGAGCCCAGTCCGTCTTCGCCATAGGGGTGCTGGCCCGAGAGGCAGACCACGGCGCTACCCGTCAGCCCGGCAACGCACAGGCCGGTCACCGCATTGGTCAATCCGCAGCCGGCCGTGACGCAGCAGACGCCGGGGGTGCCCGTGGTGCGGGCCCAGCCATCGGCGGCATAGGCCGTGGCCTGCTCGTGCCGCATGTGGATCAGCTTGACACCGTTGTTGTTCAGGTTGGCCAGAATCGGGAAAGTGTGGCCGCCATTGATCGAAAACAAATACTTGACGTTCTGCTCTTTGAGAATCCGTCCGACCAGGGTTCCACCATCGACGACAGCCATGAAAATGCTCCTTGAAAATCGCTCGCTCGAGTGTTCAGTCAGATGCGCCGGCAACGCGCGCCCATTTGACCCCCAATTTACAAGACTTGGGCGATGATCCGCAAGAAACGATCATTTCCCACGCGGTCGAATGGAATGGCCGTGAGCGAGCGCCTGCCGGCCCAATCAGGGACGCGCGAATCGGATCGCCAAAGGGTTGGTCAGAAGTCGAGGTCAAGGGGATCGAATATGCCGGGACGGGCTGCGACTCTCGCCTCGGGAAATAAGCTCTTGAGCTTGCGAAATTCCTGCTCGGAACACGTGCCGTCGGGCACTTGGATAAGACCAACGGGAGTGGCGCCCAGAAGAGACCAGAGAACGGGCAGAGGCGTTCGCGGCCCGGTGGAAGTGACGCTCCCGAACATCGCGCCCCGCGCGGCTATGGAGCGAAGGAGCCTTTCTCGTTCGTTCACTTGACGCTGGTTCCAACCCAACCAACCCAACAGCACGCCGAACAAAGTCAGTACCGCAAAGAGACTCCGCAGGCTGAACGTGAACCGGAAGCGGTGGGGTTGGGTGGATACGCTCATGCGCTCAATTATAGCTCAACGCCAACCGCGATTGGCGATCCTCCCAAAGCGAGCCCCAGCATGCGATTTCTGGACGCATTCCGACCAATGTTTGATTGGCGTCGGCAGGGCGGTTACACTGACGTTCTGCGCGCGTCGGAACATTGTTCTACCTTGAAATGCCCCCATGAGTTTTGGTTTCATTTTGTTGGCTGTCTTGTGCCTGGCCTTTGCCAATGGCGGCAACGACAATTTCAAAGGCGTGGCGACTCTGTTCGGCAGCGGCACGACCAATTACCGTAGGGCACTGGCCTGGGCCACCGTCACAACGCTTGGGGGCTCGACCGCGGCCGTTTTTTTGGCCGAGCGGCTGCTGAAGAATTTCAGCGGCCGAGGACTCGTCGACGACACGCTGGTCGCCGACTCGGCCTACGTGGCGGCGGTGGCGCTGGCGGCCGGCCTGACGGTGCTCGTGGCCACGCGTATCGGCATGCCGATTTCCACCACGCACGGCTTGATGGGAGCTTTAGTCGGAGCCGGCTGGGCCGCCGGATCGTCGATCGATGGTCAAAAGCTCGTGACCGATTTCTTTCTGCCGCTGGTCGCCAGCCCCGTGATCGCGATCGTCGCGACCGTCGTCTGCTACCGCGCTTTGCATCGCCTGCGCGCCGCGCTGGGAGTGACGGCTGAAACTTGCTTTTGCATCGGCAGCGAGGTGCTCGAAACTTGCCCATTGCTCAGTCCGATGGCGGCGACCGAGCAAGTCGAGCGGCTGAGCCTGCGCGTGGGCTCGCCAGTGACTTGCCAGAATCACTACCACGGACGATTGCTGGGCCTCGAGGCAGGCTGGTTCTTGGATCGATTGCACTTCCTTTCAGCCGGGGTGGTTAGTTTTGCCCGCGGGCTGAACGACACGCCTAAAATCGCGGCGATTTTACTGTTGGCGCCTCAATTGTCGGGCTTTGGCAGCACGATGCTCGTGGGGCTGGTGATGGCCGCCGGAGGCCTGGCCAGCGCCCGACGAGTCGCCGAGTTGATGTCGCAAAAAATCACGCCCATGAATCACGGGCAAGGTTTGACCGCCAACCTGGTCACGGGCCTGGTCGTGTTGAGCGCCAGCCGATTCGGTTGGCCGGTTTCGACCACGCACGTAAGTTGCGGCGCGATTTTCGGGCTCGGTGCCGTGACCGGCGGTCCGCGATGGAAGACGATCGCGGTGATCTTGCTGGCCTGGCTCACGACGCTGCCGGCGGCGATTGCACTGGGCGCGGCTTGTTTTTGGGCCATCAACCGCGGCTGACGAGCAGGAGCACGCCACTTCGCCATCTTCTTTCCGCGGGGCGCTCCATGAAGCTTGTAATTCATCCGCCGGTCGAAACGGAGCGATTGAAAAAAATCGTCGTGGCAGCCGGACCGCTCGAGGTCGTCAACGCCCAAAGCGAAGACGCGGCGCGCGAGGCGATTGCCGACGCCGACGCGTTTTTCGGCAAGCTCACGCCCAGGCTGCTGGCGGCGAGCAGCCGCCTGCGGTGGGTACAGTCGCCGACGGCCAGTCTGGAGCACTATCTGTTTCCCGAATTGATCGCCCATCCAGTGGTGTTGACCAACATGCGCGGACTGTATTCCGACGTGATCGCCGAGCACGTGCTGGGCATAATGTTGTGCTTCACCCGCAATTTGCACTACTACGTCCGCAACCAGATCTCCGGCCGCTGGGATCCGGTGGGAGGCGAAGCGGCGCGAACCAGCTTTGCCGCCGGTCCAGGCGTAACGAACGCCATCGATCGGGCCCATCGCAGCCTGGGTGATTTGACGTTGGGCATCGTCGGCCTGGGACAGATCGGCGCGGAAATCGCGCGCCGCGGCGTGAGCTTTGGCATGCGCGTGTTGGCGGTCGATCCCGTGCAACAGACGGCGCCGGAGGGAGTCGTGGCGCTGTGGCCCGTCGAGAGTTTGCCGACCCTGTTGAGCGAAAGCGATTTTGTCGTGATCGCCGCGCCGCACACGCCCCAGACGGCGCAGTTGTTTCGCCGAAAGCAATTTCAAGCGATGAAGCCGGGCGCATACTTGATCAACATCGGGCGTGGGGCGATCGTGAACTTGGATGATCTGGTGGCTGCGCTCGAGGCCCAGGAAATCGCCGGAGCCGGGCTCGATGTGTTCGAAACCGAACCTCTGCCCGCGGGGCATCCGCTCTGGAAGTTTCCCAACGTGATTCTCACGCCCCACGTGGCCGGCCAGTCGCCGCGCGTGGCCGAGCGCCATTTGGATGTCGTGTTGGAAAATCTGCGGCGGTTTGTTGACGGCAAACCGCTGGTCAACGTGGTCGATAAGCGGCGCTGGTTTTGACCGCATCGCCGCCAGACGAGTGTTGCCGAACGAGGATCCTGCCGGCGATTGCCCACATGACCAAGAACGCGACGCCGATGACCAGATTGATCAATTCCAGCGGCATCGACTTGATCCTCGGATGAAGTTGGCGCACTCTTGTGGTGCAGTTCCTCTTTTCGGCCCGCGGGCTCGGGCGGCTCAATGATTGACACCTCACTCGCTACAGCTTGCGCCACCGCCACGTCGGGCAGCCTGAGCTGGTTCGAGCGGCGCGGATCGGCGCGGCGTTACTCGGGTCGGTTGGCCTGCTTTTGGCGGGCGTGGCGCTGACCGAGGTTTTTCATGGCCGAGCGCCCCATCTCCGCTTCGGCGCGGTAAAGCCAATCTTCCAGCTTGTCGAGCCATTCGAGCGCTTTGCGGTCGTGCAAATCGAGCGGCGGAAGCTGCTCCTGCCGGCTCTTCTGGGCCAACGAGCGCAGCCGGGTGCACAGGTCAAGCACGCGTAGCGACATCCTGTCGAGGCGGTCAGGATCGTACGGTTCTAAAGTCATTGTTCTGGTCACCTTCAGTGGCAAAAAATGAGGCGCCACGCTATGTGCCTAAGCCATATGATAGCCTGTTTTTTGGTGTCTTGTCGAGTTTATGCAGCATTAAATCGCGGAAATTTATCATCTCGTCGGTTCGATCGTATAGAAATGGTCAAAAATTTGACCAAAATAATGGTTGAAATGTGGCCAGTTCGTGCTCTACGATGTGTCCATTGACGGCCGCAATCGCAGCCGGTCTCAGAATTCCCCACCTTCCTCGCAAACAGGCTTTTTGGTCCACGGAGGTCATTCACATGGTTTGCCACGCACTTCACCCCAAGGGCTGGCCCGATCTGGGCCGCATACCACCAGGGCAATGGCTCGTCGCGGCAACGCGCCGGGAGCGGCTCGGGGCGTGTGACGACGACGACTTCGACGACGACTGGGATGGCATCGACGGGGACCCTGTGACCGGCCCGATATGGGACCCGCTCGAGTGGGACGACGAGGAGGAGCCTCAGCCCGAGTACGGCGATTTTTGGGAAGACCCCGACGAATTCGAAGATTGATTGGCGAATGCAGCCGTGAAACCGCGGACGACTTTGGAGAACACGCATGATTGCACTGGTGAAAATCAAGGAAGCCCAGCGGCTGCTGGCCGAAGGCAAACTGTCGCATCGAAAAATCGCCCAGGCGACCGGCATTAGCCGGGCCACGGTGGGCGCGATTGCCTCGGGCAGGCGTCCCGATTACGAGGCTCGGCAACGCGCGCGGGCCAGCGCCAACGAGCCTTTGGGTCCGTTGGGCCGCTGCCCCGGATGTGGCGGCCTGGTCTACATGCCCTGCCGGCTCTGCGGCGCGCGCAAGGCAAAAGAGCATGAACAAGAGGTGGCCCGCGCCCATCGCCGCCGCGCCCGCGAACTGGCCGCGAAACGATTGCTCTCCGCGGTCCGCAGGGCGAGTCGAGAGCGCGAAGCGGCCGTGGCCCGGTCGCAGCGCTATTTGCCGCCGGCCGAACTCGACGGCGGGGCGCCGGACTGCAAGTAACGGAACAAGTCGCGCACTTCCTGCGGCGCCAACGTTTCCAGCAGCCGCTCGGGCATCAGCGACTGGGACGAGGGCTGGATCTGTTCGATTTCGTTGCGGGCCACCGTGGTCCGCTGATTCTTGGCGTCCACGATCGTGAGCGTTTGTGGCGTCGATTCGGCGACTAATCCGGTCAACACGCGGCCATCGTTGAGCACCGCGACTTGGGCCACGTATTCCGGACGGACGTAGCCGCTGGGGTCGAGAATGTTCAAGAGCAGCGCGTCGCGATTTTTCCGATCTGCGCTCGTCAGGTCGGGGCCCACCTTGTTCCCTTCGCCGTACATGATGTGGCAAGTGCCGCAATGCTTGACGAACAGCTTGTGCCCACTGTCCAAATCGCCTTTGCCTTCATTGAGCACGCGGCCCAGCACCGGCACATAGGCCTGTTTTTCGCCGGGCGTGGACGGTCGGATTTTTCCCCAGCGGACCTCGATGGCTTGCGCCAGGCCATCGTCGTTGTGCGCGAGCATCTGCCGGATCTGATCCACGGAAACGTCCTTGGCATCGAGTTTGCCCTCGGCCACCGCTTGCACCAGCGCGCCCGACCACGCATTGCGGCTGCACAGCAGGCTGACAGCGCGGGCGCGCAGCGCGGGCGTGAATTTCGCGTATCTGGCCAGCACTTCGGCGGCGATCGTTTCGTCGGCGAAATGTTCCAGTGCGGCCAACGCGGCCATGCAAATCGTCTCGCCCTGCGATTCATCGACCAGCGGCAGCAGACGACCGACCGCGTCGGGGCTGGCCGCTTGTCCCACCGCCGCGATAAATGCCAACCGCACCGGCTGAGGCTCATTGCGATCGGCCATGCGGGTCAGGGCCTGCTCATACGCCTGGCGGCTACCCAGCCGCAGCGCGAAGCGGACGAGCGTCGGGTCCAAGCGATCCTGCTGCCAGAGTTTGGCCAGCATCGGTTCGAGCGGCGCCGGAACTTTTTCCAACCGCCGGCCTGAATACTGCTTGTCCATGCCGGCCACGAGCAAATGAATGTCTTCTTTCCGCGGCGCAAGCGCTAGCAATTGGGCGCAGGCCGCATAGCCGGCGTCGGTCTGTTCGGCCAAATAACGCTGCGCAAGCCGCTCGACAATCGTGTCGTGCACGATCGGAAGTTGCCACGCCTCGCTCGTGGAGAGCAAATGGAGCACGCCTGGGCGGTCCGAAATCGATTTGTCTTCGATCGCCCACCACAGCAACAGCGGGATATGCGGATCGTCCGCGTCTTCACCGCGGCGGAGCAATTGTTCGACAATCGGCAGACCGTCGGCGCCGGTTAAGCGTTTGCACGTGCAGGCTAACTGGCTGCGCACCGTAGAACTCGGCTCGCTGGCGGCCAATTGCACCAGTCGCGCTTGAATTGCCCCCGATAGCTCGCGCCGATCATCGCCGATCAGCCGCACGGTCCAGGCGCGGATGTCGGGATTGGCATGATCCAAAAGCCGCAGCACGAGCGAGTCGTTCCAGCCGCCGCTGACGTATAAGGCCCACAGCGCTTCGAGCGCCAAGTGACCACCGTCGGCTTGGCCGATGATCTGTTCCAAGCGCGGCAGAATGGCGGGATCGCGCCGCTGGCCCAAAATCCGCCGGGCTTCGCGCGGATACCACTCGTTGGCATGCGAAAGCAAAGCAACCAGCGCGGCGCTCGATTGCTTGGCCAGCTCGAGTTTGCCGGCCGGCCTGGTGCCGCGAGCCACGATTTTCCAGATCCGGCCGTTGCTGCGGTCCCAAGTGTCTTCGGGAATCACATGGTTGGCCCGCTGATCGTACCAATCGGCCACGAATACCGAACCGTCCGGCCCGGTGAGAGAATCGATGGGCCGAAACCAGATGTCGTCGGTCGATAACAGCGTGCCGGCATAGCGGGTTTTGAACGTCGAGCCCGCCGGCTCGATCGAGCTCCAATAGACGGCATTGGAGAGCAGATTCGGTCCGATGTAGGCATTTTCGAATTGCTGGGGAAAGGCTCCGCCTTGATAAACAATGCCGCCGCACGTGACGTGTCCGCCAACGTGGCCCTGGTGTTTCACGTGGTCGAAATACCCGTAGGTGTACGGGTTGTGCAGCGGTCCGTGTTTCGAAAAACCTTTGACATAGTAGCCGCCTTGCACCTGGTGCAGGCAGATGGCATCGCCCCAATTCGTGCCGGCAATCGCGTTGCCGTGGCGATCGAAATCCAGTCCCCAGGTGTTACCGCCCCCTTCGGAAAACAATTCGAACCGCTTGGTCCGCGGATGATAGCGCCAAATCCCCTGTTGAAAACCGATGCCGCGAATGTCGGCCGTCACGGTGCTGCCTTGGGCGCCATACAGCCAGCCATCGGGTCCCCACTGCATGGAGTTGATTACCGCGTGGGCGTCCTCGAGACCAAAACCGGCGAGCAAAACTTCCGGGTCGCCATCGGGCACGTCGTCGCCGTTGCGATCCGCGTAGAACAGCAAGTACGGCGCTTGGCCGACATACACTCCGCCGTCGCCAATCGCCAGCGCCGAGGCCAGATTCAGCCCGGTGACAAAATCTTTCACCTTGTCGACGCGGCCGTCGCCGTCGGTGTCTTCCAGGATCGTAATCTTGTCGGCTCCGCGGGGACCCTTGGGCGGAGGCTCGGGCACGCGGTCGTATTTCGTGCGCAAATAACGGTCGACCTCCACCGGCTTCAGACCCGCCGGCGCGGGATATTGCAGATATTGAATGACCCACATCCGCCCGCGATCGTCGAAGGTCATCGTCAACGGTTGCCGGACCTCGGGCTCGCTGGCGAACAGTTGCACTTCGAACCCATCGGCGACCTTGAAATGCTTCAGCGCCTCGCCGGGCGCGAGCGCTTGGGCCGACGCAGCACGCGCGCCAGAAAACGCCAACGCGAGCGACACGATGAACCACGCCGTGAGGAATCCAAAACATCCCCCGCTCCCTTTGGGAGAGGGCCGGGGTGACGGCGTGAGCGAACAATATAACGCCCTCACCCTGCCCTCTCCCGAAGGGAGAGGGTTCTGAAACTGCATTTTGCCAAGAGCTGATTTTCCGGTCAGTTCCATGGGAGGATCTATTTGAGGGTCGTCAAAAAGGCCAACAAGTCGGCGGCATCTTGCGAGGTGACTTCGCTCAAGATCAGTTCCGGCATCAGCGACTTCTGTTGCGGCACCAGCGCTTCGACCTCGTGGAGCGCCACGCGAATCAGTTGACTCTTCACGTCCTTGAGCACCACGCGATCGCCCGTCCGCTCGACCAGGAAGCCGGCATAGACCTGGCCGCTTTTGGTTTCGAGCAAATACGGAATGAATTCCGGAGCGATGGCCTTGGACGGATCGAGAATTGTTTCCAGCAGCGTATTGCGTTCGTACTTTTTGCCGATGTTGGTCAAATCGGGGCCCAGCGTGCCGCCAAAGCCTTGCACTGCGTGACACGCGTTGCACTGAGCGGCCGAACTCTTGTTGAAGATGATCCGCCCTCGGTTGGCGTCGCCGGCCAGCGCCAAAATGTCTTCAGGGCGAATCGCCTTGCCCAGCTTTTTGGGACGCTCCGCTTCGGGTATGAATTTTTCGTAGAGCACACGGATGTTCGAGTCGGGGTGCGCCACGACTTTGCCAACGACAAATTGTTTCAGATCGGAAGCCAATTGGTTTTCGTCGATCAATCGCAACAAGACGATCGCTCCGCCGACGGAGTCGACCAAACGTTCGGCGGCGGAGCGGCGCACGTCGGGAGAAAATACATCGCCGGAGAAAATTTCGCGCAACGTGCGGATGTCTTGCACGTCGACAATTCCCACGAGCGCCGCTTTGGCCACCCCCGGCTCGATATCGGACAACAATCCGTGCAACGTGGCCGCGACGCCAGGCGGCTGGAGCCGCGCCGCCACGCCGATGGCTTGCTCGCGCACGCCCGCATCGAGATCGGCCGCCTGCGCTAAAGCCAATACTTCGCCCCCCAGGGCCGTGATGTGTAATTTACCGATCGCGCCCAACGCGGTCGAGCGCAGATCCTTATCGCCCAGCAGGGTTCGCAGGACCGCAATGAACTTGGCGTCCTCGGCCATAGCCGTCCAATTGCCGCGCTGGTTCAGATTGGCAACGACCTTTTCCAAGGCCGAGCGGCGAAGCGAAGCGGGGGTGCCGGGATTGGAGGCCACCTTCAGCAGTCCCCAACCGGCCTCGATCGCGGGCATGTTGACAGCGTCCTCCAGCAGCGGCTTCGCCGACTTCTCATCCAAGTTGGTTTGCGTGAGCCTCGCCAACAAGTTGTCGACGGCCCGCTCGGAACTGAGCACTTCTAGCAGCGGAAACTGCCCGACCGAGAGCGGCTGCTGTTTTTCCAAACGCGCCAAGAGCTGTTCTTTGCGACCTCTGGCGGCGATGTTGATGGCTTCCAGTAGATAGCGATCCGTGCCGTCGTAAGTCGCCGCGAGTTTGCCCAACACCGCTAATGCCTTTTCGCCTTTGATGGTGCGGATGGCTAGCAGCACTTCGCGGCGGACTTCGGCCGACGGATCACTGGCGATGCTTAGAATCGGAACGCTGAATTCCCCGCCATGCCGCCGCAGAATGCGCACCGCCAAAGCGCGGAACGAGGCGTTGGGGTTCTTCAGTTGATCGACCACGATCTTGCGGGCTTCACCGCCGATGCGATCCAGCACCCACAAGGCGCGGGCCGCGTCGTTCGGCTCAGGGTTGGACAGCAATGACTTCAAAGCCGGCATGCTGCGGCCGCCCTCGGCCAACAATTTTTCGCGGGCCAGGTATTGCGTGGCCAGGTTGGGACTTTTGAGTCCTTCGATGGCGTCGGCGATGTTCGCGTACGGCCCGGGCTTTTCGTGACGCTGTAATTTCTTGCCCTTCGGCAACAGCAGGAAGATGCGGCCCTGGTCGGGATTGTTGTAACCGTGGCCGCCGACGCCGCCGTCGTACCAATCGGACACGTACAGACGGCCATCGGGCCCCGCGCAGATGTCGTCGGGGCGAAAATAGTTGTCGCCTTCGTTGGCGAGAAAGACTTCGTTGGTGGCTTTCATGCCCGCGCCGGCCAGCTCGTGGCGATAGACGCGGCACTCGCGCGGACCGCAGTCGGTATGCAAGGGCGCGTTCTTATATTTCGCGCCAAACGCGTCGCTTTCATAGAAGCAAATGCCCGTGGGCGAGCCAAAACCGGTCACCAGCGTGGCCGGCACGTAGCCGGGCATATAGCCGCGAAAGTGCCAGTGCTCGCGAAACGGCGTTTCGGGCGAAAGCCGGGCATCGAGCTCTTGCTTGGCAAACGGCGGCCCGCCGAACCAGCCATAGTTGCCCCCTTCCATGATCCAACAGATGCGCACGCTTTCATTGCCGTCGTTGTCGTTGTCGCTGCAGAATGGCTCGCCGAACGAGCTGACGCAAACTTCGTAGGGATTGCGAAAATTGACCGCCACGGTTTCCAACTTGCTGCCGTCGAGTTCGCCCCGGAGCACGGCGCCCCATTGGAACTTGATCTTCGAGCCGTCGGTGCCCTTCACGTCAAACCCGGTGTCACCGTGCGACATCCACCATTTGTGGTCGGGCCCCAGCACCAGGCTGTGCGCGCCGTGATCGTGATTGCGGCCGCCGAAGCCGGTCAGCAGTTTTTTCGGCGGTCCGTCGGCCTTCAAATCGTGGTCCTTGTCTTCATAGAGCCACAAGTCCGGGCTTGTGGCGACGAACACCCGCTCGCCGGCGACGCAAATGCTCATCGGCGCGAACACGCGGTCGGCGAACACCGTTACTTTGTCGGCCTTGCCGTCGCCGTCGGTGTCCTCCAAGACCTTGATTTTGTCGGCCGGAGGATTCTTGGCGCCGCCGCGATACCATTGGATTTCGGCGACCCATACGCGCCCATGCGTATCGACGTCGATGGCCGCCGGATTGGTGATCAAGGGCTCGCTGGCAAAGACAGAAACGTCGAAGCCGGGCGCGGCTTTGAGTGTTTTGAGCTCCTGATCCGGCGAAAGTTGCGCCTGGGCAAGCGACGCGAAACCGACCAACAGTCCAATTTCCGCCATGAACCGCAGGCAAATTGGCTGCCACTGCTGGCTCGTCGAGCAGTGCCCGCTGGTTGTCGTTACAACACCGCTGGGTGCCATGCTTACGCTTGCGTAAGCGTGTTTAACGGTCAACGCACGCATCATGCTCACGGCGAGCGTGAGCATGGCACCCGCAGCACGCCGGGAGAATCGGGATAGAAAAACACTGCGGGGGCTCAATCTCATGAAGGGCATTTCCTTGGCTAGGCGTGGCTGAAATCGAAGGGGGCAGCGCACAGCAACGCCGGTGAGCAGGGGGCAGTTCGCGGTTCCTAGTATAGATTGCCCGAGCCGCCAAGTGCAAACCGGGCTCGCCGAGAGACCGTGAGAGGAATCTCGCGCACGACCGACCGGCAACTACTCGTCTTCTTCGATGACGATCGTCAAGTCGTCGGCGATACCGCTGGGTTCAGGGTCGCTGACGGGCTGGCCGGTGACGTACAGCCGCCAGGCTTCGAGTTGTTCCGCCGTGAGGCTGTTCTCGCGCGTGATTTCGTGCTTCAATTCGCGACTCGTATTGGCCACGCTGACCTGAACGGTCAACCGGCCGTTTTCTTGATATTGAAAGCGGACGTCGATCGGCGTTTGGGCCGGCAAATCGGGCGGCAGATCGCGGACCACGCACTTGCCGATCTGCGAGCAGTCCTCCGGCGAGGCGCTCTCCCCCTCGACGATCCGCACCAAGATCGATTTCTGCCCTGCCTTCTGCGTGCGGAACACGCGTTTGGCGGTCACCGGCAGCGTGGTGTTGCGCGGAATCAGGATCGCGTTGCGCTTCCGCTCGGTGCGCGTGTCCGTGGCGACCACTCCCAGGCTGTGGGAGTTGACATTCGTGATGTTCACCAACGGGATCTCGCCGCGGCTCTTGGCCAATAGAATTCCGGCGTGCAGAGCCGCGCCATGCGCGACCGCCTCGTCGACCGCTACCGAAGCATCGGGCTCTTTGCCCGACATGGTGCGCAGCATCTTCGCGACCATCGGCATCCGCGTCGATCCGCCCACCAACAGCACGTAATCCAGATCGCTCCACGACAGCCCGGCGGCTTGCAGGGTCTGCTTGGTCGTGAACTGTGTGCGGTTGAGCAAATCCTGCGTGATTTCCTCGAATTTTTCCCGCGTGACTTCGACGCGCACCGCCTGGCTCTTGTAATCGCAACTGATGGAGACTTTGCCGCGGGCCGAGAGGGTCCGCTTGGCGTCTTCGCACTCGCGCCACAGCCGGCCGGCCGTGTTGGGGTCTTCGCGCGGATCGAGTTGATAGGTGCGAATGAATTCCTCGGCCACGTAATCGATCAGCCGCTGATCCCAATCCTGGCCGCCGAGTTGCACGTCGCCGTCGGTCGCCAGCGCCAGGAATTCGCGGCCGCGGATTTCCATCACGGTCACGTCGAACGTGCCGCCGCCCAAATCGTAGACCAGCAGTTTGCGGGGCGCGTTCGATTCGCCTTTGCGATTCAGAAAGCCTTTCAAGAATCCATGAGCGATCGCGGCCGCCGTGGGCTCGTTGATGATGTCGAGCACCTCGAATCCGGCCATGTAACCGGCATCTTGCGTGGCTTTGCGGCGCACTTCGTCGAAATAGGCCGGGACCGTGATCACGACTTTTCGAAAATCGCCGATCTGGCGGGTCGCATCCTGACGCAATTTGTTGAGCACGAAGGCTTGTAGGGCCTCGGGCGGATACTTGCGGCCTTGCAGATTCTTGTGGAAGGTCCGTTCGCCCAGCTCGCGCTTGGCGCATTGGGCCACGTGTTCGGCTTCGGTGGCGATGGCCTTGAGCGCCTCTTTGCCCACGACCGCCTGGTTGCCCTCGAACAGCACGACGCTGGGCGTGACCAGATCGCCTTCGGCGTTGACCAAAGTGATGGGTCGTCCCGTTTCATCGAGGTAAGCCACAGCGGAGTAGGTCGTGCCCAGGTCGATTCCTACCGCGGGAGTCGTTTCTTCGGTCATGCTCATAAGGACTTGCGATGTGGCCTGTTCTCGATTCCGCTCGCTAGCGCCGTCCTGGGGAGAGAGCCTCGTTGGGGGGCGCTTCTCGAGCGAGACCCGGCAGCCGCAGGTGCCAATAGTTAAACTCGGGCCGGAGCCTTATCAATATATAGTAACCTATGGCCAGACCAAGCAGCGAAGAGAACAGGTAGCCGGCCAGGATAATCGCCAAATTTCTCGGCGAATTCTTACGTTTCCGCAGTATGCTGGCCGTCGCGTTCTGCCTGGCCAAAAGCTCTGTTTCCGAGATGGCCTGGTGCTGAGAGCCCGCTTCGACGCCTGGCTCGCCCCCCGAATCATTGACGATTTGCCCCACGGGAACCGCCACTGGCGAAGTGACGGGTTGTTTTTCCTGTTGCTGGGCCAGTTGGGCGTGAATGGCTTTGAGCCCTTGCTGGCCACCAAGCACTTTTTTCCAGGCGGCCACCTGATCCTCATTGAGCGCGCCCTCGCGTTGCCACCTAACTGTCAGCGGCTCGCCCGACTTTTGCATCCGGGCTTGTACCTGCAAACGACCCTCGGGATTGAACTGATAGTGCACCTCGATCGGCCAATTCTTAGGCAATCCGCCCGGCAGATCGCGAATCACGATTTGTCCGATGCGCGAGCATTCCTCGGCGCTGCGGCTTTCGCCCTCGAGCAGTTGGATCACGATCGAGCTTTGATCGTCGACTTGGGTGGTGATTCTGGAAGCGGTGCCGCAGGGGATTTCAGTGCCGCAGGGAATGATCACGACATTTTCCGCGCGTTCGGAGTCGGGATCGGTCCATTCGACGCCTAAGCTCCGCGAAGTCAGATCCGTTATCTCGACCTGCACACTCGACGCGCGGTTTTCGCGCGCCGCCAGCAGCCGTTCAGCGTACAAGGCCGCGCCGCGGGCCAGCGCCTCGTCGGGATGAAGGTTCGGCACCGCCTTCATGCCGGTGAGCGTCACGAGCATCTTGCCGACCATCGGCATCCGGGTGGCGCCGCCCACCAATAGCAGGTGCGACAAATCGCGCCAATCCAGAGCGGCTTGAGCGAGCACCTGTTCGGCTATGCGTTTGGCGCGCTTTAGCAAATCGGAGGTCGCCTGTTCGAGCATTTGCCGAGTCACGGCGACATCGGCAGAGTTCGTGGAGCGTTCGACGCGCACGCGGGCCTGTTGGCGGGTACTCAAGGTTTGTTTGGCCTCTTCGGCCGCCTGCACGAGCCGCCGCACGCTGGCCATGTCGTGGCGAGGATCCTGGCCGAATCGCTTTTTGAATTCGCCGGCCAACGTGTCGGCCAGCCGCAGATCCCAATCGCGGCCGCCGAGCCGAGCGTCTCCACGAGCGGCCAACGTCCGCAACCGCCCCGGCTTGACTTCGACAATCGCCACGTCCAGCATGCCGCCGCCCAAATCGAACACCAGGACCCGGCTTGACGGTTTACCGCCGGCGGTCGCGCGGCTGATGTAGCCTTGCTGTTCGGCGAACGTCAGGGCAGCGGCCAACGTGTCGGTGATGGTTCCCAGTACGTCGAGCCCGGCGATCCGCGCGGCGTCGAGCAGGGCCTTGCGTTGGGCCTGGTCGAAACAGGCCGGCACCGAGAGCACGATCGCCGGTTTGGGTCCGCCTTCGGCCGAGACATCGTCGCGAAGCTTCTTCAACAGGCAAGCTTCGACCAGTTCGGCCGGCAGCAACTCGCCGTCGATCGCGCGCGAGTAGGCCGTTTGGCCCAAATCGCGCTTGACGTACTCGGCGGTGCGATTCGGTTGTGTCGAAGCGGCTTGCTTGGCCGCGGCGCCAAAGACCAGCTCGTCATCCTCGAAAAACACCATGCTCGGGATCAGCAGTTGACCCTGTGGATCGCGGAACATGGCGCTGCGGCCCATCTCATCGACGTATGAGATGGCCGAGCAGGTCGTTCCCAGGTCGATTCCAACAGCACGGGCTTTCGACATCAAAATGGCGGTGGACTGCCCTGGCGGACTTTTGAACGGACGGAAATTGCCCCCTCGATCGCGACGACAACCGCGGATATTTGACTGTACCCCGCCCTCAACGCCCAGGCAACCTCGATTGCGGCCTGCCCTGACGCCGCATTTTGGGGCAGGTTATGATGAGAAAAGTACTTGCCGTGTCAATGGTACCGTTGCCTTTCCGTGCTTGCCCCATGAGCGGCCATTCTCATCCTCGGGAAGTTTCTGCCGACGTTCGCATGCATGGTTTTGCGCAGCGCGTCACCGTTGAAGCGGCTCTGATCTGGTTGGAAGGCCAACTACGGCCCTTGCCCGCTGAGCAGGTGCCGTTGGCCAGCGCCGCCGGCCGCGTGTTGGCATCGCCGGTGACGAGCAGCGTGGCGGTGCCCGGCTTTGACCGCGCGATGATGGACGGATTCGCGCTGCGCGCGGCCAATACCGCCGGAGCCACGCCTTACAACCAACTCCAACTCGATATCGTGGGCGAATCCTTTCCCGGCCGGCCGTTTGCAGGCCAGCTCGGCCAGGGCCAGGCCGTAAGAATCATGACCGGCGCGCCTCTGCCCGCGGGGGCCGACTCAGTGCTCCCCGCCGAATTGGCCCAACTCGATGGCCCGCACGTGCGAGTTCACGGCGAAGTCACGCCGGGCAAGCACGTCGGGAGCGTGGGCGAGGACGTGAGCGTCGACGCGATCGTCTTTCGCGAAGGCCGCACGCTTAGGCCGCAAGACTTGGGCGTCCTCTCGTCGATCGGCGCCGGCTGTTTGCCGTGCGTCCGCCGCCCCCGCGCTAGCATTGTGGTCACCGGCAACGAACTGTTGCCAGGCGGCACCAAACCGCACGGTTTTCAAGTCACCGACGCCAACGGCCCGATGCTCGCAGCGCTGGTCGAACGCGACGGCGGCAGCCTCGCCAAGCGGCAAATCGTGCCGGACGATCGCGAGGCGATTTTGGCGGCGCTATTGGACGACGTCGACGTGGTGTTGGTTTCCGGCGGCTCCAGCGTGGGAGAGGAAGACCACGTGCCAACCTTGTTGGCCGAGCGAGGCGAGTTGGCGATCCACGGCATTGCCATGCGTCCCAGTAGTCCGACCGGAATGGGGCGGCTCGGCGCGCGGCTGGTGTTCTTATTGCCCGGCAATCCAGTTTCGTGTTTATGCGCCTACGATTTTTTCGCGGGCCGCGCCATTCGCGGTCTCGGCGGCCGCAATCGGGAATGGCCGTATCGCACGGTGAAAGGCAAGCTGACTCGCAAAATCAGTTCCGAAATCGGACGGCTCGACTACGCCCGGGTGGTGTTCGCCGATGGAGCAATCACACCGCTGGCCATCGGTGGAGCCTCGATTCTCTCGTCGACCACGCGTGCCGACGGTTTTCTGCTGATTCCGGCCGATCTGGAGGGTTATCCGCCCGGGGCTGAGGTTAACGTGTTTTTGTACGATTGAATTCGAACCGCGAGTATTTTTTGTGTGATCCCCCCTCCCTCGAGGAGCGGGAGCATCTCTTTTGAACGCACATCTGTATGGTTTCTCAAGAACAATTCTTGGAAGTAGTCGATCGCGACGAGGCCCAGCGCCGGTTTCAAGCGGCGATTCGTTTGGCTCCGCTGGGCGACGAGTTGGTCGATCTGCGCGAGGCGCTTGGCCGCGTGTTGGCTGCCGACGTAGTGGCCTCTGTCGATGTGCCCTCGTTTGACCGCTCGAATCTGGATGGCTTCGCCGTCCGTGCTCTCGACACCTACGGCGCTCGGGAAGAACGGCCGTGCAAACTGAAACTGCTGGCTGAAGTCGCGGCCACCGGCGTCGTGCCCAAGAGCGAGGTCGCGGCCGACGCCGCCGTTTCGATTGCGACTGGCGGCATGCTGCCGCGCGGGGCCGATGCGATCGTCGCCGTCGAACATGCCGAATGCGTGGGCGGCGAAGTCGTGGTGCGCAAAGCGGTCGCGCCCGGTTTTGGAGTGACCTTTGCCGGGACCGATATTTCGCATGGCGAAACAGTGCTCTGGCGCGGCGAAGTGCTAACCAGCCGCGAAACGGGCGTGCTCTCGGCGATCGGCTGCGCGAGCGTCCGCGTCTGGCGGCGGCCGAAAGTGGCGATCCTTTCGACCGGCGATGAAATCATCGCGCCTGGCGAGCCGATGCGCCCCGGCCTGGTCTACGACTCGAACGCGCAAATCCTGACGGACGCCATCCGGGAATTGGGAGGCGAGCCGATTTCACTGGGCATCGTGCCCGACGATTTCGAAAAGCTGCGCGCGGCGCTCAAGCTCGCGCTGGCCCGAGCCGACGTCGTGTTGCTTTCCGGCGGAACGAGCAAGGGAAGCGGCGACGTTTCGTATCGGGTCGTGGCCGAGTTGAAATCGCCCGGCATTGTGGCGCACGGCGTGGCATTGAAGCCTGGCAAGCCGATCTGTCTGGCCGCGCACGATGGCAAACCGGTCGTCGTTTTGCCGGGGTTTCCGACCTCGGCGATTTTCACCTTTCATGAGTTCGTGGCTCCGGTGATTCGCTCTCTCGCGGGCAAGCGCGTGGAGCAGGCCTCGTCGGTCGCGGCGCGGCTGGCCGTGAAAATCAACTCGGAAATCGGCCGCACCGAGTACGTGCTTGTCGGCCTGGTGACCGATCCCGAAGCCGGCCATTTGGTCGCTTATCCGATGGGCAAGGGCTCCGGCTCGGTCACCGCTTTTAGCCGCGCCGATGGCTTTCTCACAGTCGGCCGGCATCAGGAAATCGTCGAAGCGGGAGCCCAGGTCAATGTGCAACTCTCGGGGCGCGACGTTCGAGCGGCCGATCTGGTCGTCATCGGCAGCCATTGCGTGGGCCTCGACTATTTGCTCGGTTTGCTGCAAGAAAAAGGTTTCCACACCAAGTTCCTTTCGGTGGGCAGCACCGCCGGACTTTCGGCCGCCACGCGTAACGAATGCGACCTGGCCGGCATGCATTTGCTCGACCTAAAGACGGGTCAGTACAACTATCCGTACATCACCTCCGAACTGCTGCTGGTGAGCGGCTACCGGCGTTTGCAAGGCGTCGTTTACCGCGCGGGCGATCCACGTTTCACAGGCGCAAGCGCGACGGAGGCCATCGAGCGCGTGAAACGCGATCCGCGGTGCATGATGGTCAATCGCAATCAAGGCAGCGGCACGCGAATTCTGATCGATCGGCTGCTCGAAGGGACGCAGCCCAACGGCTACGCCGTGCAAGCCCGCAATCACACGGCCGTCGCCGCCGCCGTGTTGCAGGACCGGGCCGACTGGGGCGTGGCCATCGAGTCGGTGTCGCGCCACAAAGATTTAGGATTCTTGCCGATCGGCGACGAGCACTACGATTTCATCGTACCGCAGAGCCGGCTCCATCGACCGGCCGTTCAAGCCTTCAGAAAACTCCTGGCCGACCCGCAGGTGCGAGAACATCTTAATAGCATGGGATTGCGACCAAGCGAGTGAAGTAGGGTGCGTCCTTGACGCACCACAATCCTGGCCGCCCCCCCTCACCCTGCCCTCTCCCCGAGGGAGAGAGTTTTCAGGTTGCACGCTCGGGCAAGAGCAACTCGCCGCGGCCGGTTGCCACCATGTCGCCGTGGTACATGCGGTACTCGGCATTCACGAGCGCGTCGTCGAGCGGAAAATCGAGTTTTCGCAATTGGCGAAACAAAAGCTGCAAGACCAGCGGCTTGTCGCGGCTGCCGGGGCGGAAGGTGGGGAGCAGTTTGGGCGGTGTGCTGCCGAACAGGCCGATCGTACCGCGCCGCATTCCCGCGCCGGGCCGGATGCCGCACGGCCCGAAAACAAAGATCGTGCCGGCGATCATGTTCAGTCCGACAAAGTCGCCGCAGCCGCCGCCGACGGCCAGCAGTCCGCGCCGCATGGTGTGGCCGATTTCGTTGCCGACCTCGCCGCCGATCAGAATAGTGCCGCCGGTCATGCCGCGGGCGCTACCGCGATAGGCCGAGCCGACGAGATGTCCCGCGCGACCGCGAACGTGAATCAATCCGCCGTGCATTTCGCCGCCGACCCAATCGCCGGCATTGCCCGAGACGTGGATTTCGCCTCCAGTCATTTCGCTGCCGACATGCCGTCCGGCGTCGCCCGCGACGTGGACCACGCCCTCGGACATGCCGGCGCCGATCCAGTGCACGCCGGCCAGGTTGCCCTCGAAATCGATCCGCTCGTCGCCCGGACTTCCTGAGACGGAAAAGAATTCAGCCAGCGGCAGCTTTTCGTTACCGTGGAAGATTTCGAAGCGTTCGGTCTCGGCGAGCGATTGCTCGCGAACAAACGATGGCACGAGCCCTTCGACTTCCACGGGCACGCTGGTTTGGGCTTTGTAGACGAGTCGCAGCGGCATGGGGCCAACGGGTTGGGGGTTGGGGATTAGTGACAAAGGTCTGGCCTGGTCAGCGGCGGAACTTTCCTCGTTCTTCCACCCAACCACCAATCACCAGCCAATAACCACTACCTGCGTTGAAGCGTGGAGTATAATCAAGCCGGACCGGAGGTGATAGGATGCTCGACGACGACAGGATGCTCGACGACGCAGGAAGACTATCGACGTGAAACGCGGCGGGATTATTTTGTGCGGCGGGCGTAGCAGTCGGATGGGAACGGCGAAGCTGGCGCTGCCGTTCGGTCCGGAGTTGATGCTCCAGCGGATCGTCCGGCTGCTCGGCGAAGTCTGCCAGCCGATCGTCGTCGTGGCGGCCCCCGATCAGGATTTGCCAAAACTCGCCGAGGGCGTGATCATCGCACGCGATCGTCGCCAAGGGCGTGGGCCGCTCGAAGGGCTGTCGGCGGGGTTGGCGGCGCTGCCCGAAGAAGTTGACGCGGCGTATGCCACGAGCTGCGATGTGCCGCTATTGGTGGCGGCTTTTGTGCGGCGGATGTTCGAGCTATTGGGCGATCATGCGGCGGCCGTGCCCGTCAGTGGCGGATTCCAGCATCCGCTGGCGGCCGTCTATCGCCGCAGCTTGTTGGACTTGATCAACGAATTGTTGGCTGCCGACCGCATGCGTCCGGCTTATCTATTCGATATCGTGTCGACGCGCCGCGTGGTAGAAAAAGAACTGACCGACGTCGATCCGCGGTTGACGACCCTCAAGAACTTGAACCACCCGCCCGATTATCTGGCGGCACTTGCTCAAGCCGGGTTTACTGCTTCGGCCGACGTGCTCGCCGAACTGGATAGTGGTTAGTGGTTGGTGATTAGCGGCTAGTGACGAAGATTGACGGTGACTGGCCTGCGTTGTCGGCGAATCACTTCTCCTTCGTCAACTAACCACCGATCACTACCCACCCGCCACTACCCACCGCAGGCAATCGTCTCGTGCTGGCGCATGTAGTCCTCCGTGACCGGGTAGTTGCGGAAGCGGATCGAATAGTATTTCTCGAACCACTGGGCGATGTCGGCTTCGACGCCGTGGTCGTAGTCGGGCGCAACGTGCAGCGTCTTGCCGCGCACCGGATCTCGAACTTCGCCCAGCTCGACAATCACCTCGCCCGACTTGATTACGTAACGCGGCAGCTCGAACATCGTTTCCTTGTTGTCGTGGGGCGTGTAGATCGTGATGTCGGCATCGGCGCCCGGGCCCAAGTGTCCCTTGTTCTTGAGCCCCAAAATCCTGGCCGGGCCCGAGCGGGTGATGATGCAGATTTCGTAGAGCGAATACTCGCGATCCAAATTGGCTAGCGCCGATCGCTTGCGCACCAGCGGACTGACGGTTTTCAAGACGTCGTTGCGCCAGGTACGGTCCATCAACAGTCGCACGATTTGCGGATAGGCCAGAAACGAGCCGCCATTGGGGTGATCGGTGCTCATCACGACGCGCCAAGGATCTTCGACGAGCAGGTACCACTCCAGCCCGATGGCCCATTGCAGCGAGTGGATCAGGCTCTTGTTTTTGTATTCGATCGGCGCGATGCCGCAGCCGGCCTCCATTTCGGTGTCGCTGGAGAACCATTTGCTCTTGTAGATATTGCTCAGGTAATAACCCAGTGGGCCGTCGCCGGTCATGCTGGTGGTGTGGCCAAACATGACCTGGCCGACGTCGATGGTGATATTGGGATGCGAGTTGACGTATTCGGCCAATTGCACGGCCTTGGAATTGAACGTGTCTTCGTCCCCCGCTCCACCGCCGTAGCTGTGAAACTGGATATGCGTCAGGTGCCCGCCGTGACCCTCGAGCGCCTGCATCGTTTCGAGCGTGGTGGTCCAGTTGCCGGGCAGGCCCAAATTGTTGGCATGGATGTGAACCCGATGGGGCAATTTCAATTCTTCGGCGGCCTGGGCCACGCTGCGAATGATCTGCCGCGGCGTGACGTTGAAATGCTCGACCACCGAATCCAAGTTGCTGACGTTGCCGCCTTGGCGCTGCTTCCAGACTTCCACGCCGCCGGGATTGACCATTTTGGGCGCATATCCCTTGGCCGACGAAAGCAGCCAGCCCAAAAAGGCCTTCAACCGCTCCGGCTCCTGTTCTTGAATGGCCCGCATGATGTAGTGGTTGTTGCCGACCAGCACATAGAAGCCCTTGTCGATGCAGGGCGTGTCGTCGAATTCTTCGTGCACGTGGCGTGCGGCTAGCGGCGGAATGGCGGCGTCGAAGGCGGTGGTGTAGCCCATGCCGGCGTATTTGTAGCCGGTGGCAAACGTGCTGGGCACGCTGCCCATCGTGCCGCCGTGCGTCGTGGCGGTGCGTAAGACTTTCGGCGCGAGGCGCTTTTCTTCCGGCCGCATTTTGCGGGCCACGTTGACCTTGGGGCCGGCGATGTGGCAGTGCATGTCGATCCCGCCCGGCATGACGACCATACCCGCCGCATCGAGCGTCTTGTCGGCCCGGACTTGCGGGTCGGTCGGCGCCGCGACGATCTTGCCGTCTTGAATCCACAGATCGCGCACCTGCCCATCGATGCCGTGGACGGGATCGTACAGCGTTCCGCCGGAAATTTTGAAGCGCGAGCTAGGCATACGAGGAATGCAGGATTTCGTTGCACTCCCTCTCCCTTTGGGAGAGGGCCGGGGTGAGGGTGTTGCTGCTTGCCAGCATTCTGCGGTTCGTGCAGGCCTCGTTGGCTCAGTCCCCTCACCCTAACCCTCTCCCCAAGGGAGAGGGGACCGGCACAAAGATTTGTCGTCTCCATTCACAGTCGCACGGCCGCCTTGAGTGCTTTGACTCGCCGCTCGATGCCCGAGAGAATTTCGAAATCGCTGGGATGCGGCGAATCGAAGGCCGGCCGCAACGGGATCGGAACGTCATCCATCCGATAAACCGTTCCCGCAGTGTTGATACCGTAGGTGGCCGTCGTGAAGGCGACAGTGGCGCCCCGCGTGGTGGGCGTTTCTTTCGGATCCAGCGAGATATAAGGAATCGCCAAGAGCCGCTCGCGCGCCGCCTGGCTGAAGTTCGACATCGGATCGCTGGCGATGATCATGGCCGCGTCGGCTTCGCGCCGGGCGAGCGTGTCGGCGGTGGTGTATTCGCCGGGATTGAACCGCGGATAGCCGCGCGACATGTTGACGCCGAACGGATAGCCGGTCTGCCAGGAAACCACGTTATCGGCCCCCGTCACGTTGCCATGGCCGCGCATCGGCTTGGCCACGAACCGCGTGTAGGCATTCATGTCACGCACGAGCGCAAGTAACGCTTCGCTGTTGAGATGTTTCCCGCGAGTCATCGTCAGGCCCATGCCAAACAACAGGACGCCGAACTTGGCCTGTTTCATGCGGCCCATCAAATCTTGCCAGGCGGAGAGCGGCACGCCCGTTTCGTCTTCCACCTCGGCCGGGTCGAGTGAAAGGTTTTGGGCCAGCGCCCGCAAAATCCAAAGAGCCTCGAAATCTTTGCGCGGCTTGATCTGCAGAAAAATATCGGCCGCCTTGGCACTTTTTGTTTTCCGCACGTCGACCAGCACGCAGGTGCGGTCCTTGCGGCCATTGGGCAAAAACATGCCCTTGGGCATCAAGCTGTATTTCGTGAAGTGCCGCGGGTGGCTTTCCGCCGGGTTGGAACCCCAGAAAATAATCAGGTCGCCCCGGTTGGCGATTTCTCCCAGCGAGCAAGTCACTTCGCCGACTCCCTGAAAAGCCATGCCCGAGGGACCGTGACAGACGCTGGTCGTGGTGTCGACGTTGCCGCCAATCCAATCGCCGATGCCGACCGCGATCCGCTGCGCTTCGCACGTCGTATCGCTCAGTCCGTAAATGATCGGGTATTTGGCGCCCGCCAAGATCTTGGCGGCCCGCTCGATCCCCTCTTCGATGCTGGCCGGCCGGCCGGAAATGAGACACGAGGGGCGCTGGTCGACGTAATGATTGAAAAACCAGCTCTTGCCCAATACGCAGGCCCGCTTGGCTTCGACAATGTGATTGTCTTTGACCGAAAGATCGATATCGTCGCACACGCAGCCGCAAAACGTGCAGGTGGCGTCTTGCACGATTTTCAACGATCCGTCCGTAGCGGCCTGGTTTTTGGTGGCGGTACTCATGGATGAATTCTCGTTTCGGGCGCCCAGAAGGGGACAGTCCCATTTTGCTCCGAAGACTCCGCAAAATTGGGACAGTCCCCGGCGGTTTTGAAAGCTCCTATTAGGCGATTTTCTCTAGCGCCACGTCCAGGCCCTTGCTGGTCGGCATGCCGGAGCCGTGCGTGTCGCCCCCCATCAGCCGGCTCGACAAGTCACCGTAGGCAATGAACAGAACGCCCGGCGGCAGCTCGTCTCCCTTGGCCGCTGTGACGGCCACCTCGACCTGGCCGGTTTCGCTGGAGAGCCGCACGCGGTCCCCTTCGTTCAAACCGAGCCGTTGCATGTCTTTAGGACAGATCTGCAAGATGGTCGTCTCGGACTGATAAGCGTCGGTAAATTTGCCTTCGCTGATGCCGCAGCCCTGTTTGCTCGTGCGGCCAGGAATCAGGACGAACAGTTCGCTCATGGCGGCACGTCAGCTCTGACAAAATCTCGCCGTAGCGGCGACGGCGGGCGCAAGTCAACAGATTCTTAATTCTGACACCTCGGCCGGGGAAATACCAGAGCGAAAGAGACCGCGGCAGTGCGGCTTTGAAACATGCTTACAAAAGACTATGCCCAATCGGCCTCGAAAATACCGAAGTCGCCGCCAATCATTCGAAAATGTTGACCTTCCGAAAAACGGGCGATAGGTTGAATTTGTCCTTTCGGGGGATCGTTCGAGATCCCGTTCCATGTTTCCCGTTTGCAGGAAGGGAGGAGCTGCGATGTTACAACACCTAGGTCTGCGTGCGCACCGCGTTCGTTGGGGACTGATCGTCGCGATCGCCGTAATGGCGGGTCGTGCTCTGGCTGACGGCGCCGAGCCGCCTCCCGCCAAGGCGGCGGCCACCGCGGCCGATGCCAAGACTGATTCGAAGCCGGACAAGAAAGAAGAAAAGTTTCCCGAGTGGAACAAGGTCACCGAAGGAGCCAAGTTGATCGAGGGGCTCTTTCCGCTGTACTACAACGAAAAAGACCAAAAACTGCTGATGGCGATCAAGCAAGAGCAGTACAACCAGGAGCTCATTCTCCCGATCTCGATCGCGCGCGGCGCCGGCATGATGTACCTGGGCGGCGATACGCTGAATTTCGGCAATCAATGGATCCTCAGCTTTCATCGCTCGGCCGACAAGATTTTGGTGGTCCGCCGAAACGTCAAGTTCAAGGCCGATGACGGATCGCCGCAGGCCGACTCGGTCAAAGTCTCGTACACCGATAGCGTGATCGGCTCGCTGCCGATCAAGAGCGAAGAGCAGGAAGGCCGTCGGGTGCTGGTCGATTTGGCCGACCTGTTCATGACCGACCTGGCCGGCATCGGCATCACTCCCGATCGCAGTCGCAGCACCTGGGCCAAGGTCAAAGCCTTCTCCGAAAATCTGGAGATCGAAGTCAGCGCCGTGTTCAACATGGGGTTCGGCCAATTCTTCTACTACTTCTTCGGCGGCGACAGCATCGCCGATCCGCGCGGGACGCAAGTGGTCATTCACTACGGGCTGTCGAAACTGCCCAGCGGCGGCTACAAAGCCCGCGTCGCCGACGACCGAGTGGGACACTTTCTGAGCACGGTCAAGGATTTCACCAAGGATGTCCAGGACACTCCGCACGTCCGCTACGTCACGCGCTGGAATCTGGAAAAGAGCAACGCCTCGGCCGACAAGTCGCCCCCGAAAAAACCGATCGTGTTTTGGATCGAAAAGACGGTGCCGCGCGAATACCGCCCTTACGTCCGCGCTGGGATTCTGGAATGGAACAAAGCTTTTGCCAAACTGGGCTACATCGAGGCGATCGAGGTCCGCGAACAGAGCGACCTGGACGACTTCGACCCCGAAGACATTCGCTACAACACGTTTCGCTGGATCACCACGTCGCTCGGGTTTGCCATGGGTCCGTCGCGCACCAATCCCAAGACGGGGCAAATCCTGGACGCGGATATCATCTTCGACGAAGGCATGATTCGCTATTGGCGCGGCGAATACTTGCGTACCCGAGGCATTCCCGAAGCGATGAGCCTGCTTCAGCAGGGACAGCGACAGGCGTTTTTCAAGCTGTACGCCTCGCAGATTCCCGAGTTCGCCTCCAACGACCAGGCCCTGACCCGGCTGTTTAGCGAATATCAAACGGTCGTTAAAGAGGGACATACCGCGGCGATTCCCACCTTGCCTCGCGGTCCGGCCTGGGAGCGCCACGTGGGCTGCGACTGCTGCATGATGGGACCGGGGATGCAACGGCAACTGGGTCTGATGGCCGCGGTCATGGCCGCCAAGGGAACCATTGATCCCGGCGGCAAAGTGCCCGAGGAGTTCATCGGCCAGGCGATCAAAGAGGTCGTGATGCACGAGGTGGGACACACGCTCGGCCTGCGCCACAACTTCAAGAGCAGCACGTTCATCAGCCTCAAAGACGCGAACAACCCCGAGATCACGCGCAAAAAGGGTATGACCGGCTCGGTGATGGATTACGCTCCGGCCAATTTTGCCCCCAAGGGCGAGAAACAGGGGGACTATTTCTCCGACACGATCGGCCCCTACGACTATTGGGCGATCGAATATGCCTACAAGCCGA